>CAJUFK010000093.1 GCA_910585535.1 uncultured Angelakisella sp. | reverse complement strand
AACCGCCGTAGGCGGCTCTTAGCGCGGAGAGGCTTTGCTTACTTTCTTTTTGAAAGAAAAAAAGAAAGTTGACCGTAGGTCACGGTCCCGAAGGGATCGAGGCTAACGCCCTGCAATCGAGTTCCCCGCAAATACACCCCGGTGGGGTGTTTTGCGCGGATGGCGGCAATCTCGGCGGGTCCCGAAGGGATCCCCGCCGACCTTCTAAAGGCCGCCGTAAGGCGGCCCTACCCCAACCACCGCCCCAAATTTTGAACGGACGAGCCCCCACCCCTGATGGCGTTCCATCAGCCCAAGGCCGCTCCGGGAACACTGTAGAAAGTGAGGACGGCAAGATGGAACTGCTCATCATCGACGCCCAAGGGGGCGGCATCGGAAAACAGCTGGCGGCATCGGTAAAGAAGGCCCGGCCGGATCTGCTGGTCACCGCTGTGGGCACCAACAGCGCCGCCACCGCCGCCATGCTCCGGGCAGGGGCGGACCGGGGTGCCACCGGGGAGAACGCGGTCCTAGCCGGGTGCCGCCGGGCCGACGTCATCGCCGGGCCTTTGGGCATCGTCATCGCCGACGCCCTTTTGGGGGAGATCACCCCGGCCATGGCCCTGGCGGTGGGACAGAGCCGGGCCAAGCGGATCCTCATTCCGGTAAACCACTGCGACAACATCGTGGTGGGGGTGGAGGATCTGAACATGGGCCGGCTCATCGCCGAGGCGGTGGAACGAATCCTCAAAAATGCAGAGGAAAAGGGCTGACGCCGGGACAAAGGTCATGCCCCAGCTAAAAAGGACCTGCCGGTTGACAGGGCCTTTTTTCTTTGTACAAAACCAAGGTCTCTGATATAGCGAACCTTCCTCCCAAAGGGTATCCGGCTGCTGCTGTCTGAAGGGAGCTTTTGCAAGGACCGAAGACACGGAAAAATCAAATAATTGCTACATTGCCACTTTGATGTAGAAAATAAACGGTTTTTTTCACGGTTTACGGTAAGACTTGTGCATGATATACTAAGACTACAGAGAAGACCGTTGTTGTTTTAGACAACAGATTGGGAGGCCGATATGAAAGGTACAGTTGCGGTTGGCGGTATGGCCCTCTCTCAGGCGTGCCTGTTCCTGGAGGGACAGGCGGACGTAAGCCCGCATCATGTGGAGAATACCGATGCAGAACTTCAGCGGCTCCAGACAGCCTCTGCTCTGTGTGCCGGGGAACTGTCTGCCTTGATCGAAAGCCTGCGCCAGAACGCGGTTGCGGATCAGGCGGAGATACTGGACTTCCAGCTGCTGCTGCTGGAGGACGAGAACTATATGGGCCGGATCGCTTGCATCGTCCAGGGGGAGCAGGTCAACTGCGAATACGCGGTGGCCCGCCATTCCCAGCTTTACCGGGAGGAGCTGTCCGCCCTGGATAACCCCTACCTTAACGAGCGGGCGGCGGACATCAGCGACATTGAGCAGCGGCTGCTCCGCGCCCTGTCCCGCCGGGGAAAGACGGCGCTCCCCTCCCATCCTGTCATTGCAGTGGCCCAGGATCTAACGCCATCCCAGGTTGTGGAGCTTGGCCACGGGAAGCTGGAAGGGATCATCCTGGAAAAGGGGGGCCTTTCCTCCCACTGCGTCATCCTGGCCCGGTCCATGGGGATCCCCTGTATCATAGGCGCGGCGGGGATCCTCGCCCAGGTGGAGCAGGGACAGCCGGTGCTGCTGGACGCCGAGGCCGGGGAGATTGTCCCGTCGCCAGACGAGGAGGCTGTCCGCCGCTACCGGCAGTATCAGGAAGCAAAACAGCGGGAGCGGCAGAGCCTGGAGCAGTTCCGCTGCGGAAAAACCGCCACCGCCGATGGCAGGACCATGAAGGTGTACGCCAACATCACCTCCCACCTGGAGGTGCCGGGGATCCTGGAGCAGGGGGGCGAGGGGGTAGGCCTTCTTCGCACCGAAATGCTCTATATGGAGCAGGACGCCCCCCCGGACGAGGAGACCCAGTTCTCCTTCTATTCCGCCATTGTTAAGGGGCTGGCGGGACGGCCCCTCATCATACGGACCCTGGATGTGGGCGGGGACAAGAGCATCCCCTATCTGGGCATTCCCCCGGAGGAAAACCCCTTCCTGGGCTACCGGGCCATCCGCTACTGCCTGGACCACCCGGAGATCTTTAAGCCCCAGCTTGCCGCCATCCTCCGGGCCGCCGCCCTTGGGCCGGTTCGGCTGATGCTTCCCATGGTGGCCGCCGCCGGCGAGGTGGTGCGGGCCAAGGAAATTGTCGCTGCGGTGCGGAGGGAGCTGGAGGACCGGGGGACCGCCGCCGGCCCCGTTCCGGTGGGGATTATGGTGGAGACACCCGCCGCCGCCGTCATGGCGGACCAGCTGGCCGGGCTGGTGGATTTTTTCAGCATCGGCACCAACGACCTGACCCAGTACCTCTTTGCAGCAGACCGGAACAACGCCCGGGTGGCCTCCCTTAACTCCTATTTCCAGCCCGCCCTCCTCCGGATGGTGGAACGGATCTGCCGCTGCGCCCATGAAAAGGGCATCGAGGTGGGGATCTGCGGCCAGGCCGGCGAGGTGGAGCAGCTCATCCCCCTGTGGGTGGGCATGGGGGTGGATGAGTTAAGCGTCAGCATCCCCTCCATCCCCCGGGTGCGCCGCCGGATCAGCCGGTGCGATACCGCCGCCTGCAGAGAGCTGGCCGGCAGGGCCCTTGCCTGTATCTCAGAGGCAGAGGTGAGAAAGGAGGTGGAACAGTGATTGTAAAAGAACTCCAGGTCCAGAACCAGCTGGGCTTCCACGCCCGGGTCGCTTCCCGGATCACGCGGTGCGCCAGCGGGTTTGAAAGTCTGGTCTGTGTAAAAAAGGACGGCAAACGATTTGACCTAAAAAGTGTCACCGGCGTGATGATGGCAAACGCAAAGCACGGGGACATGGTCACGGTGGAGATCGACGGCGCAGATGAGCAGGACGCGGCCCAGGCCATTGAGGCGCTGTTTGCGGACAAATTCGGCGAAAGATAGTGTAACGAGGAGGGAGTACAGTGGCAAGCATGGATGTGGCGATGGGCCTTATCGCAGGCGCCGGAGACGCCAGGAGCAGCTGCATGGAGGCCATTGAGCTGGCCAAGGAGGGAAAGTTCCAGGAGGCCAGGGAGGCCCTGACCAGGGCGGACGACAGCATGGTGGCCGCCCACGAAACCCAAACCCAGCTGATCCGGGACGAGATGAGCGGGGAGAGCGAAGGGGTGTCCCTGCTGATGGTCCACGCCCAGGATCACCTGAACCTGGCGCTGGTGATGCGGGACGTGGCGGAGGAATTTATCCAGATACACCAAAGGCTGATGAAATTGGAGGGGAACGAGTAAGATGCTGGTGATTACACTGATCTGCAACCTGGGAATGTCCACAAGCGTGCTGGTGGACAAAATGGCGGCCTACACCAAGGAGAAGGGGATCGAGGCCGACATCGAGGCCAGAGCGTTTCAGCGGGTGGAGGACCGCATCCACCGGACCGACATCCTTCTGATCGGACCCCAGGTGCGGTATCTGGCCAAGAAGTTCCAGACCGAACACGGCGATGAGATCCCGGTCATCCAAACCATGGATATGTCCGATTACGCCATGCAGAAGGCCGACAAGATCTTTGAACAGGCCTATAAGGCGTACCAAGCAAAAGAAAACTGAGGAGGTAGGACAATGAAAAAAGCAGCTTCAAAGAGCGGCTCTTTTATGAGCTTTATGGAGGAACGGTTCCTCCCGGTAGCCGCCCAGCTGGGGGGACAGCGGCATCTGCTGGCCCTTCGTGACGGCGTTGTCATGGTAATGCCGCTGCTGATCCTGGGGGCCTTTTCCATGATTATCGCGGAATTTCCCATCGAGGGGTTCCTGAACCTGATGGCCAGCATCTTTGGCGAAAACTGGAACGCCTTTGAAGGGGTCATTATGAACGCCACCTACGGCATCTCGGCGATTGTGGCCTGCTTTGGCGTAGCCAGCTCCCTGGTGAACAGCTACGGGGAGAACGGCACCCCCGCGGGTATCATCGCCATGGCCGCCTTCTTTGCCGTGGTGGTCCCCACCACCCTCACCGGCGCCGAGGGGGAAGCGGTGGACGCCTGGGTGGCCGGTTCGCTGGACGCCACGCTGCTCTTCACCGCCCTGCTTACGGCCCTTATTGTAGGGGAGATCTACCGGTTCCTGGTGCAGAAGAACTTTACCATCAAGCTGCCGGATTCGGTGCCCAAGGCGGTATCCGCCCAGTTTACCGCTCTGCTCCCCGGCACCGCCATTATCGTTCTTTTCACCGTGGTGCGCCTGGTGTTTGCCTCCACCCCCTGGGGCGGCTTCCCGGAGTTTGTCACCGACATCATCTCTACCCCCCTGCGGCATCTGGGCACCTCCTACATCGGCACCCTCATCGTCTGCTTCTTTGAGCATCTCCTTTGGTCCTTCGGCCTTCACGGCTCGGCCATTGTCGTCTTCCCCATCTTTGAACCCCTGTGGATCATCAACATGGCGGAGAACGTCTCCGCCGGCGCACACAACATCGTCACCTTTACCTTCTACGAAAACGGCGTTTGGATGGGCGGCTCCGGCGCCACCCTGCCGGTGGTCCTCTATATGCTGCTCTTCGCCAAGTCCAAGCTGCTGAAGAATGTGGGCAAGGTGGGCATCGCCCCCGGCATTTTCAACATCAACGAGCCGGTGACCTTCGGTCTGCCCATCGTCCTCAACCCCATCCTGATGATCCCCTACATCCTGGCCCCTATGGCCGCTATGTCGGTTCAGTTCCTGGGCACCGCCATTGGGCTGTTCCCCCTGTGCAACAACATGGTCCCGTGGACCTGCCCGGTACTTATCAGCGGTTTCCTCACCACCGGCAGCATCATGGGAGTGGTGGCCCAGCTTTGCGGCATGGCCGTCTCCTTCCTCATCTGGCTGCCCTTTATCCGGGTCTGGGATAAGAAGTGCTACCAGGACGAGCTGAGCGCTGTGGCAGCGTAACAAATCCGGGGCTTCCCCAGTGCCTTAGACTGGCGGGGGATGGCCGAAGCCATCCCCTGCCCTGCTTTTTGGGAGGTATTACAAATGGGTTTTCTGGGTCTTGAAACGGCAAAGGCCCCTGCCGGGATGCGGGGCAGGCGGTTCCTGGCCTTCTGTGCCGATCTGCTTTTTGTCCTTGCCCTCTGCCTGCTGGTTTACCGCCTTACCGGCCAGCCGGACTTTTTTGCCGTGCGGGCCGCCATGGACGCCGCCCAGGCTGCCGGAGGACAGGACGCAGAACTCACCGCCGCCGTCTTCTCCCAGTTTGACCGGGCCTTCCGCCTGCTGCTGCTTATCGCCTTTGGATACGAGGCGGCGGCCCAAACCGTCACCGGCGGCTCCACCCTGGGGAAGCTGCTCCTGGGGCTGCGCCTGGTCCCCATGGACCCGGCCCGGGGACGGCTGCTGCAGCTGCTTCTCCTGTGGGTCAGAAGCGGACTGAAGCTGCTCTCCCTCTACCTGCTCCAGGGCTTCCCCTTCCTGCTCTGCTGCCTCACCGCTTTTTCCAACGGGGAGTGCCGGACGGGGTTCGATATGGCGGTAAAGGTCCGGCCGGAATTTCGCGGGGGCAGCCGCCCCGGAGAAGGATAACGCCATTTGACAGGAAAGGAGGGGGACAGAATGCGGCATTCAGAGGAGGTCACCAGAAGGATCCTTCTGGCTCTGCTGGAGGGAGAGGGGTACCTAACCCTTAGCGAGCTTTCCCAAACCATGGAGATCTCCAAGCGGTCGGTACAAAACTACCTGAACAAGGCGGACAGCTGGCTTCGGGAGCATCAGCTGTCGGAGATCCGTATTGTCAAGAAGCAGGGCTATGGCACCCGGCTGGAATGTGACGCCGCAAACCGGCAAAAGCTGTCCGCCCTCCTGAACAGCCAGTATTTCACCCTTACCGATGGGAGCATGAAGCGGCGGACCGAGCTGCTGCGAAGCCTCATCTTCTCCCGGGAGGAGCTTACCATCCAGTTTTTGGCTGACAGCTTTTATGTCAGCCGTTTCGTCATTCTCGCGGATCTGGACTGGGCGGAAAACTGGCTGGCCCAGTACCATCTGCGGCTCTTCAAGATCCAGGGCCGGGGCATCGGCATCGCCGGGGAGGAGGTGGACCGGCGGGCCGCCATCATCGGCTTCTTCGACCTGTGCGAGCATCGGGAGCCGGCGGTGGAGGGCAAGGTGAACAACCCGGTCCGTCTGGCCAAGGAGCGTCTGGAGAAGATGGAGGAGGTCTACACCGAGGAGGACATCAAGAAGATCTGCGGCATCATCGAGGAGGCGGAAAAGGAATTTGATTTCTTTATGGGCAGCGAGTATTTTACCTCCCTGGCCACCCATATCACCATCTGCGTCTTCCGGCTCCGCCACGGCCACCAGATCCAAAAGGAGTTTCTTCCCCCCAACGAGGAATTTCCCCAGCAGGAGATGAACACAGCCGCCTTTATCGCCCGGCGGCTGGAGGAGACCTTCCGGGTCCACCTGCCCGATTCCGAACGCACCTACATCTGCATCCACCTGATGGGCTATAACGCCTTCCAGGCCCAGATGGAGGAAGAGCAGAAGGCGCCGGAGAACATCGAGCTGCTGGCCCTCCACCTTATCGAGGCGGTGGACGCCGAGCTGGGCAGCCGTTTTTCCTCCGACCGGGTCCTCTTCTTCGGCTTAATCAACCATCTGCAAAATTCCCTTTACCAGCAGAAGGAAAACCCCGGCGCCAGGACCCAGCCCCATCTGGCGCTGCCGGAATCCTGCCAGGAGCTTTTCGCCAGCGTCAAAAAGCAATCGGCACTTTACCGGCAGCTTAGCGGGATCCGCCCCGACCAGCAGGAGCTGGTCTCCCTCACCCTTCACTTCGCCCTCTCCCAGGACCGCACCACCACCAAATGGCGGGCGCTGCTGGTCTCCCCGGCGGGGGTCATCATCCAGCAGGATCAGCGGAAGCACCTCCAGGACAGCATCCCCCAAATGGAGATCATAGACACCTGCTCCCCTTACCAATTTTCCGTTTATCCGGAAGCCAGCTATGACTTTATCATCTCCATGGTCCCGATGAAAAACGCCCCCAAGCCGGTGGCGGACGTCTCCCGGATGACAAAGCTCCAGCGGGTGCAGTTTATTGAGGAATTCTTGTTTGATAAGATGGACGGCCGGGAATGTATTTGATAGGATCGCAAAAGAATCCCTGCGGGGACGGGAAGACAGGAAACGGCTGGGATACGCAGAAGCGCGGTGTATCCCAGCCGTTTTTGATTTGTGGGGATCTTGCAGATACTTGGGACTCCAGGCGCGGTCTATGCCGCGGAGCGGCGGGGAGGGTACGGCCATGGCGCTGTCTCTCCCCAAAGGCAGGGAGCCTACAGAAGCCCCAGGGAAAGAAGAACGTAGATGATCCCAAAGAGGCTGAAAACCGAAAAGACAGTGGAAAAAACGACAATCTGGCCGGCCAGCTGCCAGTCTGAGCCTGGGGTGTTCCGGGCCATGATGCTGGCTGTAACCGGGGATGGGGAGGCGAAGAGAATCATCAGGCAGAGAAGCTCCATACGGGAAAATCCCAGCCAAACGGCAATGGGAATGAAGATCATAGGGAGCAGAACCAGCTTGGCCGCCACGGTAAGGGCCAGGATCTTTTTGTACCCCCCAATTTCCTGGAAGGTCAGCCCCCCGCCTAGAACAATAAGGCTGATGGTGGTGGCCGTGGAGGAAACGCTGTGAATGGTTGTGTCGATTACGGCAGGAAAGCGGATCCCCAAAAGAAGGAAGAGAAGGGCCGCTACCGAGACGAGGATCAGGGGGTTTTTGATTACGTCCCTTAGGATCTTCCCCGGGTTCGGCTTCTGCTGGCTGAAAACCTCCAAGCAGATAACCGCAAAGGCGTTGAACAAGGGGGCAACCACGGTGGAGGCGATGGCGATGATGCTCATGTCCTGGCCGGGGTACATGGAGGTGGCAAGGCCCATCCCCAGGACTACAAAGCTGGACCGAAACACCCCCTGGATGACCACCCCCACCTGGCCGGGATTCTTTACCAGCCGGGGAACCAGGACCATCAGGACCAGAAAGACCGCCGTCACCGAAACCAGGCAGAAAAGCAGGATCCGGGGGTTTTGGAGGGTGGAAAGGTCGGCGGTGTAAATGTTGTAAAAGACCATGGCGGGGACAAGAACGTGGAAGCAAAAGGTATTCATCCTTGCACACCCTGTTTCATCCAAGACTCCAGCCGCCCGGAGAAGGAAGCCCAGAAGGATCAGGAGGGAGATGGGCAGAACAATCTGTACGGTGGTAAAAAAGGTTGACAAAGAGGATCCCTCCCAAACGGTTTGTTATATCAAAAAGTATAGCACAAAACGGCAGAAACAGCAAACCCAAACGGTTCCCCGCAAGCTTTCCAAAAAGGAGAAAAGAGAACTTTATTTTACCCACATTTTACCCTTCCGGCGCTTCTGTGCCGATTGACACGAAAACTTGTCTGATGCTATAATAACAATATCAATGGGGGATGGCGTTCCCCCCTTTTCTCTCCTCCTATGGAACAGGGGGACACAGCGGAATGGAGATCTGGGAAATGAGTGAGAAGCGGAACATAAGCAAAGGAGGCGGGGGCGGCCTATCCCTCTTCCTTTCTATTATATTGGTCTTTTGCATTCTGGGAATCGTGGTCTTTTCTGTGGCCCAAAAGCTTTCCCGGGAAATGTCAGAATCGGCCATTCAAAATCTTAACGGGAGTCTGGATCTCATCCAGTGTACCATTGAGGCCGTGCTGAAGAATGGCGCGGAATTCCAGGTTTTGGTGGCCCAGGAGACCGCCAAGGCGGAGGACCCCCAGGAATACATCCGTTCCTACGAAAAAAACCAGTCGATGGTCAAGCTTTCGCTTATCATGGCCGGGGAGACCCAGGGCGTCTCCAATACCGGGGAACCCTTTACCGAGGAAGGACTGGACTTCTCTGCCGGCGGTACGGTGGCGGGGATGCCGGTCTCCCAGTCGTATATCAATTACATGGGCACCTGGGCCTATACCATCAAATCGCCGGTGATCCAAAACGGGGAGGAGATCGCTGCCCTTTACGTGGAATACGTCTACGATTCCCTGGACCGCTCCCTCCCTGACGGATTTTACAACAAGCAGGCCACCCTTTACATTATGGACGCAGTAAACGAGCGGTTTGTCCTCAAGCCCAAGGGGATGGGGATGCGGAGCGCAGGGCACCTGAATCTCACCGACTTTTACCGGGCCAACGACATCCTGGCCCCGGAACTCCGGGAGGAGATCGAGCTTTGCCTGGAAGAAGGGCGCAACGTCCTTTTCTACCACGACATCCGGGGGGAAAAGGCCCTGAACTATATGTGGTCGGTAAACGACGGGACCATCTATCTGGTAGGCTATGTTCCTGTGGAGGCGATCCAGCAGGAGGGGCACACCGTCAACCAAAACATCTTCATCGTCGTGCTGGTTATGCTGGTGGCCTTCTTCCTTTGCTGCACCCTGTACTACTTTAACCACCGGCAGCAGAACAAGCTGCGGCAGGAGCGGGAGATGGAGCGGGAACTCTATAACCAGCAGCTGACAGACGCCCTCCAGGCAGCCCGGATCGCCAGCGACTCCAAAACAGTTTTCCTATCCAATATGTCCCACGACATCCGCACCCCCATGAATGCGGTACTGGGCTTTGCCACCCTTCTGGAGCGGGACGCCGAAAATCCGGCGAAGGTGCGGGAATACACAAAAAAGATCATGGCCTCCGGCCAGCACCTCCTCAGCCTGATAAACGACATCCTGGACGTTTCCAAGATCGAAAGCGGCAAGGTGGTGCTGAACCTCCAGCCCTTCACCCTAAACGACCTGGTCTCCTCGGTGGACGCCATCATCCAGCCCATGGCCAAGGCCCGAAGCCAAAACTTCCAGATGGAAGTCACCGGCGTCCGTCACGAGTATCTTTTGGGGGACGAGACCCGGATCAACCAGGTCCTCATTAACCTGCTCTCCAACGCGGTAAAGTATACCCAGGAGGGGGGAAGCATCTGGTTTCGCTTGATTGGTCAGAAGCAGTGGTCCAGCCAGATCCAGCGCCTGCGGATTGAGGTGGAGGACAATGGCTACGGCATGACGCCGGAGTACCTGACCACCATCTTTGACGCCTTTACCCGGGCGGAAAACAGCACCACCGATAAGGTGCAGGGAACCGGCCTGGGAATGGCGATCACCAAGAGCATTGTGGAACTGATGGGCGGAACCATTCAAGTGTCCAGTGAAATGGGGAAGGGAAGCCTGTTCCAGGTGGAGCTGGAGCTTTGTGTCCCCGAGAACCTGGACGTCCGGCAGCTTTGGGAACAGAACGGCATTGCCAGGCTGCTGGTGGTGGACGGCGACCCCCAGGGGAAGGAGAGCATCCTGGCGCCGATGGAGGATACCGGGGTCCAGACGGAGGTTGTTCCCAACAACTTGGAGGCCCTTCGCCGGCTGGAGGCCGGGGAGGAGTTCCAGCTGGTCCTCCTGGATTGGGCGCAGCCGGAAGGGGGGCTCCCGGCGGCCAAGGCGATTCGCAAGGCCCTGGCGGGAAATATCCCCCTGATCCTCTTGGCGGAAAGCGGCCAGGAAGGACTGGAGGAGGCCCAGGAACTGGAAAACACGGGGACGGTGGCAAAGCCCTTCTTCGCTTCGGCGCTTCTGGAAAAGGTGCGGGAGATGAAACCGGGGACCGGGGAGAGAAAAGACCTGGCAGCCGGGGAAGAAAACAGCCTGGCCGGCCTGCGCTTCCTGGCGGCGGAGGACAACGAGATCAACGCCGAGATCCTGGTGGAACTTCTCCAGATCGAGGGCGCCAGCTGCGAGGTAACAGAGAACGGCCAGCTGACGGTGGAAAGGTTCCGGCAGGCGGCGCCTGGGGAGTTCGACGCCATCCTTATGGATGTACAGATGCCGGTGATGAACGGCTACGACGCCACCAGGGCAATCCGGGCCCTGGACCGCGGGGACGCCAAAGAGATCCTTATTATCGCCATGACGGCAAACGCCTTTGCCGAGGATGAGAAAGCCGCCCTGAACGCCGGGATGGACGCCCACGTGGCAAAACCCATTAACATTGAGCTGCTGAAAAAAGCGATACAGCATCAAAGGAAGGGAAAGGAGACAAGATGAGCAAAGGAAAGCGGCTGCTTGCGGCCTGGTTGGCCGCGGCTATGATGCTGGCTTTGACCTCCTGCGGAAACGGCCAGGGAGGGAACAATATAAACCTAATCCAGGAGGATGAGAAGCCGGAGCGGGTGGTGAACCTGTTCAGTCCCATGGAAAAAACCAGCCCCAACCTGGAAAACGCCGCCAGAAACGCCTTTGACAAAACCATCGCCCTGTCGGAGGAGAAGCTCGGAATCTCCATGGCGTACCGGACCTACACGGCAGAAAACTACCAGGACCGGACCTATGACCAGGTGACCTTGGATCGGGTCCGGAACAACATGGATGACATCTACCTGTTAAACCCAGACATCGTCCAGGCGCTGGGACAGGAGGGCCTGCTGATGGATCTTTCCGGGCTGGAGTCCGCTAAAAACCTGCGGGAGATCGTCCGGGTGGCCAACACCGTGGACGGGAAGCTGGTGGCCATCCCCCAGGAGGTAGTGGCCTACGGCCTGTTCCTGAACAAGGATATGTTCGACCGGTACGGCTTAAAGGCGCCCAACACCCCAGAGGAGTTCCTGGCCTGCTGTGAGACCTTCCGGCGGAACGGTGTCGAGACCCCCTTGGGGGCCAACCGCTGGTGGCTGGAGGTGTTTGTCCTGGCCCAGGGGTTCGCCGAACTGTACAACGGCGGCAATACCGAGGCGGAGATCGCCGCCCTGAACAGCGGGGAGAAAAAATACAGCGACTATATGCGGCCGGGCTTTGAGTTTTTGAAGGAGCTGATGGACAAGGGGTACATCGATGCAGAGAAGGCGCTGGTGAGTGAAGCCATCGAAGGGGAAGGACCGGATTTTCTGGCGCAAAAGACCCCCATGGTGGTGGCTTACTGGGGCGCGGCCAACACCGAAACGGCCTATGGCGCCTTGGACTTTGAACTACAGGTGGTGGGTCTGCCCAGTGACTTGGGGCAGATGCCGGTAATGCCCATGACCGGGTTTGCGGTAGGGGCGGAGAGCGAACACGCTGAGGACGCTATGGCGGCTTTGGATGTTATTCTTTCTGACGAAGCGCTTCAGATCTATACCGAGATCAACAAGGTGATCCCTGGCTCTAAAAACGTAGCGACCAACTGTATTCCGGCGCTGGAGCCGCTGAATGCGCGGATTGAGGAAAATATTTTTGTTGTGGGGTCCAATGCGGGGATGAAGGTGGAGCAATGGGGGAACACCTGTTTGATTGTGCGGAAGCTGCTGGGCGGCGCCACAGTAGATGAGTGCATGGCCGAGTTCGACCGCCTCCAATTCGGCCCTGCGGCAGAAGGCACACCCTCCCCGGCGCTCCGCGCCTAAGGGTTGTGCTGGGACTTAGGTTGTGCCTGGAGTCGGATGTTGCAGAAAGCGGAAGGTCGAAATACCCCTTGCCAGGTTGCAGGAGGCGATTTTGCGCGTCGGACAGAACGCCGTTAAGACTCCAGGCAGGACCCGCGATAACGACTGCGTGACAAAGGGTGTAAAGTTTAGGTCAAGCCTTTTCAAAGGCTTGCAGGTCCAGGGCGGCGCCCTGGTCGCCCTCCGCACTGCGCCCAGCCCTGACGGGTCGCTACGCGCCCCTTCGGGCACGTCTGCTTCGCAGAAGGCGCGGTTCGGAGCGAAGCCGCCGTAGGCGGCTCTTAGCGCGGAGATCGGGCGAAATACTTTGAAACGAGCCGAACAAAAAAGGCCGCGCAAAAAAAGAGAAGCTAAGAAAGGATGCAAAGCCATCCGATCTTAGCTTCTTTTTTCTTGAAGTGGCAAGTAAAGAAAAGCCGCCCGAAAATCGCAAAAACGGCATAAAAAAAGTGTTTCGAGAAGTATACAACTCGAAACACTTTTTTGATTGCTCATCAATCGCTCCAACAGGCGCGTTCATAACCAGTTATTCGGACGTTCCCCCAAAAACTAAAGCATTTTCCCGAAAAAATTTTGCCTCCCAGAGGTGTTCACAGTTGTGTACAACCGTAAACGCCCAAAGGCCGTTTCCCCAGGCGGAAAGCCAAGGGAGAGAACAGGGAGGTAAAAGGAAAATGCTGGTTTTA
>CAJUFK010000092.1 GCA_910585535.1 uncultured Angelakisella sp. | reverse complement strand
CCTCCATGGGCACCTGGTAGGTGGCGCCGCCCACGCGGCGGGCCTTGACCTCCAGCACGGGCATAATGTTCTCCATCGCCTGCTCAAAGGCCTCCAGGGGATCCTTGCCGGTCTTCTCACGAACGATGTCGAAGGCGCCGTACACGATCTTCTGGGCCACGCCCTTCTTGCCGTCCAGCATGATGCTGTTTACCAGGCGGGTCACCAGCTTGGAATTGTACAGGGGATCCGGCAATACGTCTCTTTTTGCGATATTACCTCTTCTTGGCACTTCGCTTCCCTCCTTCATATTTAGTATGAGATCATCGGTACTCGAAAGCACGAAACTCCCGCTTGCGCCAGAAAGGGGGAATATCCCATCTATACTAGGATACTGCCTTTTCTGGCAGATATTATGCAAGTTTAGGGGTTCTTACTTTGCGGCACCAGCCTTTTTGGGCCTCTTTGCGCCATACTTGGAGCGGGCCTGCATTCTCTTGGCAACGCCCTGGGCGTCCAGGGTTCCGCGGATGATGTGGTAACGGACACCAGGAAGGTCCTTGACACGACCGCCGCGGATGAGGACCACGCTATGCTCCTGCAGGTTGTGGCCGATGCCGGGGATGTAGCAGGTCGCCTCGATGCCGTTGGACAGGCGGACCCTGGCTACCTTACGAAGAGCGGAGTTGGGCTTTTTGGGGGTGGATGTTCTGATGGCAGTACATACACCACGCTTTTGAGGAGAATTCTGCTGGATGGCCGCACGCTTCTTGGAGTTCCATCCTCTCAGCAGGGCGGGGGCAGTGGATTTCTTCTCAACCGTCTCTCTGCCTTTGCGGACGAGCTGGTTAAAGGTTGGCATATTCTTGCACCTCCTTATAGTATATTCTCAAACGGCCTGTTTCGCCGGTTGATTCGTACTTCCGGCAGCTTTTTGGGCAGAATACGGCCCAATGCCACCGAGTACCTATTTTACCAAACGCCTCCAAGGGTTGTCAAGTGATTTTTTGGAGATTTCGTAGAAGTTTGCAGTTTGTTTTTGGGCAGGGTGCCGGGTTGGGAGGGATTTGGGAGTTTCTTTGCCCCCAGGGCCCCTTTCTGTGTTGGCGTTTTTCCTCTGCGGAGGAAAAAAGAGCCGCCTTGGGGCAAAGACGGCCCCGAGGCGGGGAACAGGTCTGGATCAGCAAAACCGCCCCCCGCGACCTAGCAAGGGGCGATTTCTACTTTTCGCTTTTTACTGCTTCCGACTCCAGGCACAACTCAAGTCCCGGCACAACCCTTAGCCGCGGAACGGCGGGGAGGGTGTGCCTGCGGGCGCCAGCCTGCCGCAAAATCGCCCCTGCGACCTGGCAAGGGGCGATTTCTACTTTTCGCCTTTTGCTGCTTCCGACTCCAGGCACAACCCAAGTCCCGGCACAGCCGTTAGGCGCGGAGCGGCGGGGAGGGTGTGCCTGCGGGCGCCAGCCCGCCGGCGGGGAGGGTGTGCGGACGGCCGCAGGGCCGCTATTTTTTGTTGGTGAGGTAGCGGATGATTTCTCCACCCATCTCTCCTAGGGGGAGCTGCTTTTGAACTGCCCCGATCTTAAAGGCTACCGCCGGCATCCCGTAGACAACGCAGGTCTCCTTGTCCTGGCCTACCGTGTAGGCCCCGGCCTGACGCATCTTCAGAAGGCCCTTCGCCCCGTCTGCACCCATGCCGGTGAGAAGCACCCCCATGGCATTTGCCTTGGCTGCCTCTGCCACGGAATCGAAAAGCACATCCACCGAGGGGCAGTGGCCGCTTACCTTGGGGCCCGGCTCACTGCGGACGTAGTACCCCCGAACGTCCTTGGCCAGCCGGAGATGGTACTCCCCTGCCCCAATGATGATCTTCCCCTGCTCCACCCGGTCCCCAGGCTCCGCCTCCTTTACCGTCATGTGGCAGATGCGGTCCAAACGCTGGGCGTACATCTTGGTAAAGACCGGGGGCATATGCTGAACAATGACCACGCCGGGGGTATTGGCCGGCAGGTCCCGAACCACCTCCAGGATGGCCTCGGTGCCCCCGGTGGAAGCTCCAATGGCAATGATGGGGGCCTCCCCTGCAAAGGTCCTGCGGAGGGCCAGGCCGGGCCGTGCGGCGGTTCCGGCGGAAGCCGCCGGCGCGGCGGCAACGCTCCCCCCGGGCAAAGGGGCAACGGCGGTTTTTGCGGGGGCGACCCGCCTGGTGACTTTGGCTGTGGCGGCAATACGGATCTTCACCGTAAGCTCGCTCATGAAATTCCGCATCCCGTCCGGGCCCTTGATCTCCGGCTTGCGGACAAACTCCACCGCTCCTGCGCTAAGGGCGTCCAGGACCCGGATCGGGGCGGAACTCACCACCACCACCGGCAGGGGGTTCACCGGCATCAGCTTACGCAAAAAGTCGATGCCGTTCAGCTTTGGCATCTCCACATCCAGGGTCGCAACGTCCGGCTTTAGAATCTTGATCTTTTCCATGGCGTCCATGGCATCTACGGCGGTCCCGATCACCTGGATCCGAGGGTCGCCATTCAAAGCCTCAGTAAGAGCCTTGCGGAAAAATATGGAATCATCTACGATCAAAAGTCGAATCTTTCCGTTCGTACCGTCCATAAGGGGGTCAGCTCCTTCTTTGGTAGATTGCAGGCTTGACGTATTTATAGCGGGTGTTGTTCCCGATGCTTTCCGAGTGTCCGATGAAGAGATAGCCCCCCTCGGAGGTGGCGTTATAGAACTTGTTGATGATGCTGTCCTTGGTGGGACCATCAAAATAGATCATCACGTTGCGGCAGAAGATCAGGTCGAAGGGGCGCTTAAAGTGGAAGGGCTCCATCAGATTGCCGGGGCGGAACACCACCTCTTTGCGAATCCTGTCGCAGATCTGGAAGGTGCCGTCGGGGCGGGAGGTTAGGTACTTGGACCGCCAGGCAGCAGGCAGGCCGCTAAGCTCCTGCTCGGTGTAGATGCCCTTTTGGGCCTTGGTAAGGACCTTCATAGAAATGTCTGTTGCCAGGATGGTGGTGTCCCAATTTCCTTTTCTGGCGCCGAAGTATTGGTCCAGCACCATGGCGATGTTGTAGGCCTCCTGGCCGGAGGAACACCCGGCGCTCCATATCCGGAACTCGTTGTTTTTCCGGGTCTTTAGGAAGTAGGGGATCAGCTCCTGCTCCATAAAGGTAAAATGCTCCTGCTCCCGCATAAAAAAGGAGAGGTTGGTGGTCAGCTTGTTGAGCATAAGGGTCATTTCGTTGCCGCTCTGATCCTGCCTGACCGAATCCAGATACTGGCGGAAACTGGTAAAGCCCCGCTGACTAAGCTCAAAGGAGAGACGGCTCTCGATCAGCACCCGCTTTTTGGTGAGGTCGATGCCATACTTCTGTTTGACAAAACCGGTCAGGTCTGCAAATTCCGCGTCGGTCATGCGGACGATTTTGGACTGGGCATTGGTTTCTGGACTCACAGCTGTTGGCTCCTTCCCATTACATAAATAGACCGAAAACAGCCGCCTCTCCGCCTAGGTGTGGGGAGAGACAGCTGGGGCCGGTCTCACATTCGGGGCCCGGATGTGAGACCGGGCTGGATTTAGTATGGCCGAAGATCGCTCTGGAAAAACTTTTCGCAGTCGATATTCAGGACCACCTTCCCACTCACCTTGGCGATGGAGGAAAGGTACCGCTCTCCGTTACGCATCCCGCTTTCCGGCGGGGGATTGCGGATGGCGTCGTCAATGGTAACCACATCGGCCACCATGTCTACAATCAATCCCACCTGCATATCAGAGATGTTCACCATAATGATGCAGGTTTTGTCATCGTAGGGGCGTTCCTCCTGGCCAAACTTGAGACGCACATCGATAATTGGGGCTACCTTGCCCCGGAGGTTGATGATCCCCTTGTAGTAGATGGGCAGGCCGGGGATCTGGGTAATGGGCTGGGTGCTGATGATCTCCGAAATGTACAGCAGCTCGATGCCGTAGCAGGTGTTATCGATGTAAAAGGTGAGGTAACGGCCTCTGAGATCTTCCAGAGCGTCCTCCGCCACGATTTTTGTGTCGATGCTCACGATTGCTCCCCCTTTCTTCCTTTAATGCTGCGAGTTCAGCAGGTTGTTGGCGTCCAGGATCAGGCTGATGCTGCCGTCCCCCAGAATGGTGCAGCCGGAAATGCCCATCTGCTTAATCTCGTACTTGGCGAGGAACTTGGGGAAGGGCTTGACCACTACCTGCTGTTCGCCCAGCAGCTCGTCGGCAAAGATGCAGGCCACCTTGTCGCTGTTCTCGATCTGCATCAGGATGCCGTCGGCCAGGTCGGTGACCTGGGTTTCGATGCCGTAGATCTGGTGCAGGCGGATCAGGGGATAGCACTGGCCCCGAATCATAATCATTTCGGAGCCGTCGGTATCCACCACCAGCTGGGCCCCTTCGGAAAGCTTAAAGGACTGCTTGATGGAGGTGATGGGCAGGGTAAACACCGAATTGCCCACCGCCAGCTCCATGCCGTCAACAATGGCCAGGGTCAGGGGAATCTTAATGGTAAAGGTGGTGCCCTCTCCCCACTTGCTGTCGATGGAGAGGGTGCCGCCTACCTTTTCCAGGTTCTGGCGCACCACGTCCATGCCCACGCCACGGCCGGAAAACTCGGTGACCTCCTTATTGGTGGAGAAACCGGGAAGCATGATGAAGCCGAAGATCTCCTTGTCGGTGTACTCGCTCTCCGGCTTGGTGAGGAGGCCGTTGTTCCGGGCCTTTCTCATCAGGGCCTCGGTATCCAGGCCCTGGCCGTCGTCGGAGATGGTAATAACAATCTCCCCGCCGATGTTCTTGGCCGCCAGGGTGATCTTGCCCTTGGCCGGCTTGCCCTTCTTGAGGCGCTCCTCGGGAAGCTCGATGCCGTGGTCCATGGAGTTGCGGATCATGTGCATAAAGGGGTCGCCGATGGCCTCGTTGATGGTCTTGTCAACCTCGGTGTCGCCGCCTTCGGTAACAAGGTCCACGTCCTTCTCCAGCTTTTTGCACATATCCCGGACGATGCGGTTCATCCGCTGGAACACCCCGGAGAGGGGCACCATGCGGATGGACATAACAATGTCCTGCAGCTCGTCGGTAAGCTTGCGGAGTTCCCGGGCGGACTTGTGGAAGTTATCCAGCTTCAGTCCCCGGAGTTCCGGGTTGCCCACCACCATAGACTCGGAGGTGACGATCTCCCCCACCAGGTCCATCAGCTGGTCCAGCTTGGCCTGGTTGACGCTGACCAGGCTCTGCTTTACCTTGCCGGGGCCGGCGGCAGCCGGGGCCGCGGCAGGGGCGGCAGGCTTGGGAGCGGCAGGGGCGGCGGAGTCCCCTGGGGCCGCCTTGGGGGCCTCGGGGGCGGGAGCCGGGGCGGTGCCGTCGTCCAGGACCTCATAGGTCTTGATGTTCACCGCGTTTTCGATGGCGTGGATCACATCGTCCAGGGAGCCAACCGGCTTCAGATCCAAAATAAGGCCGTTTTTGATGATGTCGGAGCAGCAGGAGGCGTCGTTCTCCGGGTGGGAGGGGATGGTCTCCAGCTGGTCGCAAAGGTCCTTCAGCTGGGAGATCAGCATAAAGGCCCGGATGTTCTCCATCTGGCAGCCGTCCTCGAAGTAGACCTTGATCCGCACCATCCCGGCCCCGCCGCTGGGAGGCGGGGGAGCCTGGGCGGCATCCTGGGCAGGGACCGCAGCGCCGGCGGGGGGAGTCTCCCCTTTCATAACGGCGGCCAGCTGCTTAAGCTCTGCGATCATGCTGCTGGGGTCCTTGGTGGCCTCTCCGCTGTTCTGGACCGACTCAATCTCGGTCTTAAGGAAGTCGGAGGCCCGGAACACCAGATCGAACAGCGTCTCGTTGACCTGTCCCATCCGGGCGGGCTCCTCACGGATAATGAAGAAAACGTCCTCCACGGCGTGGGCCAGGGTGGAGATCCCGGTAAACTCCATCATGGCGGAAGAGCCCTTGATGGTGTGCATGGTCCGAAAGATCTCGTTGATGTTGTCCTCGCTGAAGCTTTTGGATTTTTCCGACTCCAAGAGGATCTCGTCCAGCTGCTCCAGAAGGGAGGTGCTTTCATAAATAAAGACTTCCAACATCGGTTCCATACTGGGATCGATTGCCATTGCGCTTCACCTACTATTCCAAGATTTTCCCAGATCCCCCCGAGGGTAAAATTTCAAGAGGACCCTGCCCGTCTTTCCGGCCCGTCCCCCTGTGAAAGAAAACGAGGCCTGATCGAAATGAAGGCTTTATATTTCCTATTCGACAGGTTTGGGAAAAACCCAACCACAAACTCTTGTGTTATTTTATTTTTGTACGATAATTATTATATGGAGTAATCCCGGTACCCAAGGTACCGTCACAATCACCGCGGGAGGAGGGATCGAAACAGATGGCGGATATACTGCGGGTGACAACGCCCCTGATCAATAAAAGCCAGCAGGTGGAGACGAAACCCAACATCGACCCCGCCGCCCAATACCCCATCCAGGACCCCAGCCGGGTGCCCCGTCCCGGGGGGCAGTCGGAACTTTTGGGGCAGAACAACGGCATGGTCCAGCAGGACGAGACCTCTGCCATGCTTCTCAACCTTCTCAAGGACCCGTCGGTCACCGTCAACTTCCTGAAGAGCATCTCCTCCATGGAGGCCCTTATCAAGCTCCTGCCGGTGAACAACAGTCCCTTTACCAAGGAAATCGAGCAGATGTTCGGGGAACTGCTGGTCCCCTCCGACGGCATCGCCGGGGAGATGGCCCGCCAGGAAAACGCCTCCACCTATTTTAAGGGGGAGTTGTTCGACCTTCTCCGGGACGCCATCCGCCAAAACCCGGAACAGGGGGAGTTGCGGGACGCCGCCGTCTCCTTCCTCAAGGCCCTCACCCTTTACCACACCCGGCGGGAGGCCCTGGGGTCGGTGGCCAACAGCCTCCAATACCTTTCGGACACCCTCTCCTCCTCCAGCGTTCTCTCCCAAAAGCTGGACCAGCTGGCCAACCGGTACCGGGCCGGGGACGCCCCTTCCTTCTTCCGCTTCCTGCGTCAGGACACCCTGGAGCTTCTGAAAGAGGTGGAGGAGAGCATTCTCTTTTCGGATAAAACCGAAAAGGTGGTCCGGATGGCCATTTACAACCTGTCCCGGTATAACGACAACGGGACCTTCCTTCAGGAGTCGGTCTCCCGGATGCTGATGCAGCTGCGGGGGGACGAGGCCAGGGAGAACTTCCTTTTCTCCCTGGAGCAGCTGCTGGAGCAGGAAAAGCAGCCCCAGCAAAAGCAGGAGGACACCGCCCTGGGGGTCCTGACCCGGATCCTCCAGCGGCAGATGACCAGCGAAGAGCTGATGGCCTCCAGCTCCGACAAGCTGGAGAAGATCATCCACAGCCTTCTCTGCTCCCCCTGCAACTTCACCCCCCTCCTCCATTTCGTGCTGCCGGTGCAGTACGAGGGGCTTCAGTCCTTTGCCGAAATCTGGATCAACCCCAACGGCGGGGAGGACGACCGGGACCGCCCGTCAGACGGCACCCAGGTAATCCATATGCTTCTGGCTTTCGATGTGGGGGGCATTGGCCGGTTCGAGCTGGAGCTGTTCGTCCGGGATAAAACCATCGACTTTTCCCTTTATTGCCCCCCTGCTTACACCAGACTGTATGGGGACATCAAAAACGACCTGCGCAGCTGTGCGGGGAACACCGGCTACCGCTTTGGGGAGGTCCGGGTGGACCGTCTGGACCGCCCCCGCTCCCTGATGGACGTTTTCAAATCCCTGCCCTATAAAAGGACCGGGGTAGATGTGAAGATTTAACACACGGAAAAGGAGGGCTGCACAAAATGGCAAGCGCAAAAAAGAGCAAGGCTGTGGCCCTTAAATATAATGTAGAGGAGGACCTGGCTCCCATCGTTATCGCCTCCGGGTACGGAGAGGTGGCGGAGCGGATCATCGGTGTGGCGGAACAGCGGGGCATCCCGGTGTTCCGGGACGACAGCGCGGTCTCCCTGCTCTGTATGCTGGAGGTGGGCAGCAACATCCCGCCGGAGCTGTACGAGGTGGTGGCTGCGATCTATTGCCAGCTGCTTAAAACCTCCTACCGGCTGAAAAACGGCCGCGACCCCCTTCCCAAGGAACAAAAGGCGGACGCGGCAGCGAAGGACAAAGAATGAAGGACAAAGGGGTAGATGATTTATGCAGCTGAGGGAATGTGACGGGTGCGTCTGTGAAGTAAAAGCCGTCAACAACAACCTGATCGCCACCGGCACCGTTCGGATCCTGCCAGAGGAAGAACACCTGCTGGAGGTCCAGGACAGCGGCGGCCACCTGCCCTCCCTGGGGCTGGATACCAAAGTAAAGCTGGTCATCCACCTGCCCCAGCGGCTCCAGGTGCTGGCCGCCCGGGTGTATATCTCCACCGAGAAATTCCTGCGGGTCCGGGACCTGGAAAGCTATGCCGAATACGAAAAGCGCCGCTTCTTCCGCCTGGCCATCGATCACAGCGCCATCCTGATGCCCCCTTCGGGGATGAAGGACAAAAACGGAAAGCCCCTGCCCTACCGCCTCACCATCCGGGTCCGGGACCTGAGCCTCTGCGGGCTGATGTTCGTCTCCAACCGGGAGTTTTCGGTGGGGGATGAAATGCGGATCACTATGACCATGGTGAACAACGAGATGGAGGTCCTCAACGTCGCCATCCGCCGCCAGATCCCCTGGGAGGAGCCCGGGGAGTGGGCCTACGGCTGTGAGATCCTCCGCCTTTCCTCCCACGGGGAGCAGAGGCTGAACGCCTATATGCTGGAGCAGCAGCAGATCCAGATCAGAAAAAGCCGCAGATAACCCGCCGCCGGGAGAGAGGAAGGAAAACGCCATGAGGAGCAAAGGGGGAGCCAAGGGCAAGCCGCCCAAAAAGGCCGGGGACCAAAAGCCCCGCCAGCCCCGTCAAAAAACACCCCAGGGAAAGGACATCCTGTTCATCCTGGACATCGGCACCCGCAGCGTCATCGGCGTGGCCGGACGGGTCCGGGACGAGATGCTGGAGGTGCTTTGCGTCGAGTCGGCGGAGCATTCCCAGCGGGCGGTGGTGGACGGCCAGATCGAGGACATCGAACAGACCGCCAAGATCGCCGGACTGGTCAAGGACCGGATGGAGCAAAAGCTGAACATCTCCTTCCAGGAGGTCCACGTGGCCGCCGCCGGGCGGGTGCTGAAAACCGGCCGGGTATCCTGTGAAATGGAGCTGGACGACCAAAAGTCCATCGGCGCCAAGGAGCTGGCCGCTTTGGAATCCATGGGGGTCCAGCGGGCCTACCAGGACCTTATCGCCAACCTCTCCGAAGGGGATCCCATAGACTTCTGCAGCGTCGGCCACACCATCGTCGGGTACCAGCTGGACGGCTACTCCTTTTCCACCCTCACCGGGCACCGGGGCAAGCTGGCGGGGATCGACCTTATCGCCACCTTCCTCCCCAGCGAGGTGGTGGAAAGCCTTTACACCACCATGTCCATGCTGGGTCTTACCATCGCCAGCATGACCCTGGAGCCTATCGCCGCAATGAACGCCGTGGTCCCCCGGGAACTGCGGCTCTTGAACATCGCCCTGGTGGACGTAGGCGCCGGCACCAGCGATATTGCCGTGGCCGACAAGGGCAGCGTCTGCGGCTACACCATGGCCACCGTGGCCGGGGACGAGATTACCGAGCGGCTGATGCAGGAGTACCTTATCGACTTTGAGACGGCGGAACGGATGAAGTTTGCGGCAAGCGCCGGGGAGCCCTCCTTTGAGTACGCCGACGTTTTGGGCTTCCCCTACACCGTATCCCGGGAGGAGATCCTGGAACGGATCCGCCCAACGGTGGAGGACCTGGCGGAACAGATCGCCAGGGGGATCCTTTCAGTAAACAACGACCCCCCAAAGGCGGTGTTCATGGTGGGCGGCGGCAGCCGCACCCCGGAACTCTGCCAGCGGGTGGCGGCAGCCCTGGGCATCGAGGAAAACAAGGTCGCCATCGGCGGCAACAACTACATGAAACGTCAGATCACCGCCGAGGCCCAGTACCTCAGCGCGGAATACGCCACCCCCATTGGCATCGCCGTAACGGCTATGGCCACAGGGGGCGGGGAGAACTTCTCTGTCACTCTAAACGGCTCCCGGCTCCAGCTGCTGGGCAAGGCTATGACGGTGATGGAGGCCCTTCGCCGGGGGGGCTTCCAGTACGGCCAGATCATGGGACGTTCCGGCAAAAGCGTGGTGCTGGAGTACAACGGCGCCCGGCGCATCGTCCGGGGGGGACTGCCCACTCTGGCGGAGATCCGGGTCAACGGGGAATTGGCCGGGCTTTCCACCCTCCTCCAGGCGGGGGATCAAATCGCTTTCCTCCCTGCCTCTGACGGGGAGGACGCCGCCCCCACCATCCAGAGCCTGGCGGATCCCTGGGCGCCCTTTGAGGTGGAGCTGTTTGGCCAGATCACAGAGGCCGGCACCCGGGCCTGGCTCAACGGCATCCCCGCCGACGGGGACCAGCTGGTGGTCCAGGGGGATCAGGTCCAGGTAAAGCAGATCGACACCCTGGGGGAACTGCTCCGCTCCATGGGCTTTTCCGGCTGGGAGGAGGGGCTGGTCATCAACGGCAAGCCCGCCGACACCCCAGACCAGAAGCTGGTCCCCGGGGACGTTATCAGCCTGGGGCTGGACACCCCCGCCCCCAAGGCGGAGATCCCCCCGCCGCCCCCCAAGCCGGTTCCGGACCGGCCTCAGCCGGAGCGTCCGGCCCTGGGGGTGGTTCTTAACGGCCAGCCCTACAGTCTGCCCCCCAAGGAGGATGGCAGCTGGTACCAGCTGTTCGATCTGCTGAACTTTGTGGACATCGATCCCAGCAACCCCAAGGGGGAGATCGTAGTCACCCGAAACGGCGTCACCGCCTCCTACCTGGAGCCCCTTCAGAACGGGGATCAGGTGGACATCCACTGGGCGGAGGAGCGATAAGCGTCTATGATCCACCGCAGCAGAGAAGCGCGCCGGGCCGGCCGGCTCCCCCCGGGAGGATGGGTCCCCATTGCCAGCTACCTTTGCGTCCTGCTCTTTGCCATTGCCCTCCTTTGGATGGCCCTGCCCGGCTCGGCTGGCAAAAAAACCGGACTGGTGCGGGAATACCGTCCCTACCTGGTGCTGGAGCTTCCGGTGGATTCCGCCAAGGCGGCGGAAAGCCCCCTGAAGGAGTGGCTCGCCAAAGGGGAGGCTGGGCCGCCTCACAGCGTCCTGATGAAGCGGCAGCGGCTCCAGCCGGAGGAGTACCTCCAGTGGCTGGAGGAATGGCCCTGGGAGGGGGATCATTTGGTCCGGAGGATCAAAGGGGTGGAGTACGAAATCTATTTTGTTCCCGCCGCCCCAGAGATTACCCAGATACCGATTCCGGTGGGATACCAGTACCTCCTTTCCGGCAGCGGAGGGGACGGCTTTCTGGTCACCAGCTGGAAAAAGAAGGAAGCGGGATCCCTGGAAAAACTGCTTAGAGTCTAATCAGGATCTCCAAGTGCGCCGAAAGGGCTGGGATTTTTCTGTCCTGCAAGGCACAAAAACGCCGTCCAGCCTGTATGGCTTACAAGTTTTTGTAACGCCGCAGGACGGAAAAAGACCTGCCCTGGCGGCGTGCGGGGAGATCCTGAATAGACTCTTATGGGCCGGCAGGACGGCCCCCGGGATCAGACATCATCATCGGTCAGTAAAGAAAGAAGGGATCATTATGCAGGTCAACGCGGCAAATTTGTATCTTTTGGACCGAGCGGGTCAATCAAAAACAAACGGGATCTTTACCGGGTACGCCCGGGCGAACAACCAGCGGCTGGCCCAGCTTTTTGACCGTACTTTGAATTCCGGGACCAGTCCTGTCCAGGGAAGTCAGGCGGTCCAGAATGCCCAGGGGCTGAATCCGCCCATGGTGACCACCATCTCCCCCACCCGGCCCAAGGTCCTAACCTTTGAGGACAGCGCCTTCCTGAAGAACTACCGCAACAATATGCTGGATCTTCAGACGGCGGCGGCCCGGGTACGCAGCAGTGAGGCCGGGGAGGGAATCCCTGTGGCCATGTCTGCCGATCCTACCGTGGCGGAGGCCCGGGGGCGGATGGAGAACGCCAGCGATCAGTACGAGGTGACGGTGGAACAGCTGGCCTCCGGTCAGGTGAGCCAATCGGAACCCCTTTCTGCCCAGGATCCTCTGCCCACGGCCAGCGGCTCCCTGCGCCTAGAGACCGGCAAGGGAAAGTTCAGCTTCTTCATGAGCGGGGCGGGGATGGAAGACAACCGGGAGATGCTGGAAAACTTTGCGGTCAAGCTGAATTCCCAGGACACCGGAGTTACCGCCAGCGTTGTTGAGCGGGAGGGAACCGTCTCCCTCCGGCTGGAAAACAGCGCAGGAGAGAAGGGGAGCTTTGTTGTCAGCGGCACCCTGCAAAAGCGGCTGAACATTCAGGAGACCCAGGCCGCCGGGGAGCAGGAGGCGGTATACACAATCAAAAAGAACGGAGGCGAAGCGGAACGCCACACCTCCGAGAAGAACACGGTGGAGCTGGACAAAGGGATCTCCCTGAAGCTGAAGGGGGAGGGCTCCACCAAGGTCACCGCTGCCAGCGATATTCTGGAGGGGGTAGCGGAGAAGCTGTCCCTGCTGGTGGAGAAGTTCAACAGCACCCGGGATTTCCTAAGCCGCAACGGGGAAAACCGCCAAGGGGTACAGAACCAGCTGCGGCGGATGTCCAACCAGACGGTACCGGAAAAGTCCATGTCCCTTATTGGAGTAACGGCACAGAAGGACGGCAGTTACAGTTTTGACCGGGAGGCATTCCTCAGTCAGGCCAGGCGGACGCCGGACCTGGTAAGCAGCATTGCGGAGGATTTCTCCAAGGGGATTCAGAATATTGCGCAGCGGGGGATGCGGGAAAGTTCGGGTAGTTTGGTTGGACCGGTGGAATATGGCCGGCGGATGACGGAAACTCAGCAGAACCCGGTGAATGTATTGAGTACCTACAGCAAGAACGGGGTACACAATTTAATGAATTTCTACGCAGCAGGAGTCTTAATGAACCTAAATGTCTAAGCGGCCACCTCCCCGGCGGCGGGTTAGCACCCGCAGGCCCTCCCTACCCGCCGCTTCGCGGCTTGACGTGGTGCAGGGCGGTAGGAAGTGCCTGGAGTCGAGTGCAGTAAAATGCAGAAGGTGGAAATCGCCCCTTGCAAGGTTGCGGGGGGCGATTTTGCGCTTTGGACAAAACGCTGCTAGAATTTCAGGACGGGGGATACATTCTTCCCGCCCTTCCCGGCGCTCCTTCCGGTCTGCGGTGGTTCTGGGTTCTGCGCCTGATTGCCGGCGCAGGATATTTTGTG
>CAJUFK010000091.1 GCA_910585535.1 uncultured Angelakisella sp. | reverse complement strand
GGCCGCAAGGTCTGGATGCTGGCCCGGATGCCTCACCGCTACATCATCGCCGGGGACGAGATTGCCCCCTATCTGGTGGTGATGAACTCCCACGACGGCAGCAGCGGCATCAAAGTTGCCATGACCCCGGTCCGGGTGGTCTGCCAAAATACCCTAAATCTGGCCTTAAACACCGCCAAGCGTGTTTGGACCACCAAGCACACCGAAAATGTGATGGGCCGCATCCACGAGGCCAAGGAGACCTTACTGCTGGCCGAGCGGTATATGGAGGAACTGGGCCGGAGCATCGACGCTCTGTCCAAAATCAGCCTGAGCGACAGGAAGGTCACCGAGTTTATGGAGGAGCTTTTTCCGGTGGGTCAGGACCTGCCGGAAATCCAGCGCAAGAACAATCTGCGGATGCTGGAGGATTTGAAGGCCCGGTATTGGGAGGCCCCGGACCTGGCCCATGTGGGGAAGAACGGCTACCGATTCGTCAACGCCGTCAGTGATTTTGCTATCCACGCCGACCCCATCCGCAGGACCAGGGACTACGATGAAAACCTGTTTCTCCGCACCGTGGAAGGGAATCCCATCATCGACAAGGCGTACAAGATGGCGCTGGCTGTTGCATAAGGAGGTGGTTACGATGGCGGCAATCGTTTTAGCTTCTACCGAAAATATGTCCTATGAGGATTGGTTGGAAAATCGCAGGCAGGGGATTGGCGGCTCGGATGCTTCGGTGGTGTGCGGAATCAACCGGTACAAATCCCCTTTAGAGCTGTGGATGGAGAAAACCGACCAGCTTCCCCAGCAGGGGGCAGGAGAGGCAGCCTATTGGGGGACCCAGCTGGAGGCGCTGGTCCGCTTGGAGTTCAGTAAGCGAACTGGAATTGAGGTTTGCCTGGAAAAGCAGCTTCTTCAAAGCGAAGAGCACCCCTTTATGCTGGCGAATCTGGACGGCGTTTGTCAGCACCCGGAGTTTGGGCCCTGTATCTTCGAGGCCAAGACAGCCACCGCTTACAAGGCCGGAGAATGGGAGGATACTATCCCGGACGAGTACCAGCTTCAAATCCAGCACTATATGGCGGTGACGGGCTACCGAGGGGCCTACATCGCCGTTCTTATCGGAGGGAACACCTTCCGCTGGAAGTTTGTGGAGCGTGACGAGGAGTTGATTTCCATGCTCGTCGAACTGGAATCGGATTTCTGGGGCCATGTGCAGAGCCTTACTCCTCCCCCTCTGGATGGTTCCAAGGCATCAGCCAAATTCCTTGCGGAACGGTTTCCCAACAGTGTCCCCCTCTCGCAAATTACCCTGCCGGAGACTGCTGTCGAACTTCTCCACCAGTACGATGAAGCCTGTGAGCAGTTAGATGCCATCACTGAACGGAAACAGGAGGCCGAAAATCTCCTAAAGGAGATGATGGGGGAGAACGAGGTGGGGACCGTGGGAGAGCGAATCATCACCTGGAAAAGTGTCTCCCAGGAGCGGCTGGACAGCAGAACGCTGAAAGCCGAGCATCCGGCCCTTTACAAGAAGTACGCAAATCAAACAACATACCGCCGCTTTTCCATTAAGGCGGCGGGGTAAATGGAGGATTTATGATGGATACCGCAAAACTGAAAAGCCGTTTGGAGGGTAAGGTTCAGGAATTGCAAAAGCCTGCTGCCGACGCTGCTCTGGCTCCCTCCGGTTCCGCCTATATGGCTCTGAATGGCGATGCCTTGGGCATCATTCGGGAGAATTTGAAGAATCAGCCCTTGTCCCTTGACCTTTTCGATATTGTCAAATCCCCGTCCGGGGGGTCTACGGTGTTTTCCGTCCCGGGGCTGGCTGGGGAGGAAGCGGAAAAGGAACTGACAGGGATCATCCTGGACTATACCACTCCCAGGGCCTATTGGGACAGCCCGGACCCGGTGGAAGGTACGCCGCCCACCTGTATGAGCCAGAACAGCATCATTTCCTTTGACGGGAAATCCTGCGCCCACTGTCCCTTCAACGATTTCGGCTCCAAGAATGGGGAGAGCAACGCCAAGGCCTGCAAGGAATCGGTACTGCTGTTTCTGCTGCGGCCGGGGAGCATCATCCCCCTGCTGGTGCGTGTCCCGGTGACCAGCAAGAACCGGTTTTTGAGATACTCCACCCGGCTGTTGTGTACCCTGACGCCGATTTCCAGCGTGGTCACGAGGATCACCTTGGAGAAGGCCACCAGCAAGGGAGGAAAACCTTATGCTTTGTTTAACTTTGAGGCGGTTACTGCTCTTAGCCAGGAAGAGGCGGCCCAGGCGAAAGCCTTTGGGCGGCAGTTTATGGAAATCGTGAATGCTGCTCAGCTGGTACCAGAGTTAGCGGAGGCCGGTTAAAATGAGTGGTAGCTAATTATAGCCCAGCGTCCACGCAGATAAAGGAGGACGCTGGGCTGTTTCGCAAATGGTATTTAGTAGGATGTAAAAAAACAATAAGGTGGGATTGCTTTGTAGCAGAAATCAGAACCAAAGGAAAGAAGCAATTGGAATGCTACCAGCCTGCCTTTCACAAGAAAACCATACTCGTCCAAGCTCCGATGCTGCGCTCTACACTTGGACGAGGTATATCGCTTGAACTCGTATGCTTTTCTTGTTCAAGGTAGGACTGGTTTTATATCTTATAGAAAAGCCCCCCTGAGGAAATCGGTTTATCTATCCTCCAAAAACAGTCGTTTACACATACTTAAAACTCTGGGCTGTAAATCAGCAGCAATCATGTCAGCACAAACCTTTTGAATATACCATTCTACAATAGATAAGTATGGCTGTATATCTTCTGGGAAATATTTATCCGTATCTTTCTCAGCCTGTATTGTTTCATTTAATTCAGATAATCTGATGTTGCTTCCCGGATAACATGGATCAGTATCTCCTATAACATACGCTTCAACATCCGGATCACTTTTGATTACAGATTCTAAGAACTCTGCTAATTTTCGATGCCATTTCAACGGCATAATGCCGTGCCCAATTCCGTCTGGATCCAATAGTGCAATTTGCTTATATTGCTTTACAATGGCTTGTTCATCATGCTCCAGCAATTTCCGTATTTTCCGTTTGACCTTCACTACACGCTGGTCTTGCTTTTCATAGAAGAAATAGAACAAATTATCAGTGCGACATATGGATTTCGCGTATACAGGAATATGAAAGTCAAACACCCCATTAAGCTGTTGGTACAACTTAAAAATGGGGATCTCACTATCCGTACCATACAATATGGATCTTCCTCCAACAGCTAACCAATTTTGTTTGACAAGTTGATTCCTACATCTCGCGTAAAGCGCATCGCACAATTTTTGATTACAAGGGGAAAGAGTGGGATTTCTATACTGCACATTTTCATACCATTTGCACAGTTCATGAAAAAATCGAAAATGGCATTGCTGAAAAAAAGACAACCGCCAATCCGTTTCTGCTTTTACCGAAGTAGCGATTTGGATATGTTTATCCCCCAACCGATAACTCCGTTTCAAAAGCGGTATCCTTGGCTCCTGTTTATTGATAAACCAGTGTGCCAAGTAAAATGGTCCTGCCTCAGCAACCCATTCTTTTGATAATTCAACTTGCACTTTACAAAAACACTGGTAAATAGGATGTTTTCGATACTCATATAACGCTTGTCGCTCTAAATGACACAAAAAAGTATTTGCTACTTTCCTGTTCAAGATAGGCATATCTCGTTCCTGGTCCTTTGGTACTTGGGCCGATTCGGCAGCCTTGAAAAAAACTTTTAATCCAAGTTGAGACACTAACTTTTGGTCCAAGTCCCTCTCGCGTTGAGCAATTTCTACGGTGTGTTCCAGTTTCTTTTGATCCAGACAATTTAGCCATCGATAAAAATCATCGAGCCACCTGTTTTTCTCTTTCAGACGCAAACTTTCGTCAGGTGTTTTTAAGACTATTTCAAGTCGATGAACCAACCGATCCAAAGGAATCAATAGATCTATTGATTCCTCAATGTATCTCAGGTCCCGCAAAATCTTCTGTTCTGTCGCCGGCAAACAAACGCTGCGCTCCTCCGTTGTCCCCCTTCCGGTCTGCTCTAAACAATACTGACGGTAAATCCTAAAGAAGTCTCGAATATCTTCTTCTGAAAATGTAGCATCACCAGACTTTATTGTCCTATCCATATTATACCACTGTGAAACGATTTCACTTTGTTTTCTTAAATCGTCAATTACTTTTTGGCAGAGCCTATAATCCTTCTGGAAATATACTGCTCCTGCTAATAAGGCGTTATTCTCTAACGAAACCCACTGAAATTCTGCTCTTATCTTGTCAGGAATTTTGAATGATTCCAAGGTATCGCACGGACGGACAGCCATATGCTGCTCTCCGTCAAAAGCCGTACCGAAAAGAAATCCTTGTCCAGACAACGCAAGATGAATCAGTGATCGAAAGCACTCTCTATCTGTTCCGGGGGCGCGAAGTTCTTTTTCTTTCTCGATTGCTGCTTCAAAAAACGCTACTGCGTTGTGTGTTGGCAATCCGAAGCGAATCGAAAGCCCTTGAAAGCATTCGATTCCTATCAGAACATCCTTCTGAACACCTAAAATATCGCTTCTGTTCGGGACATAATCGAGTATGCTATCCCGTCGAAGGACCGACTCCTCTTTCGGTATGATGACACCCGAATCAATCTGAGTCTCCAATGCATCGATCAGATTTCGACTTAAACCAACCGCAGTATCCCTCTTTTCCTCTGGCAAGCAGATTCCTCCCTTCCGCATCTCAAATCAGTCTGAAATTGAAAAAAATGTGATTTCAGATTCCGTTCCCAGATTTCGGGAGTTCGATTATACTCTTTCCATAACCTCCGAACTCTTCGGAGGAAATTCGGAAAGGAGTTTTCGCCCATGAGCAGCAAGGAAAAGAAACCCGAACTACACTCCGTTACACTTGAACTCCCGCATACTACGCAAACGATCAATTCAACCAAGGTAAACAAGCAACTTGTCCCTCTCGAAATGGCTACTGAGAAAGCCCGAAATTTAGCAAAATCAAAGAAACTTGACCATGAAATCAAAGTCAAACATAACCCACTCAAAAAGAAAGCACTAAAAAATCGTCCCTTTCAAAAGGCTTTTGGGTGTCTACTTCAATTTCCAAGTTATGTCGAACAGCCAGAAACCGCAGCCATCCTTTTGTTACTGATTCTGCTTAGCCAAGTAGCTTATTTATTGGTCGGTATATTGCCGCCGTTGCCAGCGGTTCTTTTGAGCGCAACCTCCACAGCGTTATCCCCCGTATTAAATGTTTTGCTCTGTGCTATCCAAGGTCCTCCCAAATGGCGTGGTGATAAATGGAAACTCCGGCGCCCATGGGTTATACATCCCCGCATATCGCCAAGGGAAACCAAACCATCTATATCCGTTTTAGATTACATAGGCGGAACAATTAGTGACTGGTATTTTAGTAAACCCATCAAATTTTGTTTTCCATATATAAACTCCGCCTTTGCATTGATGCCGGGGATACCTCCTTCTGTCAACAAACAAATTACCGCTATATCTCCATTATCGTTGCCAATTATATTTAAGGACAGTAAATCGGAAGATAATCGAACTACACTTTCCATCGATGCAGGCCAACTTGCTTCCTACGATGTGGAAAGGATACAGGAACTAAAAGACTTGTCCGAAGTCTGCTATCTGGGGATAATGGGTTTTCTCCGGTGGTTCTGTCAAAGCAAAGAGCTTATACAGAATTGGAAAAATAACATCGTGCATTTTCGTCCGGTCAAGAAAAACGGACGCTTCACCCACTCAAAATCAGACCTCCAAACAGAACTTCTATGTGCCGCACTTTCGTTGCTTGAGAAATATCTTTATTTTGCATCAGACGAAGTGGGCTGGATCACCGAAGAACAAGCCATTGAACTCTTACTCTACTATTGGAGACTGGTCCTGCCGGAATCCGCACCACAGAAAGAAAAAGAACCAAACACACAATATACCTATGATGATCCACGAATCTTCTACCGTTTTCTCACAGAATATTTTCTTCCAACTTATCAGAAGCAAATCCTACAAGGCCGTCAAGGTAGCCAAGGAACAATGGGTCTAATTCGGCCGTTAGACGGAATGGACTATATCATTATCCCTCGTACCGTTCTGCTGGAAACCTATTCAAACTGGCTGAAAGAACAGAATATCTCGGATTTTGATCTTTCAACGGCGAAAAGCGAGGCAGCGGTACAGCGTAGCCTTCTGGATGCTGGCATCCCTTTCAAACATGAAGGCAACAATCCGGCAACATGGCGTTATCCTTTCTATGGAAAAGATAAAAAAACTCCTGGAGGTGGTATGGTCAACTGCATGGCCCTTCCCCTTTCTCATCTCCCGGAAAATGTCCATACCGCCCTCGGAACAAAGTTCGGAGGGGGTGACCTTAACGCAACCTCTCCGAATCCCGCCGAAGCTGCTCCGGACAGCCGCAAGGGGGTAAAAACACCGTGATACAAGGGATTGCAGCCATTGATTCGGAGGTCCGGGATAAAAATAGCGTTCGGAACCATGGGAGTGAGTTCAAAAAACTGGAACATCGCAAGGATTCTGATCCCATGAAGTTATACCCACATGTTCTGAAGAAACTGGACGATTACTTTTCGATTCGCGGTTTAACATACTTACCTGGCCAGCGGGAACTGCTTGCTAAAGCGGCAGAAACTATTCTGCAAGCGGTTTCCGGAACCGTTACCGCAATCCCATTCCAACCGGGGGTAGGCAAAACAACCCTAATGTACGCTCTGTTACTGATATTCTCTCTTGAATTTTTGAGCAACACACCGATTGCCAAAGAGATTGGCGGTGTAATCGTAGTGGTAGAGAAAACTTCCGAAGCCGAAGAACTTGAACAGCTTTGCAACAAGTACAGTCCTGACCGGAACATCGCTAAAGCCATCTCCGCACCCAACGATTACAATCTGTCCCAAGGCAGATGTCCAAATGGTACGGCTACCTCCTATGAGGAATGTCTTGGGCATAGCTGTCTTGACTATGCTGACTGTCCCCTGGTTCAGTCAGCCAGCCAAACCCGCAATACACCGATCCTGATTATGCTCCATGCCCGATACCAACGATACATGGAAGATATAACACCATTCCTCATATGGGAGAACGAAGAAGGGCAGCATAACCGGACACTTCTGATGGTGGACGAGCTTCCACCAATCATTGAGGACAACGCTTTGAGTTTGGAGGTGTTGAACAAAATTGAATCTGAGCTTGCACAATTCAAACCCAGCTATCAAATGAAGTTTTGGAAAGAGAAGTCTACCGTTCTTTATGAGTGGAATGCAACCATGCGTAACCCGTACTTCCAGCTGTCAAAGACGGCGCGTAAGCATCTGGGAATGTATGGCCTAATATCAAAAAAGGAGTTGAACGAAGCCGGTTTCACGCCAGAAAAGTTGAGAAATTTTGCGGCTTTACTTGAGGAATATCTGGGAAAGACAAATCACCCATCAAGCCGGATAATCAATGTCCTCAAGGATACCGAAAGTGCTTACTATGCAGTTGGTCAGGACTTTACACTCTTCTTCCCCAGAATCAAAAAAATTTACGGTGAAGGCCAGCCTGCAACATTCCTGTTCAGCGGTACAGCATCACTTTCCCCGGAGTTATCTCAAAACCCGAACATCATATGCTTTCCGGATCAGAATTTGGAATCTTTTGACCGTCTCTGTATCAACATTCAGCGGGGAGATTTGTTTAATAGTTCAAGATCCGGATTGTCCAAAAATCAGAATCTTTCAGCATTAACTTCCTGGCTACAATTTATTTTACCGCAAATCGCACAAAAGCACAAGAAAATATTGGCCGTTACCTACAAGAGCTATGCCGGAGTTATGTGGAATGCCTTGAAAGACTTCCACGACCTCTTGATCCCTTACATTGGGTATGATGGACAAGCCCAAGCGTTGTTACCTTACTTTGGGGGTATGAATGGTTCCAATCTGTATCGGGAAAGCACTTGTGTAATCTGCATTGGCCTAAATCGGTTTGAACCGAGGGACTATATCAGTCGCACGCTGGCTCTGGATTTTGACGGTAGATGTCGTGACGAAATCAACACCACATTGGAGGTGTCAGAAAGAAAATGCCGGTTGGACAGCGTTCCCTGTGTTATAGATATGCAGGATATTACACTTGCACGGGACATCGTACAGTTGGTATTCCGCAGCGCGCTCCGAAATCATGGTGAGACCCAGCCGATTGATTTGTGGATCTTGCAGCCGCCTAACGGCGTCATCCAGTATTTGAAAAAGTACTTTGCAGATTGCCAAATTCTGGAACATACCGAACTTCCGGAAAGCTGTCGAACCGCAGTAGTGCTGAACCGCTCATATATGGGAAAGCGGACCCATGCCGCCGTTTTGTTGGAGTTTTTGATGCAAGTTCCAGATAACACGAATTTCACACCGGAACAAATCCGAGCAGAAACCGGATTAAATTTACCGCAGTTCAAAGAAGCGAAAAAACACCCGGAGGTGCAGAATTACTTCAAAATACACATTAAAACAACGGGTAGCGGAGCAACCGCCCTGTATACAAAATTTTCGTTATAGTTGAGGAGGTGTTTTGATGTCGGCTTTAACACCAAAGGAAATCGCCCTAAAGCTAATTGCTGCACTGTATGCACAAGGGCTTTTGAACAGGGCTACCTATGCAAACATTCTGGACAAATACGCAAAATAATTGATTACCTATCTTTAATTTGAAAGGGGGGGAAATAACATGGGCAACGCCCAAGTATCACGGCTGCGCCGTGTTGCCATCTATGGCCGTGTTTCCACAGAGCATGAAGCACAGCTTTCCGCATTTGAAAATCAGCAAGCCTGGTATGAGGGCGTTGCCTTGCAGCACCAGGACTGGATCATCGTTGAGCGGTATTATGACGAAGGTATCACCGGAACAGCGGCACAAAAACGCCCGGCGTTCATGCGTATGCTGAAGGATGCCAGACAGCACAGGTTTGATTTGGTCGTGACCCGCGAGGTTTGCCGTTTTGCACGGAACACGGTGGACACGCTAACTGTCACACGGGAACTAAGTCGAATTGGGATCGAAGTCTATTTCATTCAGGATAACATCTGGACAATGGACGGAGACGGGGAGCTCCGCCTGACCATTATGGCCACCCTTGCTCAAGAGGAAAGCCGAAAAATATCGGAGCGTGTTCGTGCGGGTCAGCAAATCAGCAGGGAGAAAGGGGTCCTCTATGGTACTGGAAATATCCTGGGGTATGATCGAGTTAATGGTACATATGTCATCAACCCAGAACAAGCCTATGTTGTCCAGAAAATTTTCCGACTGTATGCGGATGGCTGGGGGTATAAACGAATCTGCGCCGAGTTGATCCGTCTTGGATGCAAAAACGCCCATGGCGAAGTGGAATGGAAGCTGGACCGAATTGGGCGAATACTCCGCAACGCTACATACAAAGGATATATCGGCTACAACAAATCTCATAGTGACGGGTATCTGACCCAAAAGCGAATCAATCATCGGGATGAAGATTTTGTCTATGTCAAAGGGGATTTTGAGCCGATCATATCCGAAGAATTATGGGATTGCTGCGCTGAACTGCGTTTGAAGAAAAGTACGCACCAGCTTGGTGAAGATGGAAAACTTCGGCGTTTTTGCCGCAAGGAACCACAATCTGTCTGGTGTTCCAAGCTGCGGTGCAGCTGCGGCTCCTCCTTTCGCCGTTTCCTCTGGCACAAGAATGTAAACGGGAATAAAACATATGGTTATGAGTGCTACCGTCAAAAAAGAGAAGTGAGTGAGAAATATCTGAAGGCTCACGGTTTAGATGCTTCCAAAGTCTGCAAGAGCAAAAGCATTCCCTTTTGGCATATTGATTTGATGGCGCTTTCCGTATTTCGAGCAGTTTGGGGAGAGCAGAAGGAGGCTGTTCTACTGGCCTGTCAAATGATTGAAGAGTGCGCCGCAGAAGAGTGTAAAAGCAATTCTTCTCTGGCGGATGCATTAAAAGCGCAGATGGAGGAACTGGTAAAAAAGCAGGAGGGCCTTCGGGGAATGTGCGCCATGGGGGATATTCCACGAGAAGTGTTTCTGCGTGATAACCAGAAAATTCAAGCGGAGTTGGAATCCCTCCAGTTACAGCTGAATGATTTGGACAGCCAAGACCCGGTTTCCTCCGTTTCAGCCTTGGATATGAATCAAATTCGGCGCACATTAAGCAGATGGAGCGATTTCTCCGGACCCTTGATCCCCGAAGCGTTGATTGAACAGTTTATTCTCCAAGTGGTAGTTGTGGATGATGACACATTTAACTGGACACTTGACCTGTCGGCGGATATGGCTCCGGAGCAACGGCAAATGATGACCCCCAGCAAAATTGCTCTGCAACTTTACCGTGAGAAACAGCGTGCCGATGCCGGTGGCATTGATTGTATTGATTCGATGCTCAGCAAGCATATTACAAATCCACAAACATTACTCACATTTACCATTACGAAAGCGGAAGCGGAGGAATACTGCCATTCCATCGGCATGAAATTCTTTGGAAAAAAATGGAGGAATAAAACGGTCATTGTAAGCATCTAATATAAAACACCATTTGACGGGGCATATTTCATGTGATATAATAGCATCGCAAAGCCAGTGGACAGGCCATCCTTGCAGAGTAGGTCACTGTTTCATGAGTTGATAATGTGTTCGACAACAGTATTTCCCCGCAATATCTGTTGCCGCCCAGGCTGCCATTAAGGCCGGCAAGTAAGGCCACCCGCGACCTAGCGAAACACCAAGAAGCGCCCCCCGCCGTTGGCGGGGGGCGCTTTGTCATCTCTCTTTTTTGCGGAACCTTTGTCCCAAGAGCCAGGCGGCAAAGAGACAGGCACAGAGAAACAAGGGAAAAAGGAGCCAAAAGGCCAGTTCGTCTCCTAAAAAGTTCAAAGCGCCACCCGTTTCCAGGAAGGCGGGGCCCAGTAAAAGAAAACACCAGCCACAGATCAAGGCAGCAACAAGGCAAAAGGCAACAAGAAAGATGGTCCACCCTTCGCTACCATGCGACAAAAGAAACCCTACTCTGGCAGTCGCCGAAATGACGGTGTAGCCTCCCCCTAGAAGCAAGCACCATCTTTTGGGCCACTGCCACCCCAGGAGACCATCCTGGAAAAAAAGGAACAGCAGCAAACCGAAAAGCAGTCTGCTCCCCCAGACTGGGGCCACCTCGGGGCCAAAAAGAAACAGGACTGGCCAAAAAATGGGAGCGGTAAACCATATTCTCTGAACCATTCGGGAAAGGACCTCATGTTCCGGCAGGAGACCAAGCAGGGTCCGCAAAGACATTCTTAATTTCATCCGTTGCCTTTCTTTATTTTGGTGTTTTAGGAGTGAGCAAAAATATCCGCCGTCCCCTTTTCCGTCCAGCCTGCTTTAGGGTAGTGGATAAAGGAGGTTACGACACAATTATAACCGCCAGCTTCCATAATAATTTCCACCGGGATGGGCTGTACCCCAAAGGACTCCCGGCTTGGGATCGTTTCCATAAAATGGACCTTTGGGGTGTAGATCACCACCGTGTCATCCAAAAGGATCTCTTCTTCCCCCAAGCGGACCTTTTCTCCCAAGTTCGGGTCCGCCCGCCCGTGAAGGTGTCCCTCCAGAGGGGCGCTGGTCACCTCCAGCCCCGGCCAGTCCTCCCGGAGCAGGCCCAGCAGTTCCTCCTGCTCCTCCGGGGCAAGGATGCTGTCGGACAGATTGACAACTAGGATCCGCCGGGGGTACTTTCCCTCGTCCGTAGCAACATAGGAGTTGGTCTCCAGACTCTTACGGTAGACCTCCCGGTAAAAGCCCGCCGGGTCTCCCGGGGTCCCCTGGCGGTGGGTCCAAAGGACCCAGGAGCCCCAAAGCAGTGCCCCTATGCTAAGGAGCATTCCCAGGCGGATGAGCCACATCCCGCCCTTGGTTCCTCGTCCTGTCATTTCTTCCTCCTTATCCCTGGCGGTTGAGCCACTGGTCAAAGATCTCCAGCCCCGTCTTGGTAATGGCCGGGTCGTTGCAGTAGCCGATTCGCAAATACCCCTCCCGGTCCAATGCCGACCCGGGGAGGAGCATCACCCCGGTCTCCGCCTGGAGCCTGCGGCAGAGTTCCGCACTCTCCATGGGCAGGTCGTACTTCAAAAAGGCGGTGGTACCCCCCTTGGGCTTTACATAGCTGATGTGAGACTGCCCCGCCACAAATTCCTCCAGGAGGCGGCCTCCCTCCCGGCAGATGGCCAGGTTTCGCCGGGAGATGGCCTCCTTGCTCTCCAGGGCCACAGCGGACAGAAGGTCGTCTGTCCGTCCCACGCTGATGATGTGGTAGTCCCGCTGGCGGCTGAGCATCTGCCACAGCTCCCGGGACCCGGCGATCCACCCCAGGCGAAGGCCCGCCAGGGAGTAGGTCTTGGACATACTGCCGGTGGAGATCCCCTTCTCGTAAAGGTCCGCCACCGAGGCGGTGTAGGGATCGCCCTGGTGACAGAGGCCCCGGTAGACCTCATCGCAGAGGAGCCAGGCCCCGGCCTCCCGGGCGATTTCCACCAGCTGGAGGAGGAGGGGCTCCTCCATCACCGAGCCGGTGGGGTTGTTAGGATTGTTGATATTGATGATCTTCACCCGCCCCCCGGCCTTCCGGACCAGCCCCCGAAGCTCCTCCGGGTCGGGGAGCCAGCCGTTCTCCTCCCGGAGGGGAAGGATGTCCACCGCCGCCCCGATGGATTCCGGGATGGAGTAGTGCTGCTGGTAGGTGGGCAGCACCGAGATCACGCGATCCCCAGGTTCCACCAGGGTGAGCAAAACAAGGGTGTTGGCGCCGATGGCTCCGTTGGTGATGGTGATGTCTTCGGGGCGTTGTTTCCGGTAGAGTCCGGCGATGGCTTTTCGGAGGCGGGGGCTTCCCTCAATATCTCCGTAGGTCAGGCGGGTGGCCAGCAGGTCTTCCAGCACCGTCTCCCGCTGGTTAGAAAGGTCCAGCAATTCCGCCACAGAGAGGGAACAGACACAGGTTTCGGCCAGATTATAAGTACAATCATTTTCATAGGCATTCATCCAAATTTCCACGCCAAAGTCCCGGATTTTCATAAATCTGCCTCCTAATTATTGGAATGATCGTTTTCAGTTTACCACAGAAAAGCGTGAAAAGCAACTTAGAACCTGTATTCACAACCGCAGCACACCGCTTCCGCCCAGACAGCGTCACAAATGCTCGGAATACATAAATATTCCTTGCGCTTTGTTCCTTCTTATCCCTGCGGGGGGAATCCCCCCTCCGGCTATGCCTACGGGGCCGCCGCCCAGCGGCGGAGGTTTGGGCGCATGCCACTAGCCCGAAGGGCTCGATTTTCTCCGCAGAGAAAATCACCGAATACGGCCAACTGAGCAGAGGCCGGAAACGCCCGGACGGAGTTAGGTGGGAATAGAAAGCCAAGTTGCCAGCACAATCACCGCCGCCGGTACCCATCCCTAGGGGACGGACCAGAAACCGTTCAGCACAAACAAAAGTGGACCATACAGCCCAAGACAAACAAGGCGGCGGGTTGGAACATCAGCCCCAGGCCGGAGTCCTTTGGCCGTTCTCTGGGGTCCAGGGACAAAGTCCCTGGGCGCTCTTTGCCTCCTTTCTGTCGCTGGGAATTGTCAAGTCAAGTGCAAAGAAATATGGAAGAAAACT
>CAJUFK010000090.1 GCA_910585535.1 uncultured Angelakisella sp. | reverse complement strand
TATGATGATGCTTTCCTTGCCGATGTTCTTCGCTCTCTTCATGCGTAAGCCCTGCAGCTCGGGCCAGCTATTCTTCTTTCAAAAGCCGCAGCCGGAGCAGCGCCGCCAGCTCCTCCACCGAATCCGCCAGGGCGTCGGCGCCGTTTTCCAGCAGCATCTCCCGGGGCTTCATCCCCCAGGTGACCCCGATGGTATAAAAGCCGCAGTTTTTGCCGGTCTGCATATCCACCTCCGAATCCCCGATATAAGCGGCGCAGACCCCGTCCAGACGGCGGAGGACCTCCCGGGGACCGGCGGGATCCGGCTTGGTGGGGACGCCCTCCAGCTGCCCCTGGGCCAGGTCCAAGGTATTGCCGAAGGTGCTTTCCCAAACCAGCCGGGTTTGGCTGTCCGGCTTATTGGAGATGACCGCCGTCAGGAAGCCTGCCTTTTGCAGGGTGCGGAGCATATCCAGAACGCCGGGGAAGGGGTTGCAGCCCTGGGCGCAGAGGCCTTCGTAGATCCGCATATAGTTGGCGTAGACCTGCTCTTCGTAGGCGGGGCGGTCTTTTGGGGCAAGCATTCGCTGGACCAAGAGCCGGGCGCCGTTGCCGATATAGCCTTGGTACTCCTTCTGGGTATGCAGGGGCAGGCCCAAAAGGGCCAGGGCTTCATTGCCGCAGCGGGTAATATCCGCCAGGGAATCCAGCAGGGTGCCATCCAGGTCAAAGAGAAGGACGGGTTTCATAAAAGATCACCTCAATATGTATGATGCTTCCATTATATCACAGGGGGGCAAGGGGGAGATGGGACGCCCAAAGGGCCACAGCCAAACGAAACGCACAACATAAGCAATCAGACGCAGAACCTAACAGTTCCCCTGCACGAAGCTGGCCCAGTCAACGGACCAAACCCTGGAATGAAACCCGGCGGGTAATTTTTGGTCCGTCTGGGTTGGGACAGTCGTAAAAACTTCTTGACAATTTGGTCATATGGCCGTAAAATAATAGCTGTATTTATATGATGTTTTTTTATCGTTTCGGGGCAGGAAAGTTTCCTGCCCGGCGGTAAAAATTTATTCCGTTTGCGCCGATCCCTCCTTGGCGAGGTGTCCGCGCGGGGGAGAGCGTTTCACCCTCTTCCATTATAAATACTACACTTTTTTACCATCGCCCCCGGCGGTGTTTCCCGTTGTGCCCTCGACCCCTTTCCGGGTCCCCCTGCCACCGCCGAATCTTAGCAGAAGGAGGAGTATTAGCGACAGATGGAAAATTATCTGGGCATGATCGTGTGCGGCTTGGTTTCGTTCCTTGTTGGTGCTGTTATCGCCTTTTTCGTAGGCGTTCAGTATAGAATGAAGGTCGCTGAAGCGGAACTTGGCTCCGCCGAGGAGGAAGCAAAGCGGCTGGTGAGCGACGCCATCAAAATTTCCGAGACCAAGAAAAAAGAAGCGCTCCTGGAGGCCAAGGACGAGATTTACAAGATGAAGAACGACGCCGAAAAGGAGCTTAAGGAGCGGCGCAGTGAGGTGCAGCGCCAGGAGCGCCGCATCCAGCAGAAGGAAGAAAATCTGGACCGCAAGGCGGAGAACATGGAGAAGAAGGAGGAGGCCCTCCAGCAGAAGCTCCAGGAAGCGGCCAACCGCCTCCAGGAGGCGGAACAGGAGAAGGTTCGCCAGTACGAAAAGCTTCAGGAGATCTCCGGCTTTACCGAGGAACAGGCCAAGGCCCACCTCCTCACCCTTTTGGACGGAGAATTGGCCCACGAGAAGGCGCTGAAAATTACCCAATATGAGCAGCACCTTAAAGAGGAGGCCGACCACCGGGCCCGGGAGATCATCTCTATGGCCATCCAGCGGTGCGCCGCCGACCATGTTGCCGAGGTCACCGTCTCCGCCGTCCCCCTGCCCGGGGATGAGATGAAGGGCCGCATCATCGGCCGGGAGGGCCGGAATATCCGGGCCCTGGAAACCCTGACCGGGGTGGATCTTATCATCGACGATACCCCGGAGGCCATCACCCTTTCCAGCCACGACCCCGTAAAACGGGAGGTGGCCCGGATCGCCCTGGAAAAGCTGATCCAGGACGGCCGGATCCATCCCGCCAAAATCGAGGAGATGGTGGAGAAGGCCCGCCGGGAGGTGGACCAGAAGATCCGCCAGGACGGGGAGCGGGCGGTTATCGAAACCGGCGTCCACAGCGTCCACCCGGAGCTGATGCGCCTTTTGGGCCGGATGCGCTACCGCACCAGCTACGGCCAGAACGTACTGAACCACTCCATCGAAGTCTCCCAGCTAGCCAGCGTTATGGCGGCGGAGCTGGGCCTGGATACTGTCACCGCACGCCGGGCGGGACTCCTCCACGACATCGGCAAGGCCCTTACCCACGAGATCGAAGGCTCCCATGTGGCCATTGGCGTGGACCTGGCCCGGAAGTATAAGGAATCCGCCGAGGTCATCCATGCCATCGAGGCCCACCACAACGACGTGGAGCCCCGCACCGTGGTGGCCTGCCTGGTCCAGGCGGCGGACGCCATTTCGGCGGCCCGTCCCGGGGCGCGCCGGGAGAACCTGGAGAACTACATCAAGCGCCTGGAGAAGCTGGAGGAGATCGCCAAGTCCTTCAACGGAGTGGACAAGTGCTACGCTATCCAGGCCGGCCGGGAGATTCGGGTCATCCTTAAGCCCGAGGTCATCAACGACGACCAAATGGTCATCACCGCCCGGGAGATCGTCGCCAAGATTGAAAGCGAAATGGAGTACCCCGGCCAGATCAAGGTGCATCTGATCCGGGAGACCCGAGCCATCGAATACGCAAAATAAACGACAGGGCCGCCCCCCAAGGGCGGTCCTTTTTCACAGGAACTTTTCCGGGGAGCAGGGGCCGGACGCTTTGGTTCGGGGAAAATGGGCCGATAATCTTAAATGTAAAGATTCGTTCCCGGCGCCCCCCGCAAGGGGGAACAAAACCGGCATTTTTATTTCCTTGAAAAAGGACAACATACCCAGAAATGGAGGCAGATAGATATGGCGGTCAACGCAGCAAGCAGTTCCTACGTCAACAGAGCCAGCAGCAACAAGGGCTTCTCCGGCCTGGCTTCCGGTGTGGACACCGAAAGCATGGTGGAGCAGCTCCTTTCCGGCACCCAGTCCAAAATCGACAAGCAGGAGGCCATCAAGCAGCAGCTGGAGTGGAAGCAGGAGATCTACCGGGATCTTATCACCCAGATCAACGCCTTCCAGACCAAGTTCTTCAGCTATTCCTCCAGCTCCAACCTGATGAGCGAAAGCTTCTTCAATGCCATGAGCGCCGTGACCTCCTCCTCCGCCTTTAAGGCCACCGCCACCTCGTCTGCGGCCACCGGCTCCAGCACCCTGGAGGTCCTCCGCCTGGCCACCAAGACCAGCCTTTCCTCCGGCGGGGCTGTCAGCGGCGCCCTTTTGGGCAAAGCCGACAAGGCCGCCCTGGAGGAGCTGGTGAAGCAGCAGCAGGGGACCGATGCGGACTACACCGTCAAGTTTAAGGTGGGGGCCAAGGATGTTTCGGTAAACCTCCGGGACCTCTTCGTCAACAGCGACGGCAGCTTTAAGAAATACGATTCCACCGTCCAGCGTGACGCCGCCATCCAGGCGAAACTTGCCGACGCTTTCAAGGACACCGGCGTCAAGGTCTCGGTGAAGGACGGCAATATGGCCCTGACCACCGAGGGGGAGAAGCGGGAGACTGTGACCATTGACACGTCCTCCGGCAGCCTGGGCCTGAAAAAGCTGGGCCTTACCACCTCCACCCGGCCCGTCTCCAAACCCAGCGCCCAGACCACCGCCCTCTCCGGCAAGGTGGACGACGTCCCCAAGCTGGAGTTCACCGTGGCCCTGGACGACCTGAAAAAGACGGTCACCCTGGACCTTCGGGACCTGATGAACGGCGGCCAGGTGGACGAGACCAAGCTCCAGGATGCCCTCCAGACCGCCCTGGACAAGGCCCACGGCAAGGGCCAGATCCTGGTAAAAAGCGACGCAAACGGCGGCTTCGCCCTGGAGGTCTCCGCAGGCCGCAAGGTATCCGTAAGCGGCGCCTCCGATGCTCTGGCTGTCGTGGGGATGAAAAACGGCCAGTCCAACCGGGTGGGCCTGGGCACCAAGCTGGGGGAGCTGTCCCTTAAGACCCAGCTCCAGGGCGGATCCTTCCGCTTTACCATCAACGGGGAGGAATTCCATTTTACCGAAAACGACACCATCGGCGACGTGCTGGAAAAGGTCAACGCCAGCAGCGCCGGGGTGCGGATGGTCTACCGGTCCCAAAGCGACACCTTTGTTCTGGAGGCCACCGAGTCCGGCTCCGGCAAGCAGATTAACCTCAGCCAGCAGGAGGGGAACCTTCTCAACGCTTTCTTTGGGGCGGGTACCGCACCAAACGGCAAGACCATAACAACCAAGGTCCTGACCTATCCGGTGGATACCGGGGACAAGGAACTGAAGGGGGACACAACCCTGAAAGACCTTGGCCTCAAGCTGCTGGACAAAAACGGCAAGGAGCTGGACGAGAAAACCAAGCTTTCCGAGCTGAGCCAGAAGAGCGGCGGCCTGTACTCCTTCGAGGATGGGAAGATCATCCGGGAAGCCACCGGGGAAACCACCCTGAAGGATCTGGGAATCAAGCTGTACGACGAAAGCGGGAACCTCCTGGATGAGGACACCAAGCTTTCCGACCTTAAGACCAAGAGCGGCGGCCTCTATTCCTATGAGGACGGCCGGATCACCCTGGAGAAGAGCCTGAATCCCACCGACGCCGACGCAATGGCCGCCATGAAGGAGGTCTTTGGGGTGGAGGGCTTCACCGCCGAGGGGACAGACCCCAATGGGGAAAAGCCCGTTATGGTGGAAGGCCAGAACGCCATCGTCGTTGTGGATGGGGAGCTTACCGAGCGCGGCAGCAACAACTTCTCCATCAACGGCATCAACTACGACGTCACCGACATCACCGGGGAGTATTCCGATGTGGTGATGAAGCGGAACGGAGCGGCCTACACCCTCCAGGCGGGGGAGTATTTCAAGGACGGGAAGTTCTACAAGGACGTAACGGTGGACGGCGTGACAACCACCACCGAGATCACCGACATCACCCTGGAGGACGCCGAGGGCAACGCCATTGCGGACAATGCCAAGCTGGTCCAGGTGGGGAATCAGATGAAGGTGTTTACCGGCACCGCCGCCAAGGTGGAGGTCAGCCAGAACACCGACCAGATCATGGACGGCATCAAGGGCTTCATGGATGAGTACAACAAGCTCATCAAGACCATCAACGACTACCTGGACGAGGACACCAGCTACCGGGATTACGCGCCCCTCACCGCCGACCAGAAGAAGGAGATGAGCGAGCGGGAGATCGAGCTGTGGGAGGAGAAGGCCAAGGAGGGGCTCCTGCACCGGGACAGCACCCTGCAGACCTTCCTCCAGCAGATGCGTACCGTTCTGTACGAAAAGCCGGCCAACGGCGGCTACGCCCTTTACGAGCTGGGTATTGAGACCGGCGCCTGGGAGACCAAGGGCCAGCTGACCTTTACCACCGACGGGGAGGCCCGGCTCCGCCAGCTGCTGGAGACCGACCCCACCAACGTGATGAAGCTGTTCACCGACCCGGAGGACGGCCTGGGAACCAAGCTGAACACCATCCTGAAATCCACCGCCAACACCACCGGCGGCAGCCCCGGCACCCTGGTCCAGCTGGCCGGCGTCAAGGGAGGCAGCACCGAAAAGAACAACTCCATCTACGACCAGCTGAAATCCCTGGACGAAAAGATCGCCGCCCTGAAGCGCACCTACGAGGCGGAAAAGACCCGGTACTGGAACCAGTTTAACACCATGGAGCAGATGATCTCCAACATGAACGCCCAGAGTTCGTATCTGGCCCAGATGATGGGCGGCTAAAAGGAGTAAAAAGATGCCTGTAAACCCTTACCAGAAGTACCAGCAGCAATCGGTAATGACCATGACCCCGGGGGAGATGCTCCTGAAGCTTTATGACGAGGTGATTACCCAGCTGAACGCTGTCCGGCAGTTCAACCTGGATAAGGATTATCCGGGGGCCAATGCCGCCCTGAAAAAGGCGCAGCGCATCATCACCTACCTGAACCAGACCCTGGATTTCCAGTACGAGATCTCCGGGAGCCTCAGCGCCTTGTATGATTACTTTCTGCGGCGGCTGGTGGAGGCCAACATCCACAAGGACAACGAGCCCATCGACGAGGTGCTTCCTATGATCGTGGAGCTGCGGGAGACCTTCGCCCAGGCGGACAAGAACAACCGCAGCGGGGCCTCCGGGGCCCCTGCGCCGGCGGCAGCCCCCGCCCAAAAGTAGACAAAGCCCCGCCGCCGCCTTTGCCCGAGGAAAGGGCGGAGGCTGGCGGCGGGCTTTCCTTTGTGGCGGCGTGTTGTTGACCGGGGCAAGACGGTGACGGCCTGTAGTATTTTCCTAGTTTTTTGCCCTTTGGTTTTGACAACAGCGGCCGAAAAAGTTATAATTGAGATACTGTTTTTGTATGGTATCGGGAAAGGAAAACGGAAACAGTCCGGCAATGCTCCAAGAGGAGGTTACTTCCTAGATGAAAGATAGACGAACCAACAACAGACCCCTTGCTTTTATGCTGGCGCTGACCATGGCGCTGGCTTCTTTTCCTGCCACCGCGCCGGTGGCCTGGGCTGCGGCGGGCAGGCCGACTATGGAGTTCGCCAGCGACGAAAACCTGGTAAACCCGCCGGACCGAAGCACGGCCACGGTCATCACCGGACAGAGTATTAAGATTCGGGAGACCATGCCTGCCAATTTGGGGTACACCCCTTCCCGGCTGCTGTTCCAGAGTAAAAAAGAGGGTTTGGATATTGAAGCGGATACCAACACCGGCGGCGGCACCAGCACCGCTGCGGCTGGAACGGTGATCGTCCACCGTCCCGACAACGGCGTCCGTATCATTGACTTTACAAAGACCTTTAACCCAGATGACCCGAAGCAGACCAACGGCCAGGCAGGCGATCCATCCAAGCCAGGCTCGGTGGTTTACTTTATCCAAAGTGAATACCAGGCGTCTATGAATACCGGTACGGTTATTGAAAAACCAAAGGGCACCGGCAACGGGATCGGTGGAACGGTGGAATCCACCAATGGCTCCATCATCGTCGCCGGCAACAGTAGCATCACCCTGACCTGTGATGGGGAGGAGACCATCGACAAGGCCCCCAGCTTTACCATCGGAGATACCACCGGGACCTTTAAGCGGTATGATGGAGGTCACGCTACCGTACAGGCTGATGGAACTACCAAGGGGGACGATGTCGCCCCCAACTCCACCAGAGACATGGTGGTCCTTATTGAGGCGAAGGATGGCTCCAACCCCATTTATCTGCGTCTGCATCCGGCGGACCGGACCTCCCGAGAGGTGGATGCGCCTACAGCTGCGGACCCGGATGCAAAAAAAACAGTTTATGATAACTTCGTTAAGGATAAGACCACCTTTAAGATCTCTTTTGTAGTGGAATCCTCTGACCCGGCCATCTCTCTTACCGTTCTGACCCCCCAGAGCGCCATGGAGGAGATCGCCAGCTCCATCGCCCCCAGTGATGGGGAAAAGGACACCACCTACATCCGCTTTGCCGATGGCGACGGTATGGACTGGATCACCAAGAATTTCCAGATCCGCCGGGAGCTGGAGCGGTACGGCGGCAAGTTCACCATCGACTGGGAGGCTATACCGGTAGAGGCCGATCCCAGTAAGCCGGATAAACCCCCTGCATCTCAAGATATTATTGATAGAGTTATTAAGATCGGGAACAAGCAGAACGGGTGGAGCGGCGTCCAGATCGATCCCCAGGATGAGGACGTAGAGCTTTATCTGGTCCCGCACATTACCTACATTGACGGCAACAATGCCAAGCTGCCTATGGATGAGATTGGCAAGGATGTCCCCAAAAAGCGCCTTCTCGTCCGCGGCCGGGGCCAGCTGCCCCACATCGAGCAGATCTCCGAATCCTACGGCCGCAAAAACACTACCACCAACGATTTCCCGGATAAGGTAGATTTTCTTGTGCTGGACCGGCCAAAGGTCCCCACCGAAAAGAAGATGGACGCCTACCGGGGTGGCATCGACGGCTACGACCCCACCTTAAACGGCCCCTACCAGTATGACCTGAAGCTGTTTATGGGGGAGAGCAACGGCGCGGCGGATTACGCCACCCTTGAACTTGCAGGGGATACCAGCTCCGTTATCCTCCAGACCAGCCAGGGCTCCGAAACGCCCACGGAGTGGAAGGGGGAGCAGATCGAGAACAAGAGTAAGAACATTCCCGGCACCGAGGGCGAAGTGAACCTTCGCATCCTTGCCCAGCGTCCCCCGGAACACGCCGGGGAACAGGTGGTTACCCTGACGATTAAGTTCTTTATCCAGGGCCGAAACGGCACCGCCGAGGAGAACCGGGAATCTACCAAGACCATTACCCTGCGGATCCAGGACAGCACCCCCAGCCAGGAGAGCCGGCTGAAAAACCTGGAGATCCGCACCCAGGACGGGGAAGTAGTAGACTACGGCTTTGACAAGGACAAAAAGCGGTACGTGGGGGATGACATCGTTTACCTGCCCTACCGGGCCACCGAGATCACCCTGACCCCCTTCTACATGGATCCCCTGGCCAACGGCAAAAAAACCTCCATTATGATTACCGACGCCAACGGCAATCCGGCGAAGAACTGCAAGGACACCGGACAGCCTATAGAAGTGGGCAACGAGGAGGCCAGCCAGGTCATCTCCTTTGCCGACCCCAGCGACCTGGGCCAGGTCTATATCATCACCGTTACCTCCCCCTGCCTGGATCCCCGGGAGGACTACTGGACCACCTACACCCTCCACGTTATCCGGAACCACCCCAGCAAGGACAGCACCCTTTCCGAGCTGGGCCTCTACTATGCCGACGACGGCAACATGACCAACAACCTGATCACCTTTAACCCCGCAGTGGACCAGGACGGAAAGGCGGTACAGACCGTCTACGACGTCACGGTGCCCTACTCCACCGATCTGCTCCGGGTCAAGGTCAAGCAGAACCACCGCTGGGCCGAGGTGGAGGTCACCCCGGAGCTGGAGACCAGAACCCAGTACGAGACCACCAAGGAGTGGCTCAAGGGGATTAAGGAGAAGTTCCGCAACCTGGACCCCAAGCCCGAAGACCCGGCGGACACCGGCGCCCTGATCCTTACCGTTAAGGTGAAGTCGGAGGACGCCACCAGACCCGACGGGGTAAGCACGGCGGCCAACACCACCACCTATAAGGTCCGTATCCACCGGGAGCCCCCCAGCCATGACAGCACCCTAAAGTCCATGACCGTCACCAACGCCAAGGACGAAAGCCAGGAGTACCGGCCCGCCTTCAGCCCGGAGCAGCTGGTCTACAACCTGGACGTTCCCTATTCGGTGAAGGAGATTAAGCTGAACCTTGGCCCCGCCTTTGAAAACGTGGCAAACATCCAGGTTTACCAGTGGAGGGACGGGGAGCCCGGCAACCTCCTGCTGGATATGCGGGACGGGGTGGACCAGAACCTCCCCAACCAGAACAACCCCCTGACCTTCCGGCCCAACGCCCCCAGCCCGGCGCTGGCGGTGGTTGACGTCACCGAGGAGCCCACCAAGACCCGGGGCTACCACCCCTTCTTTATCCGGGTCACCCCGGAATGTGAGGAGGACGGCCTGGGCGGAGCCCTGAACCATACCAGCCTGTACGAGCTGCGGGTCCAAAGAGCCGAGCCCAGCAAGGAGAACCGCCTGAAGGATCTGACCATCCAGGATCAGGAGGGGGCGCAGATCAAGTCCTTCCCCTTCCACCCCGATGAGACCGAGTACACCCTCCAGGTCCCCTACGAAACCGAAGGGGTCAGCTTTACCGCCACCACCCAGCACGAGTACGCCACCATTGTCATTCGGGACGGCTCGGTGCTGACCACCATCAACCCCTACGAGGCGGAAAGCGGGGTACAAACCAAGGTGTTCCCCCTGGCCGACGCCGAAAAGCCCAAGACCTTTGAGATCGAAATCAAGCCGGAGGACCCCAAGGGAGAGTCCAAGATCTACAAGGTGACCATCACCCGGGATCCCCCCAGCAGCGACGCCCGCCTCAAGGCCCTTAAGACCCAGAACACCTCCGAGTTCAAACCCCTCTTTGTCTCCAGCAAGACCGAGTACACCGCCAAGGTGGCGGAGGGCGCCGAAGGCGTTATCATCATCCCCACCGCCAACCACCCCGGGGCCACCATTAAGGTGGACGGCATCGCGGTAAACAGCGGTTCCCCAACCGACCTCATCGAACTTATCGAGATCAAGCAGACCGTCAAGATCGAGGTCACCGCCCAGGACCGCAAGACCAAAAAGGTGTACAGCATCGAGTTTACCAACGAGAACCTGATTGAAAAGACCAGCAACGCCGACCTGAAGCGGCTGTCGGTGAACTACGGCCTTATCACCCCGGAGTTTAAGTCCTCGGTTACCGAGTACGAGGTCACCGCCACCGAGCAGACCTGGTCGGTGGACATCATCCCGCGGCTCTCCGACCCCTACGCGACGATGCGGGTCCTCAACGGCACCCGGGAGCTGGGCGACTACAACGGCAACTACGCCCTGGCCCTGGAGGACGGGGAGAACAACGTCACCATCGAGGTGACTTCCCCCGACAAGACGGTGGTAAAGAACTACGAGATCGCCATCTTCCGCAACGAGGAGGATAAGCTGAAAAACCTCACCCCCCTGGAGGCGGAGGACATCGACTTTGAGGGCAGCCCCAATCCCATCCTGGTGAAGATTGACGAGTATCCCCGTGTCGGGGCCAGCGTCTTCAACACCCTGCGGGAGGACTACCCGGAAAAGAGCATCGTCTTCCAGGGCAACGACTACTCCATCCGCTTCGACGCGGCGAACCTCAACCGCACCATCCCCCAAACCGAGATCTACGACTTTAGAATGTCCTTTGATTCCCCCGACGAGGACGACATCTTCGACATCATCGAGGAACGGGAGGTCAACGACGACATTCTGGACGACGTGGTGCTGCTCTACTTCAGCCACCACGGCTCCCTCCCCGGCCCCGCCTCCTTCAACCTCAGCCTTGGGCGCAAGTACGCCAGCGAAACCCTGTACTGGCACTACTACAACAGGGAACGGGAGCGTATTGATTACTACGGGGCGCTGAAAAGCAACACCAAGGGGAACATCGCCGTAAGCATCGACCACTTCTCCACCTACATCATCTCTCCCATCCACCGGATCGCCGGTTCGGAGGATAAGAACGGCGTTGTGGATGAGCTGGGAATGGTCTCCAACGGCAAGGATCTTCTGGGCAGCGGCGGCAAGCTGAACCCCGATACCGGCACTGCGGAGGAACGCCCATGAAAAAGATTATCGCGGTACTGGCAGTCCTCATCGGACTTTTGCTGGTGGCTGGCTTCGGCTTTGTGCTGCTCTTTATGGAGGAACCCGAGGACACCATGCTGGTGGATAACCCCAACAGCCAGAGCCAGGACGGCCAGCCCCAGCTCAACGTTCCCAAGGAGGTGGTCACCCAGGCGGACGAACTGGAAGCCCTGGATGTCTACACTCAGCAGAATCAGGACACGGTGGGATGGCTCCGGGTGCCCGGGACCACCATCAACAACAGTGTCCTCCAGTCCCACGACAACATGACCTACCTTCGCACCAACGAGGCCCGGGAGTATGACATCTACGGCTGCTATTTCGCCGATTGGGAATGCTCGGTGGGGGAGCGGGAGAACTTCTCCCCCAACACCGTCATCTACGGCCACAGCGACCTGAAGGATAACCCGGAGGGCCCGCGCTTTTCCCAGCTGTTCCGCTTCACCGACCCGGATTTTGCCAGGGAAACCCCGGTGATCTCCTTTTCCACCCTGGACGGCGGCTTTATGGAGTGGGAGGTATTCGCGGTCTTTTACACCGAAAAAACCTTCGCCTATATCGACGCCAGCCCCGAGGGCGGGGTGGATCAGCTGGCCAAAGCAGCCCAGGAAAAATCCCTGTACGACTACGGGATCACGGTAGGCCCAGGGGATAAGATCCTCACCCTGTCCACCTGCACCGTCAAGTACGGCGCCCAGGACAACGACCACCGCTTTGTGGTCATGGCCCGCCTCCTCCCCGAGGGGGCAGAGGCCCCCAAAGAAGCACGGCTCACCGCTGGGGAACCGGCGGAATAAGAAGTTGGATCCATGACCGGGGGATGCCAGCTGGGCGAGGAGTTTTCCCGCTCTGCAAGGCAAAAGCCCGCAGTCCAGCCTTTATGGCTTACAAGGGCTTTTAACGAAGCAGAGCGGAAAAAGACCCGGCCAGATGGCGGCCAACGGTTGTGAATACAACTTCTCATAAAGGAGGTTACAAGATGCTTTTTAACAGCAAGTCCCTAGGCATGATGCGCAGCAGCCTGCAAGGGCTCTCCATCCAGCAGGAGGTCATCCTCCACAACCTTTCCAACCTGGATACCCCCGGCTACAAGGCCCGGTACGTCTCCTTTGAGGACACCCTCAAGGGGATGGGGGACCGGTACGACCTCAAGGCCCACGTCATCACCGACGAGGCCACCTCCATCCGCCCCGACGGCAACAACGTGGACGCCGACACCGAAAGCCTGAAGCTGTACCAGAACTACGTCCAGCAGCTGGCCCTCTACCAGAAGATCAGCGGGCAGTTTACCAACCTCCGGTACGTCCTCAACCAGGGGCCAAAATAATCGTTAGGAAGGAGTGATCCCTTATGTCCTTTTTGGATTCCATGAACATCACCGGTTCCGCCCTGACAGCGGAGCGGTTCCGGATGAACATCGCCCTCCAGAACCTGGCTAACCAGAACACCACACGGACTGCCAGCGGGGAGCCATACCGCCGCAAGCAGGTGGTGTTCCAGGAGCGGGGCATCAGCTTCCAGGACAGCCTTCGCACCGCCGCCGCAAAGGTGGAGGGGGGCGGGGTCCGGGTGACCCAGGTGGTGGAGAGCCAGCGGGACTTCATCCCCGTTTACGATCCCAACCACCCCGACGCCAACGAGGAAGGGTATGTCATGATGCCCAACGTAAACAGCACCGAGGAGCGGATCGACCTGATGGGGGCCTCCAACGCCTATGAGGCCAACCTCACCGCCCTTAAGCTGGTGCAGTCCCTGGCGCTGAAGGCCCTGGAGATCGGCAGGGGTTAAGACCGGCCTTCCCCAGTGAAGAAGTGAAAGGAAGGTGCAGCGGTGATCTTCTCCATGGACACCGAGTATTTCGCCCAGAAGATCCAATGCACCCGGGACGACAAGGAGGACTGTCTCCAAACGGTGCGTCAGCTTCTGGAACTGGCCTACACCAGCCGGGAGCGGGGACTGCTGGCCATGGACGAGATGGTCCAGGACACGGCCCGCTATCCCGACGCCTTCCTGCGAAAAGCGGTGCAGCTGACAGTAGAGATCGCTGACAGCGAGAAGATCCGGAAGGTTCTGTACAATCTCATCGTCACCACCAAATTTATGGCGAACCATCATTTCCTCAAGGATGTGCTGATTACCGAGACGATGATCGCCCTATGCCAAGGGGAGGACCTGGACTATCTCTTCGCCCATCTGCTTCCCTCCTACTTTGGGCTGGAATACTTTGCCAAGGTAGAGGATCTGTACTACGCCTTTAAGGAGGCGGTGGTTCGGGCCAGGACAGGCGAGGGGGCAGAAGAGGGTTCCCAGGGATAGGAAAGCGGCCCTGTTTCCAGGCGGGGCGGAAGGGATATTTTTGCTAGAAAGGAAGTAAGGACATGGCAGAATACAAAAACATTATGGAAGCTTTGGTGGAGGAAGAATTTGAGCGTGCAAAGAACACACTGAACTGCTGCACCTGTGAAGCTTGCCGGAACGACATTATTGCCTTTGCTTTGAACCAGCTTCCTCCCAAGTATGTTGCGACCCGCAAGGGGGAGGTATACTCCAAGACATACATTTTACGGAATCAGCACTATGCGGACATTATGGCGGCGCTGG
>CAJUFK010000089.1 GCA_910585535.1 uncultured Angelakisella sp. | reverse complement strand
TTGCTGTCACGATCTTCTTGATAGGGGTTTTTTGCTTTATAATATGGTCAATGACCTCGGTGATGACTGCATGGTCATATGCCGTGGAACCGCGAACGACAGGCTCGTTGCGGATAAAGTTGCCGCCGGCAAATTCCAGCATCTTTCCATAGACCGCAACGATGGAATACTTGGTGCCGTGTCTTGCGCTGTTAAAGCACTCCTGAAGCAGCGGAGCCGCCCCGGCAGCGTCAACATACAGATCCACATTGGGAGCCTGTTTGCCGGTAAGCATATTCGCCTTTTTCATAAACTCGATAAACTGGTTCAGCAGGGCCTTATCCATATATTCCATGTGAGTGTTTCCGGCAGGAGCGGGCCCGAAGTATTCAATCAGCTTGGCGTTCATATCCTCCACCGATGCGCCGATCTGTGGGATAGGCCGTTCCTCCACGGTCACATTTTTGATGCCATGGTAGACTGCACATTTCATGGTTCCCTGCATACTGTTTCTCCTCCTGTCTTGTCCATCGCGATACGGGGCTTGACTGTTTCGGCAATAACGGATAAAATACTGTTTGGTACGATAGTACCATTTAAGAATTATTATACCATGCTCGCATACGATTTCAAGGCATCCAAAGAGGGATGGTACGAAGGCGGAAAAACATCCCCAAAAGGAACGAAAAAGCGAAAAAGTACCATAGGACGGTGAAGCATTGATGGGGAAGAATCCGATGACGACGGAGTTTTTGAAGGAGTGCATGGCAGATGCATTGATAAAACTTCTGGCGGTCAAGCCAATAGAGAAGATCACCGTGCAGGAGATCGTGGCCTGTGCCGGGGTAGGACGAACGACCTGGTTCCGCTGTTTTGCATCCAAAAGAGACGCACTTATTTTTAAGCTGGAAAAGCTTTGGATCCAGTGGACGGTAAAGAATCATCTGCTGGAATGGGATTGGGAGAAGGGACTTGCCGAAGGTTTAGTTCTTTACTACGACTGCTTCTATCAAAACAAAGAGCTGTTTTTGACTTTGTATGCAGGCGGACTATCCGGCGTCGTATTTGAAGCCTGCAACCATGTGATGGTCAAAAACAGCAGCGAAGGTGAAGAGAGAGAGAACTATCCGGTTCGGTTTTACGCTGGGGCAATCTTCGGAGTGATTGATGAATGGATCCGCGGCCGATTCAGGGACACCCCGCAGGAACTTGCCGCAAAAACGGCCCCGCTGTTTACCGAATCACCTCACAGCAAAACAAAGGGGATGTTCCCGCCGGGTCTGCTGCTTTGATATAATGCTTCACCCTTTCTGGAAATCCCCCTAGGAAAAGGAAAGCGCCGACATCCTGCTTTCGCAAAACATCGGCGCTTGGGGGGACTGATGGTTTTGGGCACAGCCCCAAAACTGTCCAAAACGGGGAACTTGCGCGGGTTCAAATCCTGCCGGATTGCTGGAATGCCTGTTTGGCATCTATCGTTTAACCTGCTGCTTTTTTCAGGGCAAAACAATTTGGATGCTTAAGACTCCAGGCAGCTACCAAGATTTTATACATTGGAAGCAGTAAAACACCGTTGACTTTTTGGGAAAGTCTGACGGGAGCATATCCCACTGACAGCCACGTTTCAACACGTACAGAATCGCACAGAACACCTTGTATGGTCTACTTTTCGTGGTTCCGTCTTTTTCTTCGCCCCTTCAAGCTCCTCCCGTATGAGTTCAAATTCCTCTCTGCTGATGTTGCTTGGGTAATTTTTCATCTCCTAAACGTTTTCTTCCTTTTCTGCTATTTCTATTATTATAGCATTATATGAAGTAATTCGCTTTTCCTTGATAATGATCCTGAATAGGCTCTAAGGACTCGCTCAGCAGTATTCCTGAACGAGCCCTTTTGTTTCTTGAAACAGTGTGCCGAAGGACTTTGAAGCACACCTGTTGTCTCACCCTTTTACTGCAATAGCCTCGATCTCACAAAGAACTCCCTTGGGCAGCGCTTTTACCGCAACACAGCTTCGGCCCGGTTTGGAGATAAAATACTTGGCATAAACCTTGTTGAAATCGGCAAAGTCCCCCATATCGGCAAGAAAGCAGGTGGTTTTAATTACCCGATCAAAATCTGTTCCTGCGGCAGTCAGGATGGCGCCTACATTCTTGCAGCTTTGCTCAGTCTGGGCGGCGATACCATCGGGAACCGTTCCGGTGGCCGGGTCCACCGGAATCTGGCCGGACGTGATGACAAAGCCATTTGTTTCAAATCCTTGAGAATAGGGACCGATTGCACCGGGGGCATTTGTTGTTTCGATCACTTTCATAATAAGCACTTCCTTTTTTTAATGTGAAATAGTATCGACCAATCAAGTGGGCAGACCGCAGAAAACTAAAACATCAAAAGGATCCCGACCACCGCTGCACAAGCGATATAGATGATAGGATGAAGTTTGAACTTTTTGATCGCAGCGAAAATCACCACAAAGCAGACAATCTTTTTCAAGTTAAAGAGGTCCCCGAAAGCTCCGGTCTGCTCGTAAAGCTCTATACGAAGCATGGATACCTGAGCCACACTCATCCCTGCGGCGGCAATGAGCCCGGTAACTGCGGGACGCAGACCGTAAAAGGCGGAATCTACCAGCTTGCTGCCCCGGAATTTCTCCAGGGACATGGATACCAGCGCAACAATTACCACCGAAGGAAGAACTTCCCCCAGGGTGGCAACAATCCCGCCCGGCAGTCCTGCAATAGAGCAGCCTACATAAGTAGCCATGTTGATCCCGATAGGTCCCGGCGTCGATTCCGAGATGGCGATCATATCGGTGATAAGGGACTGGGGGAACCAGCCGGTGGCCTCCGAAAGATGCTGGAGGAAGGGCAGGGTTGCCATACCGCCGCCAACAGCGAAAAGACCGATCTTCAAAAATTCCCAGAACAGCTCCAATAGGATCATTTCTTGTCACCTCCGTTCTTTTTTGCCCCTTTGGAAGCGGTCACAGTGCGAATGGCGATCCCCATCAAGGCGCAGAGGACCACCAGAAGGATGGGGGAGAACTTGGTAAAAGCACTTACCACAAAGGAAAAAAGGCAGATAAGGACGCAGGGGATGTCTTTAACACCCTTCTTCCAAAGGCTGAGGATGGCATCCAGGATCAGGGCAACCACACAGACGGAAATCCCTGCCAGGGCATGGCGGACATAGATATTATCCTGGAACCCGGCCAGCAGGAAATAGATGAGGGAGATAATAATAACACAAGGAGAGACCACACCCAAAGCGGCGGCCAGCGCCCCGGGAACCTTCTTGCGGTAATAGCCGATGAATACTGCCACATTTACAGAAATGATCCCAGGCAGCCCTTGGCTGAGGGCGTAATAGTCCATGATGGCTTCTTCGTCCATCCAGCGGCGGCTTTCGATGATCTCCCTTCGGAGGATGGGCAGCATGGCGTAGCCTCCTCCGAAGGTGACCGCTCCCATGCGGAAAAACATCAGATAGATTTCAAGTAGTTCATACATAGAAAAGGGTCCTCCTTATAAGAAAGAATTTCGATCCAAAGCCGGGTCTCCCGCACTTGGGCGAAGAAAACTAAAGTCTCCTCCGCCCAAGGTGAGAGGAAGAAGTTTACCACTCCGCTTTCTGCTCCTCGCCAACATACTTTGTATCAAAGCCCAGAAGGGTGACAACAAAGAGGACAATGGGGGTCACGAAGGCGAAGAAGGTGAAAGGAATCAGCTGGACGGGGGTAACGCCGATGTAACCGGCGGCTACCACTGCATTCATGTTCCAGGGAAGCAGGGTACACATAGAGGTGCAGCCTACCGCCAAGGCGCGGGTCAGATTCACCTTGTGAAGATTGGTGCGATCATAGACAGGAGCCATAATGTTTCCGGCGAATACATAGGCGAAGTTGGAGGAAGCGCCAATCGCATTGCCCAGAACCGACATCACCACTGTGGCGGCGATGATGCTCATTTTGCTCCGCAGGCGTTGGGTCAGCGGCTCTACCAGAGCATCCACGATACCAGCCGCGTTGAGGATGCCAAAGAGTCCGAAGGCGAAGATAAAGAGGATAGCAGTGCCGGACATACTAGTAATACCTCCCCGGTTGAGGAGGGTGTTGGCCATAGCGTTACCGGTGTCAATGGAGAAGCCGTTCCAAAAGTAAGAGATGATTTCCGCGATGCTCTTGCCCTCTACCAGGCAGGCGATGACGCCGCCTGCGACAGCCCCACTCAACAGGGAGGGGATGGAGGGTTTCTTGGTGGCCAGCATGGCAAAGACGATAATCATAGGAATGATGGTGATGATTCCCAGATGATAGCTGCTCTCGATAGCACCACTGATGGCGTTGACGCTGGTGTAATCCACCGTTCCGCCGCCTACGGTAAAGCCAATAATCAGATATATGACAGCACAAATCAACCCGGAAGGAACGGTGACCTTGGCCTGATGCTTGATGCCCTCAAAGAGATCGATGCCGGTGACCCCGGCACAGAGGTTGGGACCGTCGGAAAGGGGTGAGATGGTATCCCCGAAGAAAGCGCCAGAGCAGATGGCGCCAGCAGTAAGCAGGGGGTTAATCCCCATGCCAAGACCGATACCGGCCAGAGCCAGACCGGCGGTGCCACAGGTTCCCCAGGAGGTACCGGTGATCAGAGAACACATGACACACATCAGAAAAGCCGCAACCAAAAAGAACTTGGGAGAGAGGAACTTTACGCCCAGGTCGATGATCAGCGGAACCGTACCAGCAGCAATCCAGGTGCCAACCAGGCCGCCGTTGATGAGCAGGATCATAATAGGAACGATGGCCCGGGAGCAGGACTGGACCATACCGGCCTGAAGCTCCTTATAGGGAACTCCCAACCGAAGACACAAGGGCAGGGCGACCAGGTAACTCAGCAGGAACAGGGGCTGGATCTTGGAGCCCCATGCCAAAGCGGGGACCATAATAACCGCAAATACTGCAATTATAGTACCAAGGGCATAAGCAAAAGATGGCTTCTTCACGGTTTTTGCTTCGCTCATTTCGACTGCCTCCTCAATTTTCACATCTGTTTTCTGTTTTGATTACTTCCCGAAAGGATAAGCGCCATTGTAAACGATGTTCCGATAGCCTGCCGGATCGGTGTCGCCCTCGGTATTAAACAGCAGAATCACTGAGTTTTCATCCAGACCCAGCGTTTTGCGAAAGTCTTCCAGTTCCCTGCGCTCCAGCAGGAGGGAAAGCAGTCCCATGGTCACCGCCCCGGATTCCCCAGAAGTCACTGGGCGATCTTCCCCGGCGGGAGCCGCCAGCACACGCATACCCCGGGCGGAAACGGTATCCGGGCAGGCAAAGCAGAAACCGGTATAATCCCGCAGGATAGGCCAGGTGACCTGACAGGGCTCGGCGCAATTAAGACCTGCCATGATAGTGACCTCGGAGCCAGTGGCCTTGTGTTCCCCTCCGTCATTCCGGCGAACCGATTCAAAGATGCAGGCAACCTGATTCGGTTCTACAACAGAAACACAAGGCATATCCTCCCCATAAGTACAGGCCAGAGCCCCGGTGACACCTCCGGCCATCGCTCCTACCCCGGCCTGGAGGAAAACATGGGTGGGACGGCTGCGGCCTAAAAGTTCCATTTGATCCAGGGCCTCATAGACCATAGTGGTATACCCCTGAATGATCCACCGCGGAACGATGTCATATCCTGGCCAGGCGGTATCTTGTACCAAGAACCAGCCGTTTTCCTCCGCCATCTTTGCGGCGTAGCGCACGGCATCATCATAGCCTAGGTCGGTGATGGTCACCTCTGCGCTTCCGGCGTCCCGGATCGCCTGGGCTCTGGCTTCCACCGAACCTCGGGGCATATAGACATAGGACTTGGCGCCTAAGAGTCCCGCTGCCCAGGAGACCCCCTTGCCGTGGTTTCCATCGGTGGTGGTAACGAACACCATCTTCTCAACCTTCTCCCGGTTTTCCGGGAGCTGGAGCTGTTCCATGGTGACAGTGCGGTGATCCAGCCCCAGCTGCTGACAGACCACCCGGCAAAGGGCATAGACTCCGCCCAGCCCCTTGAAGGCGTTGAGGCCAAACCGCTTGGATTCATCTTTCACATAGATGGCGGCTACCCCCAGCCGTTTGGCCAGAGCGGAAAGCTCCACCAGAGGGGTAGGGGCATACTGCTTCAGGGATTCGTGGAAATGGCGCACTGGTTCGGTGGCCTCTCGGGAAAGGAAATCCGGGCATTGGCTGGGATATTTGCGTGAATTGACAAGCATTTGGATATTGAGACTTGTTTTGACCGGGATCATGGCGAACCTCCTTGTTGGATTTCTTGCCTATCTTAAAAGCAGAAAGCGTGCCAACTTTTTTGCCCCATGTAAAAATTTTTTGAAGTCCCCCAAAGCCGGGAAATATCAGGATCCGCCGCAAAAATTTCCCGGGGGAAAACTGGACTTCGGAGGGGGACAAAGGCTCCGGTTCTTCTGCTTTCGCAAAATGAAACCGGACAAAAGAAAAGAGGTCTTTCAAAATGAGAATTTCTCATTTTGAAAGACCTCTACACTTTAACGACTATAGACCATACTGTTTCATTTTTCTGTACAGGGTTGCCAGGCTGATCCCAAGTTCCTGGGCCGTTATCCGCTTTTCCTCCTTCTTTCCCGCATTTTTCGCAAGGCACTGGCGGATCATACTTTCTTCCATATGTTCCAGGTTCCAATCCTCTCCCAAGGGCAGAGCGGCAAGTTCTCCCCGGCCTGCCGGAGGCGCCAGACGGTTCCGCAGCAGCTCCGACCGGAGGATCCCCGAGGAAGGCAGCAGGTTCACTGCGTACTCAATAATGTTTTGCAGTTCCCGAACATTTCCGGGCCAATCATGGCGTTCCAGAGTGTCCCAAAAATCTTTGCTGACCCCGGAACACTGACGCTGCATGGCTCGGGTAAATTTACGGATGAAGCTCTCGGCGATCAGCCGAATATCTCCAGGGCGCTCCCGAAGGGGCGGAAGGGTGAGAGGGATCACATTGATCCGATAGAACAGATCCTCCCGGAAGGTCTTTTCCCGAACCATTTCTTTCAGGTCCCGATTGGTGGCAAAGACAAAGCGCACATCAATCGGGATGGGGATATTGCTTCCCAATCGGGTGATCTCCCTCTGCTCCAGCACCCGCAGGAGTTTTACTTGAATGGCTGGGGGCATATCCCCTACCTCGTCCAGGAAGAAGGTGCCGCCCTGGGCGGTCTCCAACAGCCCTTTTTTCCCGCTTGCACTGGCTCCGGTAAAGGCTCCTTTCACATAACCGAACAGCTCGCTTTCCAGCAGATTTTCCGGCAAAGCGGCACAATTCACCGCCACAAAGGGACCGTCCTTGCGAAGGCTTTCGCCGTGGATGGCGCGGGCTGCCAGTTCCTTTCCGGTGCCGCTTTCTCCGGTGACCAAGATATTGGAGGTAGAGGGCGCCACCAGCCGGATATTCTTTTTCAGCCGGAGGATGGGACCGGAGTTACCGATAATCCGATCTAACTCACTCCCCGGGCGGAGGGAAAGGATGTCATCGAGAAAATCGGAGCGAAGTTCCGCAATGCCGAAGACCATCAGACGGTCATAGGGGTCCATGCCCACATGGTAGGTTTCCGCAATGACGCTCCGGTTTTGTTCTCCAAAGGACAGCAGGTATTCTTTCTTTTCCGGGTCTACACAGGAACTGACGGTAATGCTGCTGCTGGGGACCTGTTTCCCCAGCCAAAGAAGTTCCCTCCCGGTGTCGTTGATATTATACACTTTGTTCCGCGAGTCCAAAATCAGGATTCCCACCTGGGCAAGACCCAAAATGTCCTCCAGCAGGCGCTGAACGCTTTTTTGCCGGTCCCCCCAAACGATGGCCTCTGCTTGGGCAGAAACAAGCCCGGCAAATTGCAGAAAAAACTGCCGGAAAACTTGCTCCTGCTCCAAAAAACTGTTTTTCTGGGCTTCATCGTAGCAGACACAGCCAATAACGCCGATCGCTTTTCCCTCCATAAGGATAGGGGCCCAGACCTCACAGAGATTGTCACAGTGGTCTCGGCTTGGGCAGCCAGCACAGAGAGGGTTTTTGACAGGGTCGGTGACTACTACGATCTCTCCGGTCTCAATGGCGTGCTTCATGATATTGCCATAGGCTGCCATACTGCCCCGGCGTTCCTTCATGCGGCCGCTTCCGGCTACTCGGTACTGCTGATCGTCTAAAATAGAACAGTCAATGCCGATGATCTCCCGGAGGATCTCTACATACTGCTGCGCGATACTCTGTATCGAAAAAAGGATCGTGGCCATACCAATCACGCTCCCTGTACAAAACCGGGAGCGCAGAACACGGAGATCTACGCTCCCGGTCATTTTATCTTGAGATCAGTATACCAAAAAAGGGGGCTTCTTTCAAGTTCAATAATCCTTCATAACAGCCAGGACTTTTAAGAAGCGGGCATAATCATCCGCCATGACCCGGATAGAGAACTTTTCGTTGGGGGAATGAGGGCTCTCTACCACAGGACCGACACCGGCAGCCTCCGCCCCAGGCATATTCATCAGGAAGATCCCCTGCTCGCAGGTACCCTGGGCCACGTTGGGGGCCATATCGGCGTAAATGGGTGCAATGACCTGAGCAACACGGGCAGCGTTGTTGTATTGCCACTGGGGCAGGTCGTGGAGGACCCCAAGCCGAACATCCAGGAGGCGGCAGATTCGCTGGATCTTATCAAGCTGGAAATACTTCTTGGCAGCCAATGCCGAGCGGATACACACCACGATGCGGAAGGAATCTTCGGGCATCTCCACAACTCCCACATTGACGCAGGATTCATACTTGTGTTCAAAATATTTGTGCAGTGAACAAAGACCGTCAGGGAGAATGGTCATAAGGTCGAGGAACCGCCGAGTGGTCTCGTCATCGCAGGTCTTGGCGGCAGGGGCATTTTCCATGCGGAAGGTCAGTTCCACATCGGGGTCAGGAACGGCAAGTTCGCTTTTGTAGAGATCGTGCCATTCCTTAACGGCAGTGCTGACCATATCCGTGTATTTCTCTGGGAAGCTGATGGTGCAGACTGCGTCCCGAGCAAAGGCGCAGGCGGTGAAATCTCCGCCGGTGAAAGAAACTATGCGGAAAGGGACCTGCTTCTTTTGTTCCAGGTCAGAAAGCATCCGTACCAGCAAAGTGTTGGCGTTGCCTCGCTCCGAGAAAGCATTTTTGCCGCTGTGTCCGCCAACGAGTCCGCCGATGGCGATGGAGGCGGTGACATCTCCTGCCCGGGCCGGGATCATTTTGCGGGCCATGAAAAGCTCCATTTCCAGCTCGCCGCCGCCGCCCAGGGAAAGGCGGGTAGCGTCGGTGCTGAGGATAACGCTGCTTTTCAGTTTCTCATAGTGAAGGTTCCAGGCTCCTTTCATGTCGGTTTCCTCGTTTGTAGTAAAGACAGCTTCCAATGCCGGATGGGGGATGTCCTTGGATTCCAGTACCGCCAGAATAAAAGCAACACCCAGACCACAGTCCGCTCCAAGGGTGGTGCCATCGGCGTGGACGGTGTCCTGGTCATCGTCCAGCAGAAGGTGGAGAGGTTCTATATCAAAGTTGTGAGATACACCAGGGGCAGTGGCGCAGATCATATCCATATGGGCTGCCAGCATACAAGTGGGAGCATTTTCATATCCCGGGGTAGCAGGTTTATAGATGATGACATTCGTGGTTTCGTCCTGGTAGACCTCAAATCCCAAATTGCGGCCAAACTGGACCAGATAGTCGCTGATGCCTTTGGTATTGTCAGGGCGGCGGGAGTACACCTGGGAAAGCTCCCAGAAGTTGCGAAGAACACGCTGAGGCTGCAAACCTTCAAAAATGTAATCCATGATGCGAATCTCCTTTGCTGATTTTTGACAATATTGGTGGGAATTGCTTTGCCAATAAAATCAGCAGATTTTGTGCCAAAAACAACTATTGATGAAAAAATTTTTTGTACAAAAAGGGAAAACCATAAATTATGTGATAAAAAAGCGGGACAGCAGGTCAAATTGATATAGAACCTGTGAAAAAAACGGCTATGCTGCTGTTCTCAAAATGAGATTTTCACATTTTGAGAACAGCAATTTTCACTTTGACAAAAACACCATTGTTTTTCTATGGGAAATATAGATTCTTTCCCTCTGCTGGAATTGCTTCTTCCTCTATTCCCTTCCTGTGAGGCCACATTGGCCCTGGGCAGGGGGCAGCTGCTCCAGAAAGATATTTCCCAGGTGATGAAAAAGCCGGACCACCCCCTATCTCATCAGTCGGTTCTGAAAGTCATCCAGATGAAGCAGAAAAAATTGGGCGTACTTGTTTCCTTGGTCAGCCGAGAGGGTGAGCCAATAGACAGCAGTCTCACGGTTCTATTCCACCTCCTTGCCGGCGTGGTATTCTTAAGAGAGATGATGGGCTGCCACACATTGCCGGGGTGGCTAGCGATTTCCTCTGCGACCTGTGAGAGAACAATAGATTCATCCGTATCGGAAAAAAAGAGCGTGGCCATCAGCCCGTTCCGCATTTCTGAAAAACGACTTGTTCCAAAAGCAACTTATCCCCATTTGATCTTGCTTTTCGTTTTTGCTCTCCCGGTAAAAATCTTTTATATTTCTACTGGATTTTTAGAAATAGATATGCTATGATAATATTGCAAAATAAAATATGAAAGGAGATCATACCAATGGCTGAAGAAAAAAAGCGCGTCAGAAGAAGTGTAGAGGAACGAGCTGCTGAGATCGATAAAAAAATTGCCGCTCATAAGGAGTCCATCAAGATGCTGGAGGAAAAGAAAGCAGAACTTTTCCGTCCTAAGAAGCGCCGCCGCAGCGAGGCGGAGATCGCCAAGGAACTTATCGCGAAAGCAAAAAAAGCTGGCATGAGTTCTAAGGACATTGCAGAGAAATTGGGATTGGAGCTGGAGTGACCCAATAGTGGGAAACGGCATGACTGATGTCACGCTGTTTCCCTTTTGTTTTTTCACCCTACATCTGAACTTTTCTGATAGCGTATCGCATCCCCCAAAAGTGATATTTCCGCCTGTCTGCCATACCTCCCCGGCCGTATTGCTCCCGGAACCATTGCAGGGTGTTTTCATTGGTGTTCAACTCGGCGGCCAGGATATTCATGAGCATATTGACCTCCACCGCCAGCTTGAAAAGCAGCCGGGCGATGCGTCCCTCGCTGTCCTGGATCGTTCCTTTCAGGGCTGCACCAGCGCAGGTGGCAGCACCTCCACCGCATCCTTGGCGGACAGATACCCGGCGTAAAACCGGCTGGCTTTGTCGATAAACTCGTTCTGGCTTTGGCAGTTGTCCCGAGGGCAGAGGTCCTTCACCAGCTTCTGCGTCTCCGGTGTGATCCGTAGTGCAAACTTGTTTTTTTCGGTTGACATTGAAATCTTCCCTCTCGGTTTTCTCTTTGTGATTTCTGGTGCAGCTCCACTCTTTTGGCCTCCTTTCTGCCTGCGGCAAAGCAAAATATATATGAAAAGGGGGGATAAAGCTATCACCAGAAGCGACAAGGTTTTGGGTCAGAACGAAGCAAAAGCAACAGGTTTCAAGGCAGCAAAAAAGGAAACAGCCTGACCTGTTTCCTCTGATCCTTCTCAATATCTCCCGGAGGGCTTTACATTCACATCCGGTTTTGCTCTGCCACTGATCTCTCCGTGGTCCGCTTCGTACTTCAATAATCCAATGCCCGTGTTCTCCATAATATTGTTTCAGTCTTTTTCTCTGTGATGCCCGTCCATAAGATAGATGAACATATCCGCCATCTCCGATTCGCTCTCCCGGAAATCATTTTCGATCCATTGAATCAGCACGCTGGCCCCCGCTCCCGAAAAGAAGGCAGCTTGATAGGGATTTCGGTATAAACCATAGTCCTTAATGCTGCGCTTTACATCAAGACAGGTTTGCTGATAAAGCAGATGCAGCAGATTTTGCCGCCGAAGCAATGTGAAAAAATCCCGGTTCCTTTTCACGATTTGAAAATGAATGATTAGGGAATCCCGTACATTCTCATTACTGTACGGTGCGGCTTTTGGAGGGAGCTGCAGCATATGGTCGATACAGAGCAGGAGAATATCCTCTCTCCTTCCAAAATTGCGGTAGAAACTGGATCGTCCAACGCCTGCCCGTAACACAATATCCTTGACACTGATTTGATCCAGCGGTCGTGTCCCCATTAAGTCAACAAGTGCGATTGCAATCGCTTCTTTAACCGTGTCTTTGTACCTCAGTTCCTCGTTCATGAGACAAATCCCCCCTGTTTGTTTCAGTTCGGCTTCGGATTGTTTACAAGACATTACTTTGTGGCTATAATCATTTTATGAGACATTTGTTTCATCCATATCATGATTATAGCAAAGGAGAGATCAAAGTGAAAGACTATTTGGGCTACAAGGACAAGGTTTGTGTTGTTACCGGTGCTGCCAGTGGAATGGGAAGGGCTGCTGCGGAAATGCTGGTAGATCTGGGCGCAAAGGTCTATGCCCTGGACTGGGTGGAAGCCAAGGTGGAAGGTCTTGCGAAGTACATCCACACCGACCTCAGCAAAAAAGAGTCCATTAACCAGGCGTTTGCACAGATTCCGGCCCATATTGATTCCTTCTTTGGTATTGCGGGAGTTTCCGGGTCAAAAACAGATTTTGTTACCACTGCAAAGATTGATTTGATTGCGAATATGCACATCTGTGAGGAGATTTTACCGAGCCGAATGAGTGAGGGTGGTTCCATTGGCTTCATCACATCCACCGGTGGGAACGGATGGGAAAAGGAGGGCAACAAAAAAGTTTATCTGCCTATTGTCCAAGCCGGAAGCTGGGATAAAGCGGTGGAGGCGCTTGGCAGAACCATGCTGCCTCATCTGCCTGGGACATTAGCGTATCCCTTCTCCAAGCTGGCGATGAACTATTACACGATCCAGCTTCAGGCCACCTATGCTCCAAAGGGCATTCGTGTAAATGCTGTGCTGCCCGGTTCCACTGATACCGGAATGAAAGACGAGTTTACCGCAATGGCTGGCGGCGAAGAAGCATTACTCAGCCACACCGGTTACGCAAAGCGATTGGCGTTGTCAGAGGAAATGGCAGGCCCCATTGTGTTTCTCAACAGTCCCATGGCATCCTACATTTCCGGGGAACTGCTCCGGGTAGATTATGCCTGCACCGCCGAACAGGTTGCAGGGTTAGCAGAAGATGGAATGCGAATTGATATGACCGCTGTTTTGGAGCATATTCAAAATGCATCCCGGCAGTAAAAATCTATCAGAAAATTAAGCTCCTTTTACAAAAGACCGTCATTGTCTAATGACGGTCTTTTGTGTGTGAATAACAACACAATAGATTTACTTCACCGCTTTCGAGAGGGCGGGCAGGGCGTGCCTCGGCGGCTACGCCGTGGTCGGAGTATAATTATAGGACTTCAAAAAAGCCAGTCATATCAACGGTTTGCAGGCCGTCAGCAAGAGGTTTTATCATTTATTATTGATTGAAAAAAGATTCTCCAGATAATTGTGACCAAGATGCTGTTTTAGCCGCTTTGGCGTGCCTGGCATATTTTGCATATTTTGCAGGCCTTGCATACCTAGCACATTTTGCAGGTTTAGCACATTTTGCGGGTTTTGCAGGACCACCGCTTGAATTTTCAGTAAAAAAAGCACAGTTGCCCCTTAAATCCCTAATCCATCCATTTTCAAACCATCCTAAATGATGACCATTAAAACCGTAGACCGCATTATCGTATAAATAGGCTACAGGTTTTCCGTTGAATAGATAGATATGTTCTCCATCATCATATAGATAAGCAACCGCTCTTCCATGCAGGTCATAAAAAGTCATGATAGATCCTCCAATCGAACATAGATATAAAATTTGGAATAATTATAGCATTTGGAGGATTAGAGTACAAGGTATTTCGGACAAAAATTGAGGAAATCCCATAAACTTTTTATTGGGTTCGCGTGTTCTTATAGGATTTGTCTGACATAAAAACGAGAATACAGGAGAACTACAGAGAAAACAGAAGAAAAATAAAGCAGGTCTGCCAAATACGGCAGACCTGCTCGTGGTCGGAGTGTAATTATAGGACTTCAAGAAAGTCAGTCATATCAACGGTTTGCTGGCCGTCAACAAGAGGTTTTTATGAGAAAATGGTTGATTATCTCAAAAAAGCCTTGATTTACGGGCATACACGCAGGATT
>CAJUFK010000088.1:3860-14314 GCA_910585535.1 uncultured Angelakisella sp. | reverse complement strand
CAGAATGTTCAGGATATCCTCTGCCGGGGGATAGGGGGTCAGGTACTGATGGAAAGTGATTTTTCCGTTCAGCAGATCCGTCACCGGATTTTCGTCTGCGTTGTAGACGATTTCCGCTCTGGCGCATTTCCCCTGGGAAACATAGGACGCACCACGGATATTCTCGGAATCCACGATGGTTTCGATGAGGCGGGGGTTCATCGGGTTATCGACCTTCTGGAAGTAGGTCAGGATGAAGCTGTTCCCCCACCAGCTGAAGAACCGGCGGCAGCAGAACCAGCGATCCTTGGGGTCGGTGCTGGCCGGGTAGATGGCGCTGTTGTTGCCCCATGTCCGCCAGCCGTTGACATTGATGGCAGTGGTTACGCCGAAGCTGTTCACGGCATTGCCCTGCACCTGATCCAGAAGCACTTCCTCTCCGGTGGCCAGCACGGTGCCGGTCGCTCCGATGAGCTTGTTGGAGGGGGAAAGGTTTGGTACATCATCATTTTCCGCATCGACCTTTGCGATCAGCGCCCCCATGATGGCGCTGTACCAGAACCAATGGGAGCCTACAGCAATGCAGGGCCAGAGGGCCATGGCGTGGGCAGAAACGCATCCAGCCGCCTCTTTGGCCACCTTGATGTCGCTGTATGCGGTGCATCCATCGGCGGTGCTGTCAATGTCGATGAGGCATTCGCAGGTGAAGTAGCCGTTGATTTCCTCGCATTTCGCAGCGAGGACGATGCCCACATCCGGGATATGGCTCCAGCCGGGGGCCAGCAGAAGGCCGGGGGTCATGCCGTATTTGGGATAGATCTGCTGGAGAACCTCAAAGCCCTTTGCGCCACCGGTCGCACTTGCGCCGATGATGTCGCTGGGCTTTACCGCGGTCGGGTCGATGGAGGTGGATTCCACCACCAGTGCTTTGGCGGCTGCCCCTGCGCCCCCGGCGATCAGGGTAACCAGCAGATTGCCGTCATCGTCAAAGCTCAGGAGATAGTCGGTTTCAAAGCCCAGCGGGGTATCCTCGGATTCTTCGTCCGCACCTTTCATCTTGACGGTTACGGTATCCTTCAGGATGCCGGTGATGGGGACCACGGCCTCCATTTCCTCTACCGGTACAGTTGCGGCCTCGTTTTTCTTCTTGTGCTTTTTGGGGTCGAGGACATTGATGAAAATAACAGGGGCCACGCCGATCAGCTGAAAACTGGCGTACATGGCCTCGCAAAGCGTATAGTTTTTGTAGTCCGCCGAGTATCCCAGCTGCTTGACCGCCTCTGCCCACGAGTAGGCAATGAGGGGGGTGTTGGTGACCTTGTAGGGATCATCCGCCAGATTGATGGGTGCGGTGCCGAAAACTACCTGAAGCCCTGCGGTCCCCAAGATGGGGGCCACGATGCTTGTGGCCTGTTCAAGCACCCTTACGCCGTGCTGGTAAGGCATTACTCATTCGCTCCTTTCTGGATTTCTGCGCTGTCTGCCAGCGCTTTGGTATAAAGTCGGTAAATATGGCCGTCCCGTTTGCGGATTCCATCCAGTGCTTTCCTAAGTTCTGAAATGGGGACGCACAGGCCGGCCAAATACGGGAATGCCTTTGCGGCCTTTTTCAGCGGTTCCGGCATTTCCTCGTAGACGGTGTTGCGGGTGGCCACACTCGGAATCGTGGGGCCGACATACATGGTTTTCATGTGAACCTGCTTTCTGTCCGGGGTGCGGCAAGGTTAAAGGAAAGGTTACACCCACCGTAAAAGTACGGGTAGCTTGGCTCATCCTGCAGCACCCATGTGAACGGGTCCGTAAACTGAAACGCCCCGCCGCAGAGGGTGGGGTGTTTCTCGTAGTGCTTTTGGATGTCCTCGATGATTTCCAGAACGGTTTTATGGCCGATGTTGCGCCTGTCGTTGTCATAGATGCCGATCAGGAGAAAAATGTCTACCTTGTGCGGGTCTACCGGGGTAGCGATGCCGCCCTTTGAAAGCCGGACGATGATGTACGGGAACGGATCATCCGCCCCCTTTTCCCGGATGGGAAGGTCTTGCTCATAAACACCCAGCTTTTCCATGATGAGGTCGGATGTCGGTTCCTCTGGGGGCTTTTCCGGGTCGTATTCCTCCAGATTGAATTCCGGGGTTCCCTGGATTTTAGGGGGCGGCGCTTTGTAGGTGCGCCCCTCAAAAAGCGCCTGCAGGTCATCCTTGACAGCGGTTTGGAGTTCTCTCGCGTTCATGCCGTCACCATCCGTTCAATTTGTTTTCTCAGGTTGTCCTGGTAAATTTCGAGGATATCCTCCCTCAGCCCTTCATCGGTGATCTTGCCGCCCTGATAGACCTTTTCCAGCATTTTGGAAACAGACGGGCCATGCGCCGAGTGAAGCGGCGTTCTTCCTTTCCCGGTTCGCTGAAGCACAAGCCGGTTCCCGTTGTTCCCGGTCTGAAGGAATGCTTTGTTCCCAGCCTGGTTCACCAATTCCTGCAGGCCAGAGCCTTTCAGCACCTCTGTTTTCACGCCGCTCTTGGGAGCAGTTGTGTGATACCGGGGCTGTGTCATTGGTGCGCCCTGCACACTGATTGCCGCCTCAAGTTTGGAAAGGGTTGCTTTCCTGACTCTGGTATGCTTATTGAAACCGGCATCCTTGACGGTATATCTCTTTTGCGCGTGCTGGGCCAGCAGTTTCCGGGCTGTGACCGCCGTATCGTTTAGGGCAGTGCGTATGGCTTTGGGAGCCTGCTTCTTTGCACCCTCCAGTTTTGAGAGAACGAGTTCCAGGTCTTGGGGGTCTGCTGTGATGGCAATCATCGGCTGCGGTTCGCCTCCAGTGTAATGGCATAAATGCCGCACTCATCGGTGGCATCCACCACCTTATAAGTGCCGCCGTCCAGTTGCAGGTAGGTATCCTGTCCGGGGAGCGGCTCTCCGAAATCATCCGCCGCAACATAAAAGAGCAGCTGGCGGGTGTAGATGCCGTCCATGTTGGACTTCATCTTCTTTTCCCGCTCGATGTTCTCCATGTCATCCAGAACAATCACCATGATCTTGCCGTTCACCCGGTGCCTCTCCCCGAATTCCGCCGGGTTGAGGAAGATGTTGTGGACATCCGCTTTCAGGAGTTCTTTGAAGGTTGGGGTTTCCAAAGCGACCGCCTCCTTTGCTCTGTCATCGGAATTTTACCGGCCAGATCATCCCCCGTCAGCTCACCGCCTACGGCAATGCCGGGAAGTCCGGGTTCTGCCGCTGCTCTTTTGGCCGGTACCCATGCGGGGGGATCGCCGTCACGCCATATGGCCGAGCCGCTCTCCACCCAGGCAGACACCAGCGCCGGGTTGTCCGAGGGGAGAATGTCCCCCGGCCTGAAGCGGTGGAATCCGACCTGGATGAAATCGAGAGCGATCAGATCAGCCATTGATGCTTACCAGTACCGAGGCTCCGGCGGCATCGGCGGGGGCGGCGGCATACCCGGCCTTGATCGAGCCTTCCTCAGCCGCATCGGTGATTCCGGTACCGTCAAAGTAGACGGTCTGGCCCATGGCGATGGCGGCGGTGCCGGTCTTTTTGATCTCGAAAACGCCGACCATATGAAGGCTACCGGTTTTGCCGGGAGGGATGGGGCATCCGGTCACGCCGATGCGATCCTTCAGGGCTACGACCGTGTCATGCGGGATGAGATTGTCGGTTGCGTTGGTGTAGTCCAGCGCTTCGCCTCTCTGCAGATATTCAGCCATTGCTCTTTACTCCTTTCTCACTGCCCCAGAGGGCTGTTGATTACTTTGCCGGGATTCTTGATGGCACCGCGGTAGTCCATCACATTGATGCCCCAGTCAAGGTAGATGTCCCAGACAAAGCCCAGCTGGCCGGGGGTTTCCATCCGGCGGATGGTCGGCACTTCCTGCCCGTTGAGGTAGTCCACCTCAATGAAGGCGGTGTCGGCACTGTTTGCGGTCATGAACCAGGGCATCACATTCCCGAAGCCGCCGCAGAGGGCATTGATGGTCGGGTCCTCCACAATCTGCATATCCTTGTATGCGTAGAGGGGATTTACCGCCTGGGTATTGCCCTCGGTGTGGATAGTGGGGCTGTTGAACAGGGTGTAGATGTCAAAGGTCAGACCGGCGGGAACAATGATCTTGCCAGGGCGCACGATGATGGGCTGATCGAATTCATCCTTTTGGGTGGACAGTGCCATGATCATGGCCTGCACCGCCTCCTGGGTGATGCCGGTCCCAGCTTTCAGCAGGTTCTTGTGGGCTGCGCTGAAGAGCGGGGTGCCATCGTAGATGTTGGGATTGTTCAGAAGAATCCGATAGCACTGGGTGTTGATGGTTCTCCGGGCAGCGGCGGCGTGTCTGGCCGGGATGCGGGTCACCAGATCAATGTCATCATTGATGAATGCCTGGCGGCTCAAAGTAAACTGTTTCCCGTAGGTTCTGATCTGACGGGTGGGCAGTTTGGCATCGGTGGGCTTATCGCCTTTCAGTTCGCCGCCCTCCGGCACCTCCAGAAAGTCCCCGATAGGACCGGCCAGATAGTTGTTGTCATGAATCTTGAAGTCCTTCAGGCTGCCCTTGCGGGTCCAAAGGTCAAAGGTCACGGCGGCTGTGCGGTGGCCCTCCACATACGCCTTGTTGATGGCGTTGTCGAGGATGGTGGGGAATGCGGCGGTGGGATTGTAATACTGCCGGGTGCAAATCTCCCGCAGAATCTCATCGCTGCTCATGTAGCGAGCACCGGAAACGCCGGAGCGCTCCAGGCAGGTAATCGCCAGATCCCGCAGGGACATGGCGGCAAACTGCGCCGAGCCATTGCTGGGCTTCTCCACCTGGACGCCGCCGCGAAGCAGGAGGCCGTCCACGGCATCCCGCCTGAATTCATCCTCGCCGCTGTCGGTGACATGAACGCCGGTGCCGATAGGGGCTTTGTCCCGCCGGAGTTCGTCCAGCACTGCGGCCCTGACCTGCTCCACGCTGAGGCCATCATCGATGTACTTGCCGGGATCGTACCCGAAATCCCGGCAGATGGCGGAGATTTCCTTCACTCGGTTGCGCTCGGCTGTCCGGGCGCGTTCCTCGATTTCCCGCTGCTGATCCGGGGGCGTGGTGGGCGCACCGGCGGAAGGGGCCGGAGGTGCGGGAGGATTCCCGCCCTGCTGGCGTTCCTCATCAGCGATTTCCCGATTCAGCTGGTCGATCTGGCCCTGCAGGGTATTGAATTCCGCCGTTTCCTCGGCGGTCATCTCCCTGCTTGCGGCCTTTGCAGCATTGACAAGTTCCTGCTGGCGCTTCAGGGCCGCTGCGCGTTTCTGCTTTTTGTCCATAGTTTCTAACCTCCTATGATGTTTTTGTTGATTTGAAGTTGGCTCTCGTAGACGCTCAGAGGGGTTGCTCTGGGCTGTTCCGCCTCGCGGCCCACGCCGACTGTGGCATCCGCTGGCACCGACACGATGGAAATCTCAAAGGGCCACCATTTCCTTGCGATTTCACACGGCCCGGTAAAGCGGCCATCGGCGCTTGTCTTTCCGGCCATTACTTCCTCAAGTGAATCGATCCGGTACCCGACCGACACGCCTTTCAGCGTCCCGCTGCGTACCTTCTGGTAGATGATTTCGGATTGCTCATCGGTGTCGAATTCCACCTCTGCATATCCCCGGTTCCCATCTACCCATGCCCGGTTGACCTTCCCGATCACGGCATCCCGGTTGTGATTGAACAGCAGACAGCCGATTTCATTCAGCCGCGCCAGATCAACAGCGCCGGGGCCGTGGTCCAGGATTTCCACGCCGAACCACCGCTCATAGGGTTCCTCCGAAGAGAAGGAAAGGGTGAATTTCCGCTCGTTCCCTTCTCCCTCCATGCGCTGGAGGGTTGCGGCCATCAGCGTCCGCCGGTCATTCCTCCCCGGCTTCTCCGTTCGTGTCCCCATCGCCGTCAGGCTCCGGGTTCTGGCCTCCATCGGGGGGAACGGCGGGAATCTGCCCACCACCGGGGGGCGGGGCGGATTCGGCGGGTTCGTCCTCGTAGAGACCGTCCGATTTCTTTTGTCCAAGGATTACACCTCCTAAATCCACGCCGTGTTCCTCTCTGGCGTAGTCTAAAACTTCGCAGATGTCATCAATCTGCTTTCTCCAATCCGCACCATTTTCTGCGGCAATCTGTTTGAATGTCTTTTGACCGGTCATCAGCGCGATCTTGGTGGCGGTGGCCTCTTTGCTGGGGTCGATCCAGTCCTTTGGCGGTTTCTCGAAGGAATGACGGAAATACTCATCCTTTCGGTTCCAGAAGTCCGGGATGGAAACCGCCCCGGCCAAAACCGCCGAAATGATGAAGGTTTCATAGATCTCATCCAGAATTTCCGCCAGCAGTTCATCTTCCTCCGCGTAGGTCATCCCGTCCTCAATCAGCCCCTGTCTGGCGCTGGAGTAGGTGCATTGGCTCATATCCCTGGATGTGGCCTCATAGCTGAGGCCCTGCCCGGCTCCAATCATGCGGAGCATGAGCTTGACATAAGCGGATGCATCGGTGGATTGCCCTTGCGGGTTGATGTTTTGGATTTCATCGCCGGGGTTCATTTCCAGCATCATGCCGGGGGAAAGGGTTTTCCCGTCATAGGTCTGCTTTCCGCCCACGGTTGTGGTACCGGGCCTGCCGATTCCGGCGGTCGGCAGAGCGCGTTTGATGGCGATGCCGAAGCACGCCTCTATCCGCTGCTTGACCGAGAAGGCTGTCATGAATTCGTTGGCATCCCGGATGCGGGTGATGGTCTGGGCCATGTCCGACATTTCCCGAAGCTGGGAGGGGCGGCGTTTGCTGAAATAAAAAATGACATCTGCCGCCGGGAGGAATACCGGCTCCGTGATGCTCATCCCGTCCAGGGAATACTGCCGAATCCAATAGCCTGCCGGGGCATTGTATTGGTCGTACTCAATGCCGCCGATCACCCGGTTGTCCTTGTGCTTTGGGGCCATCTGTGATGCGTCCAGTTCATCCACCTCGAAAAGCTGCAGCTTGAAGGGGAGAACGCCGCCCTTGGTATACCGCTTCGCAAAAAGGACACCGCCGTCCACCTTTTTCCGGCGGACGGCCATGCGGAGCATCTGGTTCAGGCTCTGGGTGCCGGTCACATCGCAGTTGCGCTTCTTGCACCATGTTTTCCAGAGCTTTTCGATTTCGCCGTTCAGTTTTTCACTCGGTGTATCGGCCTGAAGGATGAGGCCCTTGCCCACTACATTGCGGACGAATGGACCAATTAGCGAATTCGCTATATCGCTGTTTCTTTCCAGATCCCTGGCCCTGGCCCTGACAGTGTCCCGACTGTACCGGTCGGTGTATTCGGCGCTCTGGTTAAATACCCGCCAGTTTGCGTTCAGCCGGCTTCCGTTCCCGGCATCATAGTTGCGGCGCTGTTCCTCCATAATCTGCCGCCATGCTTCCCGTGTTGCCCCGGCCTCCGGATTGAACCAGCCGATGATTTTGTCGATGATGTTCATGTGCTCACCTCGAATCGAAAACAGCGACAAAGGTATCCGAGAGCAGCATGGAAGATTCGCCGTTTGCCAGCTCTGCTTCCAATTCATTCCGCATGGCCCTCAAAAGGGCGAGATCTGCCCTTGTCACGCTCCGGCTGCCGAGCTTGTAGCTCTGACCGCCGAGCAGGACGGCCTGAATGGCTTTGTTTACCTCTGCCAGCCGCTGTTCCGCTGTATAGTCGTTCATGATTGCTCGCCTCCTAAATCCACGATTCATGCTGCCCGATCCAGCTTTCTTCCGGGGCGTAGACCGGATCAGGCTTTTTCTCCACCTCTTTGCGGGGCTGAACCTCTGCATCGTCCAGATGGAAATACCGAGCGCCCAGCACATCGGCGGCACACATGGCATAGACCTCTGTATCGAGGTAGTGGTTATCCGCATGGGACGATTTCAGCACCCATTTCTGGATGGTGCGCTCACCGCTTTTGACGCTGACCTTGTGTTCCGCTGTCACCTGTTCCGCATATTCCCGGTCGCATCCGAGATAAACCATCCAGCTGCCGGTCCCGTTCTCTTTCCGCATTCGCCCGGCAATCATGTCTTTATACTTCCCGGTGTCGATCATCACCAGATTCATGCCGTAGGCTTTGCTGTCGGTGCGGTTCACCTTGGAGAGCCGGAAGTGGGTATCCATGGGGTGGGACGATCCCTTGCTGGGGAGCGCCCAGTCCGCGTTCACTGAACAGAAATCATAGACCAGGTCGGTGTTGTCACCGCTGTCGATGAGGGCCAGCGCCACCACCATCGGATCGCCGCCATCCTCGCGGGGGTACTGCAGGTTCATGATGTGTTCCACCTCTGCGAAGCTGTCCGCCTGACCGTGGGCGATATTCTGGCTGGTCAGGTGGTTTCCCCATGCCCGGATAGACCAGTAGACGCTGGATTCCTGCACATCCACGCCGGCGGTCAGGAGTTTCGCCCACTTTGGGACCGTGAGTTCCGGCAGCGCCGTCTGGCGCTCCAGTACAAGGTCTGCATTGGTTTTCAATTTGGTATCCTCCCACGGTTCGGCAAACCACGAGTTTGTGAAGTTCTGAAAGGCATCGGGGTCATCCTTGCTGGTAAGGAATGCCTTGGCCATTTCGGAAAACCGGACGAAGGGGGAATAAAGGGTGTTGATCCAATAGGCCACCCGCCGTGCCGGTTTCGCTCGTTCCTCCACTACCCGCCATTCCCCATAGCGGAGCATCTGCGGCTTGTGCTGGTCTGTAATGATGGCCCCGCATTCCTGGCAGATGTATGCGGCCAGCTCTGCCCGCTCCGAGTAGCCCATCCCTTCATCGGGGAATTTCACCTGCTTCCACTTCAGCTCTATAAATTTCCCGCAGTGGGGACAGGGGACAAAGTAGTGCTTTACGACATCCGCCCCTTCCATGGCTTTCCAGATGTGGCCGGTTTTCAGGGTAGGGGTTGAGGTCATGAAGATTTTCCGGTTGTGGAAGGTCTTTGTCCGCTCTTTGGCCAGCGAGATTGGGTCTGCCTCTTTTTTGGATGCGCCGGGGTATTTGTCCACCTCATCCAGAAAGAGAAATCGGATCGCCTTGCTGGCCAGCTGGGAGGGGCTGTTGGAGCCGACCATGCTCAGGTACATCCCATCGAATTGAAGCTCTGATTTTGAGGATTCGCTTTCCCGGTACCGCCGCCGGAGTGTGGGCGCTGCGTAGATCATGGGGCGGAACCGGTTGACCACCAGGCTCTCTGCCAGAACATCCGAAGGGTACACGCACATGGTGGGTGATGGGTCCTGCTGAATAGCCCAGCCCAGCATATTGAGCAGGGCCTCCGTGCCGCCGACCTGCGAGGGTTTGACGAAGATGATTTCCTCGGTTTCGTAGTTGCAGAGTTCATCCATGATTCCGGCGAGGTATGGGGTTTTGTCATTCCGCCATGGCCCCGGCATGGCCGATGATTTGGAATCCAGCACCCGGTATTTTTCGGCCCATTCCGAGACCGTGATGTTCTCCGGGGGCTTCAGGGATTCGAGGGCCGCTTTTTGATAGGGCGCTACCGGGTATTTGCGGAATCGGGGGCTTCTACTTCTTGCCGTCATCCTGCTTCGATACTCCCGCCACTACGAAAGCGACCAGCAGGTTGCGGATTTTTTGGTGCAGTTCTTTTTCGATCCGCCGTGCTTCCAGCGGGTCGATGTATCCGCTGATCTCATCCGTCAGCCGGGCCGGGAGGCTCATGGCAAAATTCTTGAAGGTCACAAAGAACCGCTCATAGTCCATCGTGACTTCCTCCACCGCTATGTACTTCCCGGCGGCGATGTCGGTTTTCAGGCGGTGCAGTTCACCCTGGGATTCCTTCAGGGCGATGTCCGCTTTCATCTTTTGCTCCCGAAGTTCAAGTTCTTTTTCGGAGCGGTCTTTGCCGTATGCCTTGTCCGACAGGTATTTGACATACTGCTGGATGGTCGGCACGAGGTCATAGCGCCGACCGTCCACCGTTTCGGTTGTGGGCAGGACACCCTCTTGCGTCAGCTGCTGGATGCGGCGGACGGTGACGCCGAAAAGCTGGGCGATGATCTCCACCCTGTAAAGTCCGCCCCCGGCCACATTTCTGTTGTTGTCCAAATAAAGGACCTCCCCTCGTAGAATTTCACGCTGAAGCTGTTCTATGGTCATGGCTCACCGTCCCTCTTCCTGGAGGGCGGCTTTCCTGTATGGCTCTGCGCCAGGGTTTTTGTTGAAACCGTCAAGCGTCAAGCCGTCCAGTTCACTCATTCAGCAGCACCGCCTTTTTCCCGGTGTAGGCTTCCCAGCGCTGGACAATCACATCCACATTGCGCTCATCATACTCCATGAGATAGGCTGTCCGGCCCAGCTGTTCCGCCGCCATGAGGGTGGTGCCGCTTCCCCCGAAAAAGTCACCAATATTCCAGCCCGGTTTGCTGGAGTTGTTCATCAGCCGCCCGACCAGCGGGATGGGCTTCATGGTGGGGTGCAGGGCATT
>CAJUFK010000088.1:0-3760 GCA_910585535.1 uncultured Angelakisella sp. | reverse complement strand
TGTTCATCAGCCGCCCGACCAGCGGGATGGGCTTCATGGTGGGGTGCAGGGCATTTCTGACCGGTTTGTTCTCAAAGTGAACGGAGGTCAGGTCTTTGTACTGCCGGATGTAGTTTTCGATAAAGGCCAGAAGCTCCTGCTTCTTCATGGCTTTGAAATCCAGTTCATCTTCCAGCAGTACGGTGTCCTGAGTGCGGTCGTTGATGAAATAATGCGCCGCCCCCTCTTTCCAGCCGTAGAGAATCGGCTCATGCCGCCATTGGTAGTCCTGACGGCCCAGGACGAAGGCGTTCTTCTCCCAAATAAGGCACTGGGACATCTTCAGTCCTGCGTCTGTGTAGGCTTGCCGAAACTGGAGGCCGGTGCTTTCGGCGTGGAACACATAGATGGCGGCTCCGGGGCGCATGGCTTGGTTCATATTCTGGAATGCTGCCAGCAGGAATTTGTAAAAGCTCAAAGCATCCATGTGGTCGTTTTCGATGGTACTGTTCGCCCTGCTGCCCTCTTGGCCGAGATAGCTTTCCAGAAATTCCGTCTTTGCGCCGTAGTCCACATTGTAGGGCGGGTCGGTGATGATGAGGTCGAGCTTTGCGCCGCCCATCAGCCGCTCCACATCGGCAGCATCGGTGGAATCGCCGCACATGAGGCGGTGCCGGCCTAACTGCCAGATGTCCCCCTTGCGGGTGGTAGGGACATCAATGTCCTTTGCAGCTTCTTCCGGGTCGAAGTCATCCTCTGTGGCCTCTGGCGGGATATCCAGTTCCTGAATCAGATCTTCCAGGTCTGGACGCTGAAAGCCAGTCACCGAGAAGTCATATCCTTCGAGGTCAAGCTCCACCAGCAGGTCTTTCAGGATGGCGTTGTCCCACTTGCCGGTGATTTTGTTCAGGGCAATGTTCAGGGCTTTTTCCTTTGCCTTGTCCTGAATATCGAGAATGATAACCTCTGCCTCGGTATAGCCCAGGTCCATCATCACATTGCGGCGCTGGTGGCCCTTGATAATGGTGCCATCGCTGTTGATCACGATGGGATCGGCGTACCCGAATTCGTTCAGGCTGTTGCGAATTTGGATATATTCCGGGTCATCCGGGGTCAGTTTCTTGCGGGGATTGTACTCTGCCGGCCGCAAATCAGCCAGCTTCCGCCGTTCAAATTTCACGACCAGCCCTCCTTTTTTGGCCCCGGTATGGGGCTTGCGTAACGAAACGCCGGAAAATTTTTTGATTTCAGGGGAAAAACCGTCGGGCCTTCCTCGCCCCGCAGCCCGTCCTGGGGGTCAGTAGTACCTATGGCCATGCGGGGTGCGGCCCCTTTCCTTTCGCGCTCTGTCTGCTGCCCTCTGTGCATGAGGGAGCGCTGTCGCTGCTTGTCGCTGTGAATGTTTGCCTCGTGCTTATGCTCTTATAAAGCAAAGGCCAAAGCCTATTGAGTACAGGCTCTGGTCTTTGTCCTATGTGCTATGCTGTATGGCCTTTCTGTACACGGCCCCTCTGTGTGCCGCACACAGCCTGCACGGTGGCCCCCTGTTCTAAGGGGTACACTTTCCCGGCTATGCCTCTGCTGTGGGCTGTTTTTTCCACAGGAAAAATGAGGCGCTATGCGAAGGCGGGCCGTATAAACTCTCTATAAATCCAGCCCTTGCAAAACAGGGCCTTTATCGGGGCGCTTATATGGGGGTGCTTTCTGTGGCCTCTTTTTTCAGGCACATGGATTTCTGAAAAAAGCGGGACTGAAAATCAGCCTTGCTGATATGGCGTATCCATGGGAGCCGAGATTTCCGGGGCTTCGCCAGCTGTGGCTATGCCGGGGGGGGGGTTATCCCCGAAAAAATCCGGCGTTGAATTCTTGGTGGAAACGGGGCATAAAATTCGGGAGCCAGTTCCCGAAAACTGGCCCCCGGTGTCGTTTCTGATTTTCGTCTATCGATTTCCCCGAATCTTTCAGGATATAGAATAGCACAGATGCGCGGGACATTGGGGACAACTTTTTCCGGTTTCATGATTTTTTCAGGTAACGGTAGCACATCTTCTTCACGCTGCCCCCTGTGTTGCCTCCGATTTTTGCCGCTACTTGATCCCAAGAAAGGCCATTGACAAAGCGATAGGTGAAAATCTGCCGCATAAGGCTGTCGCTGATTTCGCTGATGTACCGTTCCAGGCGGATTCGCTCGAAGATGCACCGCTTTCGCTTTTCCGCTATGATGTCCTTGAGATCAACGATTTCCGCTGCGTAAAGGCTTACCTTGTCCGCCACGCCGGTGCCGTGCGGCATCCCGGAAAGGTTCATCCCTCCGGGCTGGAGTTTTGCCTCCAGTTCCTCCAGGCGGCGCTCATCCATAGCGATTTCACGCTGGAGGTAGTAAAGCTGGGATAGTTCTTTCAGTGTCATGGCATCCTCCTTGGGCATTCCCCGGCTGCTATTGCCGGGTTTTTTCGCTTGGGGCCAGAATGTAGACCTTGCCGCCGATGCACCTGATTTTCTGTACGACCTTGTCCTTGTCATCCCAGTCCCGGATTTTAATCCCCCGGCTGTTCAAGACGCCGATCATCGTGTCGATGGTGGCCACAATGGCGGTGGTGGGCAGCTTGGCCATCGCCGCATTTGCCATTGCCGCCGCTTCATCCATCCGCTGCCTGAAGCCGCCCGGTTTGCTGGATTTACCTTTTTTCATTCCGCATCCCCCAGTCTATGGTTTGTTTGGCATCCGCAGGGGTGGAAACCACAGCGGCAAAGCCCCCAGCGGCGTTGATCTGCTTGATGGTCTGTTCCTGCAGCTTGGTCAGCTTCCCGATTCCGGGCCGCTTGACCTCGAATCCGAAAAAGCGACCATCAATGATGGCGCAGATGTCCGGGATGCCGCCCCGGCTGTATGGACCGGCGGCGGCTTTCCAGACGAAAGCGCCGGGGTAGGTATCCTTCAGCCATTTGATGATTTTGGCTTGGTAGAAGCTCTCTTTATGGGTTGAGGTAGATGTCACTTTCTCGCCCCCCGTTCTTTTTAGTAGCATGGACGCATACCTGGATATGGCTCGTATCCAAGCATCCTTGCTTGGACATTGTCAGGGTCCAGCGCTTGCCCACCAAACATGAAAGCTGTGAAGCCTGGCATCTGCACCGCCCTGTCATCCCAATACTCCGAGGCTCCGACTTTTCTGGGCCGGTTCCCGAATTCCTCGATCCAGTCCGGGAGGCTTTCGTTGATGGCATCGAATTCGAGGCCCCATTTCCGGCAAGCATCCACAGCTATCTGAAGGAGCGGCCCTTCCCGGCAGGTCCAAAGGATAAGGCCAGCGCCGCTTTCCTGTTCCCGCTTTGCCAGTTCAATGACTGGCCAGTTTGGCTTCCCGATGAACGGGAAGGCATCGGTGCAGATGCACCCGTCAAAGTCGATTGCTATGGCCTTTCTCATCATGTATCCTCCAAATCTTCCAATTCCTTTTTTGCCCACATAGCTACACCCTTTTTAACATTGGCTTGGTAGTATTCAGTCCCATTGAAATTCTTGCACCCCCGGCACCCGACCAGGGTGCAAGAAATTTCGTCTTTCCACTGTTCTTCAGGAGTAGAATCACTCGTCACTCCGCATGGGTATTTGGATGAAGTCATAGTCAGGCCCCCTCACTCAACGGCGGGGCTTCCTGAAAATCCGGCTCCCCGGTGGCCGGTGCATCGGCCCACTCCCCGGCGGTATCTGGTGCAGGGTGGTCGGTGAACAGCTCCCGGTTTTCCTGTTCGCTCTCCATGAACCGGCTGGCCATCA
>CAJUFK010000087.1 GCA_910585535.1 uncultured Angelakisella sp. | reverse complement strand
TCGGCACCCCCCAAGAGGTGTTTGACCACCCCGCCAACCTCTTTGTCGCCGGCTTCATCGGGATGCCCCAGATGAACTTCTTCGACGCCAAGCTGGTGAAGGACAAGGATCAGTACCTGGTGGAGGTAGGCTCCCTTCGCGTCGCCCTTTCCGAGACGAAGCAGAAGGCCCTGACGGCCAAGAATGTCCCTGAGCAGCCCATCACCCTGGGCGTCCGTCCCAGCCACATCATCCTCAGCGGGGAGGACAACGCCATCACTGCAACTGTGGATGTCTCCGAAATGATGGGCAGCGAGGTCCACCTCCATGCCAATGCAAATGGCAAGGACGTGGTTATCATCGTTCCCACCATGGATCTCACCGGCAACCACAAGGACACCTTCGCCCTTGGCGCCAAAATCAACTTCACCTTTGGCGGCAATGTCTGCCATGTCTTTGGCAAGGACGGGAAGAACCTGGAGCTGTAACGCTCTTTGAACAAACAGGAAACAAACGGGGAGCCCCCAGCTGGCGGGTTCCCCGTTTTTGTTTGGAAAGGCGGCAGCCTGGCGGCGGATCTGGATGATCCTGGAAGATGGTCGGGCTTTTTTGATAATTTCACCCCCAAAGGGTGAAGTTTTTTCCCCCTTTTGCGGATAGGATTTTTCCCCTCCAGGGTGATATAATGTTAAACTGTATATAAGAAGTCGTACCAACAGCCGCCCCCATCCTGCCGGGAAATGGTGCAGCTTCTAAGGTTCTGTCTTGGCCCCTTTTGCCTGCCGGTCAAAACAGAGAGACAGCGCCCTGGGGCGCCGAGAAGCTTTTTTAAGGAGAACGCCGGGAATGTTTGACCACATCATCACCCTTTCCCTCAACCCCGCCATCGACGCTACCCTTTGGGTGGAGCGGGCCGGACGGGGGGAGGACAACGCCGTCCGCTTTGAAAAATATGAATCTGCCGGGAAAGCGATGAACGTCTCCCGGGCCCTGGGGATCTACGGGGTAAAGACCCAGGCCCTGGTGCTGGCCGGGGCCCACAACCGGGAGCGGTATGAGGAGCCCCTGAAGGAGGAGGGCATCCAGTACACCATCATCCCTGTGGAGGGCTACACCCGGGAGAACATCTCCATTGTGGAGGAGGACCACACCGTCACCCGTTTTCTCCGGGAGGGCTTTTCCGTTCCATACGAGGCCATCACCCAGCTGCTGGAGCTTCTTTCCCGGGAGGTTCGGGAGCGGACCCTGGTGGTCATCTCCGGGACGCTGCCCAGCGGCATTACCGATAAGCTGCTTATGGACATCTGCCTCACCATCAAGGAGCATGGGGGATTGGTGGCCCTGGATACCTCCGCCCGGTTCTCCCCGGAGGAACTGGAAAAGATCGAGCCCTGGCTGATCAAGCCGAATCTTCGGGAACTGGAAGGGCTGGCCCACCGGGAGCTTTCCGACACAGGGGAGATCATCTCCTTCTGCCGGGAGCTGGAGGATCGGGGGGTGATCCACTGCCTGGTGAGCATGGGGGACAGCGGGATCCTTTACACCGGGGAAGAAGGGGTGTACCAGGTGATGGTGCCCAATGTTTCGGTAGTCTCTGCGGTGGGAAGCGGGGATTACTGTCTGGCGGGCTTTGTTTTGGGCCAGGCCACAAAGAAAAGCCTGCTCCAGTCCCTGAAAACGGCGGCCTCCTTTGGGACGGCGGCCTGCTTGACAGAGGGGACATCGCCGCCGACGCGGATCGCCACAGCCAGCATCATGAACCAGGTTATTTGCGAAAAACTGGCGTAAGTCAAGCCAGGCATCCATCAGGGCCCCCTGACCGATGCCTGGCTTTTTTTCGCTAGATCAGCAGCCGGGTAGCCACGATCCGGTCCCAAGTGTTCCGCCCAATGATGCCGTCTGCCGCGATTCCCGCCAACCGCTGGAAGGCCAGCACGGCGTCCCGGGTCGCCGGACCGAAAATCCCGTCGATGGCCAGCCAGGGAATGGGATACCGTGTCCCAATGGTCCGCAGATACTCCTGCATCAGCTGTACATTGTCCCCCCGGCTCCCCTCCCGCAAAAGCGTCCCCGGGTACGGCACGACCAGGCCGCTGGTGTTGGCGATGCCCATAAAGACGTTGTACAGGCTGTTCCAGGTGGCCGGTCCGATGATGCCGTCGGGGGAAAGTCCGAACCGGCGCTGAAAATCGATGACCGCGTTTTTGGTTCCCGATCCAAAGATCCCGTCCACGGCAATGGGCCGCACCGAATTGTAGTAGTTGGAGATGACCCGGAGGAAGTATTGGGCCAGCCGAACCGTCTCCCCCCGATCCCCCTGGCGCAGAAGGTTGCTGGGCCGGACGTCGGGGAGCGGCTCGTTTTCCCCGTCCAGCTCCGCCAGGCGGGTGACCGCGACGTAGATGTTGGAGATGCGGTTCCAGGTCCCCCGTCCAACGATCCCGTCCTGGGTGAGGTTAAAGATCCGCTGGAAGGCCATCACTGCCGCCCGGGTGCCGCTGCCGAAGATTCCGTCTATATCCAGGGCGGGGATGGCGGGGTAATTCCGGCGGATGCGGCTCAGCTGCCGCTGGATGGTCTGCACCGCCGCCCCCCGGCTCCCCAGGGAAAGGGACGACCCGGGGTAGGAACTTTCGATGTTCCGGACCTGGCTCGCCTGGACCAGCTCCACGCTGCCGTAGAAACGCCGCAGGATGCTTAGGGGGGTGTACCCCTGCTGGGCCAAACTGACGGTGCCCCACTGGGAAAGACCGTCGCAGGAAACGGTGGTGCCGTTGCAGTATTCGGCAAAAAGGGGATTCAGCGCCCCGGGCCGCCGGATGTAGGTGGTGAAGATCTCGTCCACGATCCGCCCGATGTTGGTAAAGATATTCCGCCCCGGCACATAGTATTGGTCATACCCGGTGTGATTGGTGATATTGAAGCTGTATCCCCGGCTGGGGTACCATTCGGTAAAGATGCGGTTGAGGGCAAAGGAGATCTGGGCATAGATGTTGGCCCGGATGGCGTTTTCCGGCCAGGTGGGATAGATCTCGCTGCTGGCCACGTTTTTGATGTAGTAGGCAAAATCCACCGTCACGTTCTGTGCAGAGGCGTTGGAGGGAGCCCCCAGGTGAACGGTGATATACCGCGGGATGTAGACGTTGGTCAGCACCCGCCCCTGCGGGATGTCATCCTGGGGATCCGGGCCCTCCGGCTGGCGCTGGGGGGTGGTGAGAAGGCCGTTTTCCGGAATGTCAAAGACCTCTTCCTCGCTACGGTCCCGGCCCATTGGCTGGGGATCCAGGGAGAGGGGGACCACCGAACCCTCCCCGGGAAAGACCTGGATGCCCCGGACGGTGACCGGGATATAGCCTTCCGCCTCCACCCGTGCGTCATAGAGGCTGTAGGGGACGCCCTCAAAATTGGGATCCAGGCTTTCCCAGCGGGGCGGGGCGCAGACCGGGATGGGCGGGGTCCGCCCGGAGAGATCGGTGACGAAGGAAACCCTCCGTCCGGTTTCCCGGCTGGTCAGGGTCACTCCGGCGCCGGGCACCGGCAGGGCCTCCCGTCCAGCGGAAAGCTGAAAAAGCAAGGTGGCATTTTTGGTCATAGCCATGGTAAAAACTCCTTTCCGGCTTCCAAAGCAGTAGAAGCCCTGGCCCATCCTATGCTCCGGCATCTACAGATGGGAATATTTTATCGCAAATCTATGGCAGGTATGGGTTTACAAGGCGGGAAAAAATGAGTATAATGTAAGAAATGTCAAAAAAAATAAAAATCCCTGCAATAAAAAGGCTTATTTTATCGTACTATAGTAGTAGACACCAACTAGACACGGAGGGAATTGGTACCATGAAAAAATTTTTAGCGGTAGGATTGGCGTTGGCAATGATGGTCACCATGGGGGTGGTGGCGTTTGCGGAGACCAAGGAGGAAGCAAGCCATTGCAGTCCGGATCCCAGTGTAGCGAAAGGCGGAGACAAGGTAAAAATCTATACCAGCGATTTTTACTGGAGAGATAAGGACGCCGAAAGCGACGATGATGAATACGAATCTATGGGGTGGGAGCTGGATAAAGAGTACAACAGCCTGTTGGAGCCCACCTGGAAAAAGGGCGGCAGCTATGTGGACCGGGTCTACTTTGAAGATGGGGATGATTACGTCACCCTGGTCATCAAGTCCGGGATCAAGATCTCTACCGAAAAAGAGATCCGCGGGACCCTTCGGATCCGGGATAAGGATTCCAAGCGGACCTATACCTGCACCATCGGGGAAGACGATCTTTCCATTGGTATCAACGATACAAAGTCCGAGATGTACCAGGACGGCGACCGCAAATTCAGCCTGCCCTATGATTACCAGGAATCCAAGGTAAAGTTCGTTACCGAGGACGGGGACGACTACGGGACCTTTACCGCCGACTTTGACAACGACAAGGGCACCAAGATCGCCAAGTATGTGGTAAAGATCGTGGACCAGGAGTCCCTGTTCCTGGGGTTCAACGAGACGGAGAACAACACCCTGGCCACCAAGTACAATACTGCCAAGATGCGATTTATCAACTGGGACGCCCGGCCCACCTTTGAGCTGGAGGGCAAGCTTTCCATCTACATGAAACCCAACGAATACATTTACGGCATCAAGGACGACGACAGCCTGTACCGTTTGGGGGGCAGCTACGACAGTGACCTCAACGCCTATGTCATCAAGACCAAGACGTTGGGCAGCTACGTAATCAGCAGCAAAGCGCTGATGGACCACACGACGAGCAAGCCGTTGGATCCTAACGCGGTAAACAATCCCACTCCGGCCAGCAAGCCGGCTTCCTCGGTTGCTCCGCCTCCCTCCAGCAGCAGTGCGGCGCCCCCCTCCAGCAGCAGTGTAGCGCCGCCGCCCAGCAGCTCTGTGCCGGAGTCTTCCAGTGTACCCGAGCCGGAACCTGAACCGGATCCGGAACCGGAGCCTGACAGCAAGCCGGCGGACGCCAAGAAGGACGACGATGATGACGATGAAGACGAGGACAAAGAGAAGGGGAAATTCCCGCTGGTACCGGTACTGCTTGCGGTGCTGGTGGTAGTGATTGTAGTTTGCGGAGTCGTGGTACTTGGGAATCAGAACGGTGGTCGGAACGGAGGCAGCCGCCGGAAGCGTTTTGATGATTGGGACGACTGACCCTACCCGGCGCTCCGCGCCTAAGGGTTGTGCCGGGGCGTAGGTTGTGCCTGGAGACAAAGGCTGTAAAAGGCAGAAGGTGGAAATCGCCCCTTGCAAGGTTGCGGGGGGCGATTTTGCGCTTCGGACAAAACGCAGACCCTCCCCGGCGCTCCGCGCCTAAGGGTTGTGCCGGGGCGTAGGTTGTGCCTGGAGACAAAGGCTGTAAAAGGCAGAAGGTGGAAATCGCCCCTTGCAAGGTTGCGGGGGGCGATTTTGCGCTTCGGACAAAACGCAGACCCTCCCCGGCGCTCCGCGCCTAAGGGTTATGCAGGGGCGTAGGTTGTGCCTGGAGTCGAGAGCTGCAAAAGGCGGAAGGTAGTAACGTTCCTTGTGAGGAGCTGCGTCGATGCACTGGGGCCTTCGGTCACCAACAAGCTGCGCCGGGGATACACCAGCGCATGGTTTGCAAAGTAGGTAAAGACCCTACAATGGAAGTTTGTAGGTCAGTTGATTTTGTGCTATACGTTGCAATAGCGGCAAGTCGGAAAGCTGAAAGTCGAGGAGGAAAGCAGATGGCAAAATTCCAGATTGATACAACAGACTTATACTGGATTGATGGAAGTATGGATAATCCGGAAGATTTGTGTTTGCACGGTCATGTCATTACCTATATTGGTGAAGAAAAGCTGGAATATGATTGTACCGTTAGTGCAACTGCACTATATCTGCTCAAAACATTGACAGAGGATCATATCATTTATGAGGATAATCAGATGATGCCTTGTTGTGGTCACTTTTATGTCCCTGATGCGAAGCTTGAAAATGTGACAATCAGTGGTTGTGATAATGGAATTGACTGGACAGTAAAGCACAGCGGAAAAGATGTTGTTCTGACTTTGGAAAACGGAAGAAAGGAAACCATTCCGTTGGAGGAATACAAGCAAGAGGTGTATCGGTTTGTAGACAAAATTGAGGAATACTATAAATCGTGTTCGCCAAAAAAATTACCAGAGGATTCGTTTAGTTGTGATGGATATATCGCATTTTGGAATGAGTGGCATCGGCGGAGAAATATGTAAATCAATATTTTTGGAGATTACCTTCCGGAGATTGGATACCATATCCATAAATTGTATTGGCGGAGAGGATTTGGAAGCGAAGCAGCAAGAGCTGTCAGGGACTGGGCATTTGAACATATGGAATATGATTGCTTGTATTCCTACATGAAATATACAAACATTGGTTCCTATTCTACAGCGATTGCAGCTGGAATGAAAAAGATAAGCGACAGAAAGGGACCCCCCGCCGGGTAGGCGAAACGTTGCTAAGCCATCAACCGCAGCCAAACCCCAGGAAGGAAACCCAGAGATGGGACGCTCAAAGGGCCACAACCTACAAAAAGGCAGTGCGTTTTCAATCAGGCGCAGTACCCAGGATCACCGCAGACCGGAGGTTGTGCCTGCGGCCGCTGGCCTGCTTGCAGCCTAGCAAGGGATGATTTCAACCTTTCGTCTTCTACTGCTTCCGACTCCAGGCACAACTTAGGCCGCGCCACAGCCTTTAGCCGCGGAGCGGCGGGGAGGGTGTGCCTGCGGGCGCTAGCCCGCCGCCGGGGAGTGGGTTTGGGGTGATTTGGGTGGAAAAACGGGTGGAAATAGATGAATGCACCAGCCTAATAGCAGAATAGGCGGCCTAAAATAAAAATAGGTGGGTCTTTTGGGGGGTGCCTTTTCTCCCAGAGACCCACCCAATTTTTTCCGTAAGAACGGTTTTTTGTGAGATTGATAAAAAATTACCGTTAAACTTTGGACAGATTCACAAAGTTTTGAATATGCCGGAAAGTTGGCACGAATCGTGCGTTTTATTGGGACGTGTCCAAAGAATGAGAAAGGAGATATTCCAAAGATGCAGTATGATTTTAACCGTCCCATTGACCGCTGGGACAACTATGCGGTAAAGTACGACGAGATGGAGCAGAAGTATGGCCGCCGGGACCTCCTGCCCATGTGGATTGCCGACATGGATCTCCCCACCGCCCAGCCTGTCCTGGACGCCATCGACGCCCGGAACCGGCAGGCCATCTTCGGCTATACCAGCCGCCCGGATTCCTATTTCGAGGCGGTCTGCCAGTGGCAGGAGAAGCGCAACGGCTGGCGGCCCGATCCCAAGAAATGCGTGTTCAGCCTTGGGGTGGTGCCCACCCTTTGCACCTGTGTCCGGGAGTTTTCCCAGCCCGGGGATGAAATTCTGTTCCTTACCCCTGTCTACGGGGAGTTTTTCGACTCGGTGGAAAACTGGGACAGGAAGTGCCTTACCGTTCCCCTTACAGAGGAGAACAATCGCTACAGCCTGGACTTTGACGCCTTCGAGGCGGCCCTTAAGCGCCGCCCGCCCCTTTTCATCCTCTGCCACCCCCACAACCCCGTGGGCAAGGCCTGGACCGAGGAGGAGCTGCGCCGGATGGGGGAGCTTTGCGTCAAGTACGGCACCCTTATTATCAGCGACGAGATCCACAGCGACCTGATGCTCTTTGGCAACAGGCATATCCCCATGGCCTCCTTGGGGGGGAAGATCGCCGAGAACACCATCACCTGCACCTCCGCCACTAAGACCTTCAACCTGGCGGGGCTCCAGGCGGCCACCATCATCTTCCCCAACGACGAGCTCATCGCCAAGTACCAGAAGTTCTGGAAATCCCTGGACGTCCACCGGAACAACTGCTTCAGCCTGGTGGCGGTGGAGGCGGCTTTCCGCCACGGGGAGGAGTGGCTGGAGCAGCTGCTCCGGCATCTGGAGGGGAACGTCCTCTTTGTGGAGGAGTACCTCCGGGAGAACATCCCGGAGATCACCATGGCACGGCCCCAGTGTACATATCTGCTGTGGCTCAACTGCAAAGGGCTGGGCCTTGCCGGGGACGAACTGCCCCGGTTCATGGTCGAGGAGGCCCGTCTGGCCCTCAACGACGGCCGGGGCTTCGGCCGGACCGAGGGGGAGGGCTACGTCCGCATGAACATCGCCTGTCCCCGGCCCGTTGTGGAGAAGGCTTTGGCCCAGCTGAAAGCCGCCGTGGATAAAAGAATGGGCCGGTAGGTCCCGCTTTTTACCTTGTTTCCCGCCCCGCCGGATGACGGGGATGTGTATAGGCTGACGGCGTTCCTTCCTTTTGCGGGGGAGGGCCGCCGCGACAAAGAAATGAGGAGGATTACTTATGGCAAAAACCGCAAGCAGTTCCCTGGAAAAGAAGGGCGCAATCGTCCGGGCGATGGACGCCGTGGAGCGGGTGGGCAACGCCCTTCCCAACCCTGCGACCATCTTCCTGATCCTCACCGTGGCGGTTATCATCATCTCCGCCATCTGCGGCTCCCTGGGGGTCTCGGTGACCTATGAGACCATTGATACCGCCAACGGCAACGCCATCGTGGAAAAGACGGTGAACGCGGTCAACCTGCTTACCCCCGATTCCATCCGGCACCTGGTCACCACCGTGGTCAGCAGCTTCACCGGCTTCTTCGCCCTGGGCACCGTCTTTACCATTATGATCGGTGTGGGCGTGGCTGACGGCAGCGGCATGATCTCTGCCATGCTCCGCCGGGCGGCCAGCTCCGCTCCCAAGACCCTGGTCACCGCCATGGTGGTGTTCCTGGGCATCATGTCCAACATCGCTTCTTCCACCGGGTACGTGGTGCTGGTTCCCCTGGGCGCCATCCTGTTTATGGCCTTTGGACGGCACCCCATCGCCGGTCTGGCCGCTGCCTTCGCCGGTGTCTCCGGCGGCTGGAGCGCCAACCTTCTCATCGGCACCAACGACCCCATGTTCGCCGGGATGTCCACCCAGGCGGCCCAGACTCTGGATCCCAACTACCTGGTCACCCCCGTCTGCAACTGGTTCTTTATGTTCGTTTCCACCTTCCTTATCACTGCGGTTGGCACCTTTGTCACCGATAAGCTGGTTGAGCCCCACCTGGGCAAATACGAGGGCGCTGTGGAGACCAGCACCGACGACCTGACCCCCGCCGAGAAGCGCGGCCTCCGGTTCGCCGGCATCGCCTCCCTCATCTACGTTGTTCTTATCTGCATTGCCGTGGTTCCCTCTAACGGCCTGCTCCGCAACCCCGAGACCGGCGGTTTCCTCTCTAGCCCCTTTATGAGCGGCATCATCTTCTTCATCATGCTGCTCTTCCTCATCTCCGGTATTGCCTACGGAATCGGCGCAGGCACCATCAAGAATGATGAGGACGTTATCCAGCTGATGAACAAGTGCATCTCCGGCCTTGCCAGCTTCATGGTCCTGATCTTCTTTGCCGCCCAGTTCACCACCTGCTTCAACTACTCCAACCTGGGCACCATCATCTCGGTGTCCGGCGCCAACTTCCTCAAGGGCATCGGCTTTGTGGGCCTGCCCCTGGTCATCTGCTTCATCATCCTCACCGCCTTCATCAACATCTTCATCGCGGTGGACAGCGCCAAGTGGGCCATCATGGCTCCCATCTTTGTCCCCATGTTCATGCGTCTGGGTCTCTCCCCCGAGCTGACCCAGGTTGCCTACCGCATCGGCGACTCCAGCACCAACATCATCGCCCCCCTGATGCCCTTCTTCGTCCTTACGGTGGCTTTCTTCCAGAAGTACGATAAGAAGGCGGGTATCGGCAGCGTTATCTCTACCATGCTGCCCTACTCCATCTGCTTCCTCCTGGGCTGGATCGTCCTCTTCTCCATCTGGTACCTCCTGGGCCTGCCCCTCGGCCCCGGCGCCCCCCTCTTCTACCCTGCCTAACCGCCGGGCAAGGGCCCGGGCACCCTACGATACATAGGTGTTAGGCGAAAGCGACTGCCTGGAGACTTAGGCTGATAGAGGCTTGACCGGGCCAGGCCACTGGACCGGGAGTTGGGACTGCATCCTGCTTTACGCAGGTGTGGTGCCAGAAGCGATTGGGGCTTGACCTCCATGCAGGCATCCAGTAACCAAGCAGCGGCCGCGCGCGCTTTCAGCGCGTGCGGCCGTTTGCCGCAAAAACAGAAAGGAGCGAATCCCTCATGCTGCCAAAGGAAGGCCGAATCAAAGAACTGCTCCGCCAGCAGGGTCTGGACGGAGCCATCGTCTCCTCCCCGGAGAATTTTCATTACGTAACCGGCTTCGGGGGACACCAGCACACCGTTTCCCGCCAGGCGGGCTTCTCGGTGGCGGTGGTCTCCGCCCGGGAGGACGTCCCTACCCAGCTGACCACCATGGATTTTGAGGTCCCCACCTTTGAAAAGAAGAGCGCCGGACGGTTCATCGTCAGGAAGTACGACACCTGGGTGGGTCTTAAGACCTGGGACGAGGTGGCGGGTGGGGCCGTTATCCCCCCGCCGGCGGTGATGGAGGGATCCTTCGACATCGTGAAGAAGATGGTCCGGGAGATGGACCTGGCCGATAAAAAGCTGGGGCTGGAGATGGCCTATCTGCCGGTTTTGTGCTATAATGACATCACCGGGGCCTTCCCCGAGGCCAAGTTCCAGGACATCTCCGACCTGTTCGTCTTTGCCCGCAGCGTCAAGACCCCCGAGGAGATCGAGATGTTCCGGACCCTCTGCAAGGCCGCCGACGAGGGCTTCACCGCCGTCAGCAAGATCGCCAGACCCGGCGTCACCGAGCAGGAGCTGGTCCGGACCTTCCGGGAGACGGTCATCGCCACCGGCAAGGCCGCCCCCAGCAGCTGGTCCATGTTCTCCACCGGGGAGTCCGGTTCCCGCCTGACCATCCCCGGGGACGGGGTCATCCGCAAGGGGGACGTGGTGAAGTTCGACGCCGGGGTCAACGCCGAGTTTGACTTCTACACCACCGACACCTCCCGCTCCTGGGTGATGGAGGGGGCCGACCCCGCCCTTTACAAGCTGAAGGACCGCCTCTACGAGGCCCAGCGGAGGATGATTGCCGCCGCCAAGCCCGGCCTGCCCATCTGCGAGCTGTACCACACCGCCTATGACTACGTCAAGGAGATGTTCCCCGCCTACGTCCGGGGGCATCAGGGCCACAGCATCAGCATGGGACCGGCCACCTGTGAGGCCCCCATCATCGACGCCAAGACCACCCGTCCTCTGGAGGCGGGGATGATCCTGGCCATGGAGGTCCCCTGCTACATCCAGGGGGTCCAGGGCTTCAACATCGAGGACATGGTCCTCATCACCGAGGACGGCTGTGAAGTCCTCACCCCCAACACCCCCCATTATCTTTGATCGAAAGGAAGATGCACCATGAAGGTTCTGATCGTAGGAGGCGTGGCCGGAGGAGCCGGCGCCGCCGCCCGTCTGCGCCGCAACGACGAGACTGCGGAGATCATCCTCTTTGAGAAAGGGGGCTTTATCTCCTTTGCCAACTGCGGCCTGCCCTATTACATCGGCGGGACTATCACCGAGCGGGGCAAGCTCCAGGTCCAGACCCCCGAGGGCTTCCGGGCCCGTTTCGGGGTGGATGTCCGGGTAAACCAGGAGGTAACAGCCGTGGACTCCGCCGCCAAGACGGTGACTGTGAAGAACCACGCCACCGGGGAGACCTACAGCGAAAGCTACGACGCCTTGGTCCTCTCCCCCGGGGCCTCTCCCATCCGGCCCAAGATGCCGGGGATGGAGGAGAACCACATCTTCACCCTGCGGAACATTCCCGATACCTACGCCATTGATGAGCATATTACGGAAGCCGCACCCAAGACCGCTGCGGTTATCGGGGCCGGGTTCATCGGGATGGAGATGGCGGAGAACCTGGTCCACCGGGGCCTTTCCGTCTCTATTATCGAGGCTGCGCCTCATGTCATGGCCCCCCTGGATATGGACATGGCCCACACCGTCCACAACTACGCCCGGGGCAAGGGGATCAGCCTCTACCTAGGCAAGCGCTGCTCCGGCTTTACAAAGGACAGCGTTCTTCTGGAGGACGGCACCTCCGTTCCCGCCGATATGGTGATCCTCAGCATCGGCGTTGCCCCGGAGACCAAGTTCCTCCAGGGCAGCGGCGTGGAGCTGGGCCGCCGGGGAGAAATCCTGGTGGACGAGAAGCTCCGCACCAGCGTCCCGGACATCTACGCCCTGGGGGATGCCGCAACGGTGAAGAACATCGTCACCGGCAACACCCAGGTGATCCCCCTGGCCGGCCCCGCCAACAAGCAGGGCCGCATTGTGGCCGATGTCATCTGCGGCAAGGAAGCCAGCTATAAGGGGAGCCAGGGCACCTCGGTGATGAAGTTCTTCGACCAGGTGGTGGCCTGCACCGGAGAAAAGGAGGAGTCCCTTCTGGCCGCCGGGATCCCCTACAAAAAGACCTTCACCCTCTCCGCCAGCCACGCCGGGTACTACCCCGGCGGCAGCCAGATGATTGTAAAGCTGCTGTACACCCCGGAGGAGGGCAAGGTGCTGGGCGCCCAGATCGTAGGCGGCGAAGGGGTGGACAAACGAATCGACCACCTGGCCATCGCCGTGCGCCTGGGGCTGACGGTTTACGACCTCCAGGAGATGGAGCTGGCCTACGCGCCCCCCTTCTCCAGCGCCAAAGACCCGGTGAATATGGCAGGGTACGTGGCCCAAAACGTCCTGGAGGGTACCATGGTGCCCTTCTACGCCGAGGACATCGCCGCCCTGCCGGAGGATGTGGTGAAGGTGGATGTTCGCAATCCCGGCGAGCTGGAGACCCTGGGGACCGTCCCCGGCTTTGTGAACATCCCCCTGGATCAGCTGCGCCAGCGGCTGGGGGAGCTGGACCTGGCAAAGCCGGTATACATCACCTGTCAGGTGGGCCTGCGGGGGTACATTGCCCAGCGGATCCTTGCCCAGCACGGAGCCAAGGAGGTCCACAACCTCTCCGGCGGATACTCCCTCTACGCCGCCTACCGGAAGGACCTGGAGGGTGCGGCTGACGCCGAAAAGAAGAACACCGCCCCCTGCGGCAAGCAGGAGGGCTGACCATAGCACAGGCCCCGCCCGGGCAGCACGCAGGGGCGGGGCCTCCGAAAGCAGGAGTGTGGAACAAAATGGATAAGCACATCTATGAGACCTATCTGCGTATCCTTCGGGAGGAGCTGGTGCCCGCCCTGGGATGCACCGAACCCATCGCCATCGCCCTGGCTTCGGCCAAGGCCCGGGAGGCCCTGGGGGCCATGCCGGAAAAGATCACGGCAGCTTGCAGCGGCAACATCATTAAAAACGCCAAGGGGGTCATCGTCCCCACCACCGGCAATATGAAGGGCATCAACACCAGCGCCATCCTGGGGGCGGTAGCCGGGGACCCCGGCCTGGGACTGGAGGTCCTGAGCAAGGTGGGGCCCGCCGACCTGGAGAAGACTCGGGAACTGCTGGCGGAGGGCATCTGCCGGGAGGAGCTGCTGGACACCACCGCAAAGCTGCATATTCTCATCACCATGGAGGGGGGCGGCCACACCGCCCTGGCGGAGATCCGGGACGAGCATACCAACGTCATCCGACTGGAAAAAGACGGGGTGGTTCTCTTCCGGAAGGAGGAGCCGGTTCAGGCAGCCGTGGAGGAGGAGAAGTCCGATTTGGATGAACTGAATCTGGCGGACATCCTGGACTTTGCCAACACGGTGGACCTTACAGAGATCAGGCCCACTCTGGCCCGGCAGGTGGAGTACAATGTCCGCATTGCCCAGGAGGGGATGACCCACGTTTACGGGGGGCGGGTAGGAGCTACCCTTCTGCGCCACTACGGGGAGGATGTGCGGATCCGCGCCCGGGCCATGGCAGCCGCAGGCAGCGACGCCCGGATGGGGGGCTGTGTTCTGCCGGTGGTCATCAACTCCGGCAGCGGCAACCAGGGGATCACCTGCTCGGTGCCCATAGTGGTTTACGCCAAGTATTTGGGGGCTGCGGAGGACACCATGTACCGGGCCCTGATTGTCAGCAACCTTGTGGCTCTGCTTCAAAAGCGGGGGATTGGGCGGTTGTCGGCTTTCTGCGGGGCGGTTTGTGCCGCCTGTGGCAGCGGGGCGGGGATTACCTATCTTCACGGCGGGGATTACGACACCATTGGCCGGACCATTACAAACACCCTGGCCAATGTTTCGGGGATTGTCTGCGATGGGGCCAAGGGCAGTTGTGCGGCTAAGATTGCGGCGTCGGTGGATGCAGCTATTTTGGCCCATGAGATGTCCATGGACGGCAATACCTTTGGGGCTGGGGAAGGTTTGGTCAAGGAGAGTGTAGAGCAGACCATTGCCAGCATTGGCCGGATGGCGGCTGAAGGGATGCGGGAGACGGACACAGAGATTCTGCGTATTATGATCGGCCAGGGGTCTGGCTGCTGACAGGCACTCCCTCCCCGCCGGC
>CAJUFK010000086.1 GCA_910585535.1 uncultured Angelakisella sp. | reverse complement strand
TATACCAGAGTTATGGGCCATTTCCTATCTGTTGCACTTAGATTGTACATTCAAGAAGAAAAAAAGAAAGTTGACCGTAGGTCACGTGCCCGAAGGGGCGTAGCCCCGTTAGGGCTGGCGTAGGTCACGGTCCCGAAGGGATCGAGGCTTCCGCCCTGCAATCGAGTACCCCGCAAATACACCCCGGTGGGGTGTTTTGCGCGGACGCACCCAGTAACAGGACCGAGGGGCCAAAGGCCCCTCGGTCCGTGACCACTACAGGCCGCCACCAGGCGGCCCTTCGGACGCAGTGCCCCCCGGGGCGGTAAATATCCGCAATTGGACCACTCCCGGGCGCTTTTTGCCGCTTGACAACAAAAAATAGAAACAGTATGCTGGAAAGCGGGGGTGCAAAAATGAAAAAACTGGTGGTCTGCCTTGGATTGGGATACCTTTTCTTGCTCGTGATCGCTCTGACCTCTAGCCGGTATGATGATAGTCAGAACGGCTTTTTCTATGACAGCAGCTTACAAGCCCAGAAAAAAGAAACATTAGAGCAGTTTCGCCGGGAGGCGGAGGAGTATACCCAGACGTTAGGCGCCTTTGTATCAGAAAACATAGACCGGTTCGATTCTGTAAAGGAAGCCTTCTTCCTCCTGCCCTATGAGCGGCTTCGCGTTGCACCTGGAGAATCTGTTTTTGGAGTAGACTCCCCATCCGCGAAGGAAATTAAAACCCACTCCCCGGAACTGTTCTCTTTGCTGAAGCGGCTGGAGGACAATGGATTTTCATACGACAGCGTGGAATTTTACAAGGAAAATGGAGCGATCCGCTTTTACGTATTTTCAAAGGTGCAAGGTGGGATTTCGGTGGATGTAATGTTGGAGAATTACCCCAAGGAAAAGTCCTCCGACGAATGGTCCGGAACGATGCCGGTGGAAGGAAGCGGGGATTGGGGGATTCATTGGGAACTCCATGACATGGGCGGGATATAGGGCATCCCCGGTCCTGCACAGTTGGCAGGGCCGGGGATCTGTTTATGATGTTTTCTCCAGCTCCTCCACCTCCCGGAGCCACACCGCCGCCGAGGCGTCGCTGGGCATCCGCCAGTCTCCCCGGGGGGAGAGGGCCACGCTGCCAACCCGGGGGCCGTCGGGGAGACAGGAGCGTTTGAACTGCTGGGCGAAGAAGCGGCGGTAGAAGGTCCCCAGCCACCGGAGGATGACCTCCCGGCCGTAGACCCCGGCGAAGGCGGTCTCCGCCAGGCGGAGGACCTTCCCTGGGGAAAAGCCCCACCGCACCGTGTAGTACAGAAAGAAGTCGTGGAGTTCGTAGGGCCCCACCAGCTCCTCGGTTTTCTGGCTGATCTCCCCGTCTTTGGCAGGGAGGAGTTCCGGGCTCACCGGGGTGTCCAAAATGTCCAGGAGGACCCGCCGGAGGGCGCCCTCCGACTGGGCGGCGATGTTCCCCACCAGATGGCGCATCAGCGTCTTGGGGATCGAGGCGTTGACCCCGTACATGGACATATGGTCCCCGTTGTAGGTGGCCCACCCAAGGGCCAGCTCGGAGAGATCCCCGGTGCCCACCACCAGCCCTCCGGTGAGGTTGGCAAGGTCCATGAGGACCTGGGTGCGCTCCCGGGCCTGGGCGTTTTCGTAAGTGACGTCCAGGGCGGCGCCATCGTGGCCGATGTCGCTGAGGTGCTGGGTCACTGCCTTTTTGATGTCCACCGTCCGCAGGGTAACCCCCAGGGCCTGGCAAAGGGCCTCGGCGTTGCCCCGGGTGCGGCTGGTGGTGCCGAAACAGGGCATGGTGACGGCGGTGATGCCGGTTCGGGACCGCCCCAGAAGGTCCATGGCCCGAACCGAGACCAGCAGGGCCAGGGTGGAATCCAGTCCCCCGGAGACCCCCAGCACCAGGCCGGGACAGCGGGTATGCTCCATCCGCTTCTTGAGACCGTGGGCCTGGATGTCCAGGATCTCCCGGCACCGGGCGGACCGGGCCTCCTCCCCCTGGGGGACAAAGGGAGTGGGGGAGATCTCCCGGGTGAGGGGGGTGGGGGACAGCTCCATCTGGAAGTACACCTTGTCGAAGCCTTCGGGGGCGGCGGGCCAGGTGTTGGTCCGCCGGCGCTGTCCCGCCAGCCGCTCTACATCAATTTCGGTGATGACGAAGCCCTCGCCGAAGGGGGCGCTTTCGGACAGGAGGACGCCCCCTTCGGCGATCATATCGTGGCCGCTGAACACCAGGTCGGTGGTGGATTCCCCGCCGCCGCAGTCGGCGTACAGGTAGGCGCAGCAAAGCCGCCCGGACTGACCCTCCACCAGGGCCCGGCGGTAGGCCGCTTTGCCGGTGGCCTCGTCGCTGGCCGAGGGGTTGACAATGATGGTAGCCCCCGCCGCCGCCAGCCGCCCCGAAGGGGGCTCCGGCACCCACAGGTCCTCGCAGATCTCCACCCCAAAGCAGAAGTCCGGCAGCTGCTGGCACCGGAACACCTGGTCCCCGCCAAAGGGAACCCATCTGCCGCAAATGGAATGATCCTGGACGCCGCCGGGGCCGGGGGTGAAATTCCGGGTTTCGTAAAATTCGCCGTACCCCGGGATGTTCCGCTTGGGGACCACCCCCAGCAGCTTTCCGTTCTGGATCACGGCGGCGCAGTTGTAAAGCCGTCCCTCCACCGTCAGGGGAACCCCCAGCACCAGCAGGGTTCCGCTCCCCTTGGTGGCTGTGATAATCTCATCCAAAGCCGCCAGGGCCCCGTCCAAAAGGGTCCTCTGCCCAAAGAGATCCCCGCAGGTGTAGCCGGTGACAGCCAGCTCCGGCAGGACCAGAAGGGCCGCCCCCTGGTCCTGGGCCCGGCGGAAAGTCTGGATGATCTGGTCCCGGTTATAGGCGCAGTCGGCCACCCGCAGGGAAGGGGAGGCCGCCGCCGCTTTGATGAATCCGTCTTTCATGGTCAACGCTCCTGTTCTGCGGCGGCTGTGGTCCCCGAAGTCCCCGGGGCTGCCGCCGTGGAAAGATCTTTTCCCCATAATACCAGCGCCAAAGGGATTTGTCCAGAAATTTCTTTTTGTTTGAAATTGCAAACTGCCGGGTTTCGTTGTATTCTATAAGATAGACAGAGATTTTTACAACGAGGTGGTTGTTATGGAAACACTTACCGTGATGAGTTTTAACCTGAAGCGGGACCTGCTGCCCTTTGGCCCCCACGCCTGGCAGAAGCGGGCGGCCCAGGCCGCCGGCCTCATCCGGGAAACCGCCCCGGATATTCTGGGCACCCAGGAGCTGACCGAGGGCCCCTTGGGGGATATGGAGCGTCTCCTTCCCCAGTACCAGTGGGTGGGGGAGGGCCGTGGCGGCGGCCGCAAGGGGGAGCATACCGCCATCTTCTTCCGCCGGGACCGCTTTCGCCTCATGGGGGAGCAGACCTTTTGGCTCTCCCGGACCCCGGACCACCCCAGCCGGGACTGGACCACACCCTTTCCCCGGATCTGTACCTGGTGCGAACTCCAGCCTGTCGACAGCCCGGAGCGGCCGCTGCGGGTTTACAATACCCACCTGGACCACATCAGCTACTTTGCCCGGGTCCGTGGCCTGCGGGAGATTCTGCGGCATATCCTGGAGCGGTACAACGCCGCCCCCGGTCCGGTGATTCTAATGGGGGATTTTAACGCCACCCCAACCAGCCGCACCCTGCGGCGGTGGATCGCCGCCGATCTGGAAAAGAGCGCCGGCCTGATGCGGGACTGCTATTGGGGCATCCTCCAGCGGGGCGGGGAGATCGGGCGCAGCTACCACGGCTTTTCCGGCAAGACCAAGGGGGAGCCCATCGATTACATCTTCACCAGCCGGGACCTGGTCCTCCGGGAGGTGAGGCTGCACCAGGAACAGATCTCCGGCGGCTTCCCCAGCGACCACTACCCGGTGGTGGCCCAGGTGGAACTGTAAAAAACGCGGTCGGGGTGGCTGCCTGCCGGGAATTTATGTAAGGCCGGAGGGAACAAGATCTATCCTCCGGCACGGCGGCAGAGGCGGCGGCTTACTTGCCCTGCTTCTGCTGCTGGTTCTGCTTCTGCTGCTGATTCTGGTTCTGCTGGTTCTTCTCGTTTTTCTCGTTGGACATGGAAGTTCACCTCCTGTTTATTTGGCCCCGGGCAGCGTGTCCGCCCGGCTCCGGTGATTAGTATTGCCCTTTCGCAGGCAGTTATTCCGCAGGTTCTGGCAGAAAGGGGAAAGTAGGAAATTTTTTCAAAATCCCCTTGCATCCCATCTGGAACTATGCTATAATAAGTAAAAATCGAGAATGATTATCGATTTTAGTCGAAACAGGAGGCCAGACTGGCAGCCGGGGCTCGGAAGGGACATTTTTCCCACAACGGACGGCGGCAGGCGCGGCTTCTGACAAAGAAGAAAAAAGGAGAGGATCGTTATGGCTAAGTTTGTTTGCACCGTCTGCGGTTATGTTCACGAAGGGGACGCCGCCCCCGAATTCTGCCCCCAGTGCAAGGCTCCCGCCTCCAAGTTCGTGGAGCAGAAGGCAGGCGAGATGGCCTGGGCCGCTGAACACGTGGTAGGAGTCGCCTCCGGCGTTGCCCCCGAGATCATCGAGGGCCTGCGCCAGAACTTCACCGGCGAATGCACCGAAGTGGGGATGTACCTGGCCATGGCCCGTGTCGCCCACCGCGAAGGTTATCCCGAGATCGGCCTGTACTGGGAGAAGGCCGCCTATGAGGAGGCGGAACACGCCGCCAAGTTCGCCGAGCTGCTGGGTGAAGTTGTCACCGACAGCACCAAGAAGAACCTGGAGATGCGGGTAGAGGCCGAGAACGGCGCCACCGCCGGCAAGACCGCTCTGGCCAAGATGGCCAAGGAGCAGGGCCTGGATGCCATCCACGACACCGTACACGAGATGGCCCGGGACGAGGCCCGTCACGGCCGCGCCTTCGCCGGCCTGCTGGCCCGGTATTTCGGCTAAGCCGCAGGAAAACGTATTGGACAGGGAAGCCCACGGGCTTCCCTGTTTTGGAACAAGGGAGGGACAGGCTATGTCCGGTATCCCGGAGATACAAAAAACAGTGGCCCGGCTGGCGGCCAAATACGGGGCGCAGCGGGTTTGGCTTTTTGGTTCCTGCGCCCGGGGGGAGATGGACCCTACCAGCGACATCGACCTACGTATCGACAAAGGAGCCATCCGGGGCTTGGAATTGGCGGGCCTTTTGGCGGAACTGGAGGACGCCCTGGGGTTCCCGGTGGATCTGATCCCCACCTCCAGCCTGGACCAGAACTTTTTGGCCTCGATCCAAAAGGAGGAGGTGCTGCTGTATGAAGCCGCCGGAATATGACCGCCAAATTTTGATGCACATCATATCTTACTGCGATCAAATCCAAATGACCATAGAACGATTTGGAGATAGTTCGACTGTTTTTGAAAATGACCAAATCTATCGAAATGCAGTCGCGTTGTGTATTCTCCAGATTGGGGAATTGGTTGGAAAGCTTTCGGATGAATTCCGCGAGCAGCACGCCACTATTCCCTGGAGGCAGATTAAAGCGATGCGAAACATTGTTGCCCATAGCTATGGCACTGTGAACCCGGAGGTTACCTGGGAGATCGTACAGGATGATATTCCAATTCTGAAAAAGTATTGCAACATGATCTTACAAAATGAATGACCTTTGCTGGGAAAAGACCAGCCCCCGCCGCGGCTCGCTTGCCGCAGCAGGGGCTGGTCTTTACAGTTTGCAGGAGTTTTCCCGCTCCGGGTCCACCAAGCAGCTTTCGCCCCCCAGCTTTTCCCACAGGGCGGGGAGGCCCTGGTTCAGCAGCAGCTGGGCCTCTTCCCGGTAGAGGAACACCACCTGGCAGAAGCGTACCAGCTCCCCGTCGGGGAGGGTGCAGGGGTCGGCGTCCTCAAAGGGGGGCGAAGGGGGAAGGATAAGGGCGCAGCACTGGCCGCAGTCTCCAACAGCCAGGTTCGGCAGTTCAAAGATGCGCCCGGGACCAATCCACACCTTGGGATCGGCCAAGGGAAGGGCGGCCAGTTCCAAAAGGGCGGTGGCCGGCCAAAGCTTTTTGGGGTCCTCTCCGGTGGGTTCCCAGCCGGGGATCATGGTCAGGAACAGTTCCACCCGTTCCAGGCCGCTGCCGGCTGCACCGCCGGGAGGGTCCATCACCACTGCCCCAAGGCCCTGGGTGCAAAGGAGGTAGCCTTTCCGCCCCTCCGCCGGAGGGATCAGGGGGACGGCCAGCTCCAGGCCGGTTTGGCGGCGGCTTCGGAAGCACCGGTCGGAGTCGCCAAGCCGGGTTCGGATGTGTTCCCCCACGGCGTTCCAGCGGTCCAGGCCGTACCGCAGGGCGTCCCTGGCGGCCCAGTCGTTGCCGGCCTCACGGGGAAGGTAGATCCCCTCCTTTATGGCGTCCAGAAACTGCCGGCACTCCAGGGAGAGAAGGGGCCCCGGATCTTGCTCCAGGCAGCGGAGAAACTGCTCCCGGGCGGCGCTGACGTCAGGCCGGTACTGGCCGCTTTCCTGGTAGGCCTGGTGGTACAAAAGATACCCCATAGTATACCAGTGCCGGGGATCCCGCTCCCCGGGGGCGGACTCCAGAACCTCCCGGGCCTGCTGGAACTCCCCCATTTCGCAGAGGGCCAAGGCCAGCTGCTGCCTGGTGCGGGAGGTGCGCTCCTCCTCCGGCAGGGACGCCACCGCCTTGGGGATCTCCCCGCAGTGCTGCCGGTCGTACAGCTGCCACCGGATCTCCTCCAAAAAGTCCAGCTCTGTCTGGGTGGGGGGATCCTCCGAGACCTGACAGGAGCCCTCAAAGGCCTCTTCCGCCAGGAGCAGGAGAAGGGTCCGCTCCCCCGGGGTCCGGTTCTCCCGGGACATGGCGTAAAGGACCAGGGCCATCTCCCGCAGCCAGGGCCTGGTCCCCCCCATACAGGGCCGGAGAAGCTCCAGGGTCCCCAGGGCCTCGGCGTACCTCCCCAGGCGGAAGAGGGCGATCTCTTTTTTCCGGAGCAGTTCAGCCCGGATCTCCCTGGGAAGGCCCCCGTCCGTCAGGGCCCCCTCTGCCAAGGCGGCCGCCTTGCTGCACTCCTCCTGGTTCAGCAGGGCCTCTATCTGATCCAGCAGCTGCTCCCCGTTGCGATGGACTTCTGACATGGTTCGTCCTCTCCTTCTGTGCAGATGATATACCCAGTATACCACGGTTTGGCGGAGGATTCCATAGGGCGGGGGAAAAACCCCGGGGATCCCCAGGGTTTAGGGATGGGAGCCGCCGACGGGGAAGAAGAAAAAAGCGGCCCCCTTTCCCAGGGACCGCTGTTTGTCATGCCAGGGGGGATTCCCGTTTTTCCAGGCCCCGGAACAGCCGGGCCAGGACCAGGACCGCCGCCGTGGCCAGCACCACCTCTGCGGTGAACTGGGCGTAGGCCAGGCCGTACAGAGGGAAGAGACTGCCCAGGATGCAAAGGGCGGGGATCTCCAGAACGATCTTCCGGAGGATGGCAAAGGCCAAAGCCTTGCCCCCCATGCCGCAGGCCTGAAAGACGCCCACCGCCAAAAAGTCCATGCAGAGGAAGGGGAGCCCCAGGCACATCCCCTGGAGGAAACGGCTGCCGTAGGCTACGATAGCCGGGTTCTCCATAAAGAGGGAGACCACCCCCTGGGCCCCGAAAAAGTAGATCAGGGTGACTGTGGCGCTGATCCCCAGGGAGATGCGGCTGGAGAAGAAGAAAACGTCCTTCATCCGGCGGCTGTTGCCGCTGCCGTAGTTGTAGCTGATAAGGGGCATGATCCCCTGGGAGAAGCCCAGGGCAACCTGCATGGGAACCATGTTCACCTTCTGGGCGATGCCCATAGCCGCCACGGCGTCCGCCCCGTAGGCCGAGGTGAAGTTGTTCAGCACCGTCATCCCGGTGACGTTAAGGAGATTTTGGATGGAAGCGGGGATGCCCACGGCGCAGACTCCCAGGACGATGGCCCGCTGAAAGCGCAGGGCCTTGGGGGAGATGGCCACGTAGGTGTTCTTCCGCCTGAGGAACAGCAGCACGAAGAAGTAGCCGCAGGCGAAGCAGTTGGAGAGGAAGGTGGCGCACCCCGCCCCGGCGGCCCCCATATCCAGCCCCCAGGGGAGGATGAAGATGGGGTCCAGGATGATGTTAAGGATACAGCCGCTCATGGTGCCGATGCTGGCGTGGAAAGAGGACCCTTCGGAGCGCACCAGATAGGCCATTACCACATTGAGGATAGCGGGGGCGGCTCCGCAGCTTACCGTCCAGAAGAGGTACTCCCCCGTGGCCCCGGCGGTGACAGCGTCGGCTCCCAAACCGGTGAGAAGGGGTCCCCGGAAGAGGGTGACCAAAAAGGAGAACAGCAGCCCGCTGCACAGGGCGCACCAAAAACCGAAGGCGGAGGAGCTGCGTACAATGTCGTACTTTTTTTGCCCCAGGGCCCGGCTCATCATGCTGGAGCTGCCCACGCCGAACAGGTTGTTCACGGCGTTAAAGGCCAGCAGCACCGGGGCCGCCAGGGTGACGGCGGCGTTTTGGACGGGATCGTTCAGCATCCCGACAAAGTAGGTATCCGCCAGGTTGTAGACCACCATCACCAGGGAGCTGGTAATGGTGGGGATGGCCATGGTCATCACGGCCTTGGGAATGGGGCTGTTTTCAAACAGCTCCGCTTTTGCTCTGTCGTCCATAAACAAAAATGCCTTTCTTTCTTTCTTTCTTTCTTTCTTTCTTTCTTTCTTTCTTGTTATCGATAGCCGTAGATGGTGTAAACCCCCTTCTCCTCCTCCCAGGGGATGTGGAGGCGGTCCAGGATGGCGGTGAACTCCGCTTCGGCGTCGTGGAGGACGGCCTTTCCGGTCAGCCCTCCCTCCCAGCTGTAGTACCGGGGCCGGACCTTCACCCACTGGATGACCCGGTAGTCGTGACCAGCGAAGTCCTCCGGGCCGTAGTCCCCCAGATACCGGACGTCCCGGGAGAAGTCGGGGAGGCCGGCCTCCTCCTCGAACAGGGTCTTGTAAAGATACGGGGGCGGGAAGGGCATCTCCGTTTCCATGGCCTTCCGGAACTCCCGCCACTTGGTGTCGTTCATCCAGCTGGTGAGGCCCCGGCGGGCGATCTCCTCCCGGATCAGCTCCCCGGTGGTCTTTTTGTTCCGGAACCGCCCGCTTTGGGCGGCCCGGATCAGCTGCCGGACCCGCTCCAAAAAGCGGTCGCCTATGGAGGCGGCACGGGCGGAGAGAAAGATGGTGTCCTCCCGGCCCAGGTCGCAGCGGTAAAAGCGGCGGCGGGGCCACCACCAGAGGGAGAGGTACACCCCACCCGGGTACTCCGCCCGGAGGCCCTCGGCCCCGTCGGGTCCCTGCCAGTCGGCGAAGGCACCGCCCTCCGGCCCCAGCCGGGCCCGGAGCAGGGCCTTCTTTTCCTCACTGGTCGGGTCCATCAGGTCGCCTCCCGGTCCATCTGCTCACGCAGCTTTTCCAAGGCCTCCTTGTAGGTCACAGAGGAAAGCTTGGGGAAAGCCCGGAGGAGGCGGCGGTCCTGGAAGCTGTGCCGCTCCAGCAGGGCCTGGATCCGCTGGGAATGGAAGGGGCTGTCCTCGAACCGCTCCTCCAGCCGTTCCCGCAGCTCCTCCCGCAGTTCGCTGAGGGCAGCCACAGGGCGCCGCTCCCGCAGCTCCTCCAGGGAGACCGCCCCCAGGCTCTCCTCCAGCTTGGTTTGGAGCCGCTTCCGAAGCTCCTCCGCCCGCTGGTGGTTTTGGGCCCGGTGGGCGTCGATGGCCTCCTGGATCTCGGCCAGCCGCCCGTTGAGGGTGAGGATATGGCGCACCGTTGCAAAGCAGTCTGCTGCCCCAATGGCAAAGCAGGCTCCGGCGGCAGCCAGGATCATCTCTGGGGGAAAGCCGTTCCAAAAGCCCGACACCCTGGGGTGGACGATTTTAATTAACAAAACCGAAAAGCTGCCGAAGGCCAGGGCCCCCAGAAGGCAGATCCGCCCGTTAAGGTGGAAGCGGTACTCGCTGTAGTCCCACCACCGGGCGTGAAACAGCTTTTCCATGGCCCAGGAGGTGACATATTCCAAGGTGCAGGTCAGGACCATGCTGGAGAAGAAGAGGTTCCAAACGCTGATGTCCGGCTCCTGCCAGAAGGCCAGAATGATGGTAAGGGCTCCGAAGCCGTAGATCGGGCAGAGAGGCCCATTAAGAAACCCCCGGTTTACCAGCGTTCCGGAGGTGATGGAGCAGAGGATGGACTCGTAGACCCATCCAAAAAAGCTGTATGTAATGAGCCAAAGAAAGATCTTTGCCGCTGTGACCATAGCCATCCTCCCTATGAATTTCGTATACACCTAATCATACAACTTTTTCGGGGGAAAAGTCAATCGTCTGACGTATTTTGGCAAAGGGCCGGTGAAAAATCCCGCGGTTTGGGGAGCCCGGGTTCCCAGGTGCTGCGGCAAGGAAAAGCCCAAGGTGATTCTCCGCCAAAGAGGAAACGGTTTTGGCGGCTGTGGAAAAATTCTCCCCCAAAATGAAAATAGGGGCTTGCAAAAGGGGCCAGGGTGTAGTATAATAACATAGCACTTAATCGGAAGCGTAGCTCAGCTGGTCAGAGTGCCTGCTTCACACGCAGGAGGTCCACGGTTCGAGCCCGTGCGTTTCCACCACGGCGTGGCCGCCGAGGCCCACCCTACCCGCCCCCCTCAAAAGAGGGGGGCTTTCCCTTTACGTAAAATCCTAGTGACTGCCTGGAGTCACAGGTATCCAAAGTGCTTTACCCTGACACGGCGTGGCTGCCGAGGCACGCCCTACCCGCCCCCCTCAAAAGAGGGGGGCTTACCTTTGCATAAAATCTTGGCGGCTGCCTGGAGTCTTAAGTATCCAAAGTGTTTTGCCCTGACACGGCGTGGCCGCCGAGGCCCACCCTACCCGCCCCCCTCAAAAGAGGGGGGCTTACCTTTGCATAAAATCTTGGCCGATGCCTGGAGTCTTAAGTATCCAAAGTGTTTTGCCCTGGCACGGCGCGGCCGCCGAGGCCCACCCTACCCGCCCCCCTCGAAAGAGGGGGGCTTACTTTTGTGTAAAATCTTGGCGGCTGCCTGGAGTCCCAGGCAGTTAAAAATTTTTACACCACCGGGCTGGACAAAAGTCTGGCCCTTTTCCTTTGCGCGAGGCCAAGGGACAAAAAACAGCCCCCAACAGGGGGCTGCTGCGCTTTTCTGGGATCCGGTTTTAACCGATAAACTTCCTCATGGCGTTGTCAATAAGTTCCACGGCCTTATCCACCACAGCCTGATCCTCGGGGACCAGGTTGTACAGGGGCTCCCGAACACCGCCCAGGTCCAGACCCTCACGGCGGCGGAGGATCTCCTTGATAACCGCGTACAGGTTGCCCTTGGCGGCGCACATGGCGTAGATAATCTCGTCGGCGGCATTCTGAATGGGCAGGGCCTCGGCGGTTTTCCCGGCCCGGATGAGTTTGTCCATCTTGAGGAACAGCTCCGGCATCGCTCCGTAGGTGCCGCCGATACCGCCGTCGGCGCCCATGACCCGGCCGGAGATAAACTGCTCGTCGGGGCCGTTAAAGACCACGAAGCTCTCGCCGCCCTCGGCCTTGAACATCTGGATGTCCTGCACCGGCATGGAGGAGTTTTTCACTGCGGCCACCTTGGGGTTCTTCAGCATCTCCCGGAAAAGGGGCATTGTAAGAGCCACCCCGGCCAACTGGGGGATGTTGTAGATGACGAAATCGGTGTTGGGGGCGGCGGCGCTGATGTCGTTCCAGTAGGCGGCGATGGCGTACTCCGGCAGATGGAAGTAGATGGGGGGGATAGCCGCCACGGCGTCCACACCCAAAGACTCGGCATGGGCGGCCAGCTCCTTGGAATCCCGGGTGTTGTTGCAGGCCACGTGGGCAATAATGGTCAGCTTGCCCTGGGAAGCCGCCGCCACGTTTTCCAGCACCAGCTTGCGCTCGGCGACGCTCTGGTAGATGCACTCCCCGGAGGAGCCGCCCACGTAGACGCCCTTGACCCCCTTATCTACAAAGTATTTGGTCAGGGCCCGGACCCCCTCGGGGGAGACCTCGCCGTTTTTGTCATAGCAGGCATAGAATGCGGGGATAACGCCTTGGTACTTGGAAATGTCTTTCATGGGAGATACCTTCTTTCTAATTGTTTTTTGTTAGCGGTTTCGGAGATACCGGAGGAGGAGGATGACGAACCCCGCCGTCCAGACGATAGCGGCTAGGACGGTGAGGCCGTCCACCGTGCCGCCGGAACGGGAAAGGGCCAGGCCGCAGTTCACCAGCCAGATAGCGGCGCAGCAGCCGTAGATGATGAGCAAGATGAGGCCGTTTTTCATTGCGTTACCTCCCGGTTTTCAGCCAAGTAGTTTTGCAGGGTCATGGCAAAGAGGACCGGCCAGATGACAGCGCAGAGAGCCTGGAGGAAAAGGGGCTTACCCTGGGAGATGTCCCAAAGGAGCTTGCCCACGCACCCTGCGGCGACCACGCCGTTGAGGATGACCGAAAGCAGGGAAAGGTTGTCTTTGTTCATGGCAGTTGACCTCCTGTCAAATGTGCTTTACCGCCAGGGCGCTGGCCGTCTGCTCCCGATTGGCCATAGCCCGCTCCAAATCCCGGCGGCATACCTCGTTGAAGAGCAGATCCACCAGAAAAAGCTGACTGATCCGTGCCGGTACCGTCCCCATCTGTAAAGGGGCCTCGTCGCTGCCGCATTGCAGCACCACATCCGCCAGCGCCGCCCCCGGCGACTTGGGAAACCGCGTGATAAGAATAACCCGGCACCCCCGCCCCTTGACCACCTTCATCAAATCTAAAATGTCCCGGGTGGACCCGGAGTAGGAGAAGAATAACAATACGTCCTCCTCCCCCAGCAGCGCCGCCGTAATGGCCTGAAGATGGGATCCCTGAACCGCGTGGTAGTAGGGCCAGCAGGTGGAAAAAAGATGCGCCGCCTCCATGGCCAGGATCATGGATCCCCCCTGGCCCATGCAGTACACCCCTCTGGCCTCCGCCAGCAGACCGGCGGCCCGCTCCAGGGCGGCAGGGTTCAGCAGCTCCAACGTCTGGGCCATAGCCTTGGTGTTGGCATGAAGCAGCTTTTCCCCCATCCCCCGGGGAGTGTCCTTTGGGGAAACCTCCCCGCAGGCGCCCTCCACCGGCGCGGACCGAACAGCGGACTTGGCGATGGCCAGCTTGAAAGCGGAATACCCGCCGTACCCCAGACGGCGGCAGAACCGGGAAATGGTGGCCTCCGCCACCCCGCAGCTTTCCGCCAAGTCGGAGATAGACAGGAACTGCGCCTCCGCAAGGTGCCCCATAAGGAAATCCGCCACCTTCTTTTCCGAGGCAGTCAGCTTGTAGTAGGCGGCGTTGATCCGCCCCTGGACGCTGGGATCCTTCATAACATCGCCCTCCGTACAATAGGATGGTTTGGGGAGATGGGGCGGCGCTGGGCTTTAGAGCGGCTTTACCTCTTCATCCAGCATCCCGGAGGTCATCTGGTCAATGAGGATCAGGCTGCGGGGGAGATGGAAGGGCCCCTTGAAGGTGGAGCCCTTGGTGGAGGGCATGGTGGGAAGGCCGTCCCGGCGGAGGTACCCGTACCACTCCCCATACTCCGGGTCGGAGAAGTGCTTCTGGCAGTAATCCATGGTCTTTTGGAACCACCGGAGGTATTTTTCCTCCCCGGTGTCCCGGTAGAGCATCATGGAAGCAATGAGGATTTCGTTGTGAGGCCACCACAGCTTCATGTCATGCTCGTAAGCCTCCGGGGGCTTGCCCAGGCAGTCGATGAAGTACAGAAGGCCGCCGTATTCCTTGTCCCAGCCGGCCTCGATGGCCCAGTCAAAGATCTGGGCGGCCTTGCTCACCAGCTCCCGGTCCCCGGTCTTTTTGGCGTGTTCCAGGAGGAACCACACCCCCTCGATGTCGTGGCCCGGGTTGACGGTGCGGCCCTCGGTGTAGTAGAGCCGGGGCTCCCCGTCCTCCGCCACGTTCTCCAGAACACATTTCAGATCCGGCTTGACGTGGTACCGGAAGATTTCCTCCACGCACTGGGCGGCCCGGTCCTCATAGAGGGCCTTCCGCTCCGGGTCCACCCGCTCCATGGTGCCGGTGACGTTGAGGATAATCATAGGGATGCCGAAGGAACGGCCGGTCCGGGTCTCCGGAATGGTCTTTGGCCCCATGCCGGTGGGATCCGCCATGCCGTGGTTCAGATCCCAGTACAGGTCATAGGCCCGGCGGGCCCGGGCAAGATGCTCCGCCTGGCCGGTGACGCCGTAATATTCGGCGTTGGCCAGGGCGTAAAAAGCCTCGGAGTAGCAGTAGCGGCGCTGGCGCAGAGGCTTTCCTTCGGCGGTGACGGTGAAGTACATCCGCCCCCCGGCGGCGGGGTTGATGCAGTGGTCTTCCAGGAAGTCCAGGCAGCTTTTGGAGGCCGCCAGCCATTCCTCCCGTTTGCCGTAGACGGTGCAGAGATGGGCGAACATCCAGCCGCACCGCCCCTGCATCCAGACGCTCTTATCGGTGGAGTAGACCTCCCCCTTGCGGTCCAGGCAGGTGTACAC
>CAJUFK010000085.1 GCA_910585535.1 uncultured Angelakisella sp. | reverse complement strand
CCCACATTCAGTAGGGTGAGCAGCACAGCAAAGGCCAGATCGGAGAGCAGGAACACCGCCAGCTTGGAAAGGAGAAACAGGTCCTTTCGCAGGGGGAGAATGGCGTGGACCCGAATGACCCCCATCCCCTTTTCCTTGAACAGCACGGCGGCGATCCCCAAAAATCCCACAGCGGCCAGCTCAAAGAACAGCAGCTCGCAGGTGATCTCCCGCCGGGCCTTTTGCTCCGGTGTATAGGTACCCAGCACCTCTGGGGCAGGATTGGTCGAGGGCCGCAGCAAGGAGAGGGCATAGTCTGCCCGGTGGTTGTCGATATGCTCCGCCCCTTTGTAGAGCACCACCCGCACATTCCCGGCGCCGGCATCCAACCCCACGCCGTTGGCATCGGCAAGCAAAGCGGCGTCCATCTCCTCCATAGAGGGAACCGTCTGCACCAGGGGGGATTTTGCCGTCTGCGTTCCCGCCGGGTCATAGAGATACACTTGATATGGCTCCATCTGCATGAAGCGGAGATAGCCAAAGTTGACATAGGCCGTATAGAGAGCCAGGAACCCCAGGGCCATGAGAAAAAACTTCCCCGACGCCAGCATCCGGCAGTCCTTTTTGAGCAGGGCGCAAAAGCCTTTTCCCATCAGGACAGCCCCCTTCCCGTGTACTGGATGAACATATCCTCCAGGGTGGGCTCCTGGGAGTGGATGCTGATGATCTCATCATGGGCAAAGGGGATACCTGTCTCCAATTCTGGGGCTTCCATGGTTATCGACTCCCGCTGTCCCCGGTATAGGTAGTCGATAACCACCCGGTGGTTGCTGTTTTTTTCCTTTAGACGCTTGGGTGTGTCCAGGGCCACCAGGTTTCCACCCGCGATGAACGCCACCCGGTCGCACAGCAGGTCGGCGTCCATCATGTTGTGGGTGGTGACAAAGACCGTGGTTCCCTTTTTGCGCTCCTGTTCGATGATCCTTCGGAACAGCACCGCGCCGGAGGGGTCAAGGCCGCTGGTGGGCTCGTCCAGGAACAGCAGCCGGGGGCCCCCCACCAGGGCTCTGGCCATACTTACCCGTTGGCGCATCCCCTTGGAGTAGGAGGACACCGGTTTTTTCAGAAAGTCCGGCTTAAATTCCAGCATCTCCAGCAGCTCCCTAGCATCCCGCCGCTGCTCTTTGGGATAGAAGGAGGCAAAGTAGGAAAGGTTATCCAAGGCGCTTAAATTGGCGTACAGGTAGGGGAACTCGAACAGAACGCCGATCTTCTGGAAAAATTCCGGGCCATGGGGGGTGGAAATATCCTGACCGAACAGGGAGACCTTCCCGCCATGGCCCCGCAAAATCCCGGTAAGAATCTTCTGGGTGGTGGACTTGCCGGAGCCGTTGGGCCCCAGGAAGCCGAATATCTCCCCATCCCCTACTGTGAAGTTCAGCCCGTGAAGGGCTTGTTTGTCCTTGCCGTAGGAGAATGTCAGGCCCTTGACCTCGATCATTCTTCCTCACCCCACTTTCCCCGCTGGCCCTTCTGCTCCTGCTGCCGTCCGGCCCACCACTTCATAAACTTCACCTTGAAGGGGACAGAGATAACCAGCACCGCCACGATGACCAGCCACCAGTACCACTGCAAACCTAAGAACATAAGAAAACCCTCCTTGATTTAAGTTTCAAGGAGAGTTTATCTTTGCGGTGTGAAATCGGAGAAAAACTGCTGTGAAGTTGGTGTGAAATTATTCTGCGGCAGGGATGGAGAACCAGAACCGCACCCCGTCCCCCCGGTTTTCTGCCCCATAGGGGAAGGCCTGCATGGATAAGACCTGGGCCACGATGGACAGCCCCAGCCCGGAACCGCTGTGCGCTCCGCTGCCGCCCCGGTAGAACTTCTCCCAGATTTTGGGCAGCTCTTTTTCCGGGATGGGCTTGCCCTGGTTGAAAAGGTAGAAGCCCAGTGCCCCGTCCTCCGCGGTCAGCTCCAGCCGCAAGACGCCGCCGGGGGTCACATTTTTTCTGGCGTTGAGGATGAGGTTTTCCAGCACCTGTTCCATCCGCCGCCGGTCCGCCCGGACAAAGACCTTCCCCTCCGGCAGAGTATATTGCAGCCGGAAACCGGTGTCAGGGCCGTCCACCAAAAGCCGCCCGGCTGCTGTTTCCACCAGCTCCACAAAGTCAAACCGGGTGACATTTAGTCCAGCGGCCCCACTCTCCAACGCCGACAGGTCCAGGAGGGTCACGATAAGGGCGTTCATCCGCTCCACTTCGGAAAGGATGACCTGGGTGTACTGCTGCTTTTTGGCTTCATCCGGCTCGTCCTGCAAGCCCTCGGCATAGGCCCGGATGATGCCCAGGGGGGTCTTCATCTCGTGAGAAAGGCTATCCACAAGCTCCTTGCGCTGGGCCAGAAGGAACCGCTCCTTTTCCACATCCTGTTCCAGCCGTGCGTTGGCGTCCTCCAGCCGGGCCAGGGCCTGCCTAAGATTATCCGCCATGGCGTTGAGGCTGACGGACAGCTCCCCGAACTCATCCGGGGAGGAGATTTCGCAGGGGGCGGAAAAGTCCAGCCCTGCCATCCGCTTGGCCGAGGCGTTCAGTTTGTCGATCGGCTTTGTGATAAACCGGGCCATGAACTGGTCGATACCCAAAATCAGGAGCAGGACAAATCCAAGCCAGAGGAAAAAGGATGTGTCCTCGCTTACAGGCAGACGGGTAGACAGGATATAGGAGAGGATCAGGGCGATGCCCGCTATTTTTGAGAGCATCAAAATCTTTTTCCGCACCGTGCGGAGGGAAAACAGCTCCTTCATTCTGCCACCTCGAATTTGTAGCCGGAGCGGATGAGGGTGACAATATGCTGGCCCTCCTCCCCCAGCTTTTGCCGCAGGGTCTTGATATGGGTGTCCACGGTGCGGGTGGTTCCTTCAAAGTCGTAGCCCCAAATGCGGTTCAAGAGCTGTTCCCGGCTGAACACCTGACCGGGATTGGCCATAAAAAAGGCCAGCAGCTCATACTCCTTGTGGGTCAGGGTGATCTCCCGGCCGTCCAGCCAGACCTTGCGGGCTCCCGGCTGGAGGGTGATCTTCCCGGCGGTGATGGCCCCGGCACAGGCGGGGGAGGCGCGGCGCAGGAGGGCGTTCACCTTGGCCAGCAGCACCCTGGGGCTAAAAGGCTTGGTCACATAGTCGTCCGCGCCGTAGTCGTAGCCCCGGAGCTTGTCCTCCTCCCCACCCCTGGCCGTCACCATGATGATGGGCATATTCCCCATTTCCCGCGCCAGCCTGCAAACTGAAAAACCATCCAGGTGGGGCATCATCACATCTAAAATCATCAGGTCCATAGGGGTGTTTTTCAGGAGCATCAGGGCGTCGATGCCGTCACCGGCGGTAACGCAGGTGTGCCCGCCCTTTCCCATATAGTCCGCGATAATGTCCTGCATCGCCTGTTCGTCTTCAACAATGAGAATGTTTGCCATAGCTTCTCCGGGTCACCACCTGTTCTACTATTGTTTTGGAGTCCTGCATTTACCTTTGATTATATTTCGTATAGGGCGAAAAAACAAGGGCCGCACAGGCAAAGTTTCATACCGGATCGCAGATGTTTTTATGGATATGCTTTGTCTCCATAGGAAAAGCAATATTCGTGGACTGCTTTTAGATATTCCGGGAAAAGGCTATCTTCCATCTGCTCAAGCCGTTGGATCTCAAACTGCTGGTTCAAGTCCAGGCTCATATGGCGTTTGATCATCTTTATGTAGAGGGAGGTGGTGGTACTCCCAAATTCACGGCAGAGTCTGGCGGAAATCACCCTGGCACGCCGGTCTTTCTCCTTTTTGATGTAGTACAGATGGGATCTTGAGAGCAACACACAACTACCTCCATTTCTTAAAATAGGAATGCTTTTTCTTACGAAACAAGATTTAGGAAAACTCAATTTTCCCGCAGCCTTTCCACAATGCTGCCGGCTCCTGCCCGCTGATAAATCGCTGTCGGGATCAATCCGCAAAGGACAAGGGCAAACAGCAGGTAAAGGGTAAAGGGGACAAAGGGATACTGGAAAGTTCCAAAGCCCAAGGAGCCTTGGATAACATGGAACAGGAAAACATCAGTCGCAGAGCCGATGGTAAGGGACAGAAACATCGTCAGGGCAAAATACCAGAAGCCCTCCCAGACGATCAGCCGGCGAACCTGCCTCTTGGTGGCGCCGATGGCCTCCATGGCGGCAAACTCCTTCTGCCGGTTCAGAATATTGGCGCTCATGGTGTTGATCAAGTTTAAGATGCCGATGGAAAACAACACGATAGTGAGAAACGCAGATAGCTTAGAGAGGGAATTTTTAGCCTCCGCCAACGACTCTGCCAGCTCGATTTTAGAGGTCCTGGAGATAGCGGGGATCTTTTCCGTCAACAGCATGACCTGGTCCAAAACAGCCTGCTCCCTATCAGGGCTGGTGTCGATTTTTACCGAGTAGATGATGGCGTCCGGCCGGTACTGGTCGATAACCTTGTTGGAGACCACCAGCCAGGGCGCCGCGCCGCCGTTCATCCCGTCACGGGCCAAGGGAAACTGCCCTCCTATGGGGAGCCGGAACTGCTTGTCGGTATCCATTACCGAAAAGGTGATGCTGTCTCCCTCCCGCAGCCCGTCCCCGTTCATCTCGGTGGTGAGCAGGAATTTCCCCTGTTCAAAGGCTTCTATATCAACAGGCGTTTGTGCAGTCTGGTTATAAGCGGCAAGGATGTCGCTGTCTACCCCGATCATCAGGCTCCAGAAGGTTGCGCTGGGATTATCCAGCCATGTTTGCGGGTCGGCAGTTTCCATACCGCTCGCCTTCTCAAAGTCGCTTTTGATCCGGTACCAGTCGCCATAGACCTCATGGGAATATTGTTGATAAACGGGGACCACTTTCGTCACGCCAAAAGCCTCTACCCCTTCCATTTCCCGCAGCTGAGCCATAATCTCCGGAGTAAAGGACTGCTCCTCTTGGGGAGAGAAGGAGGCCCGGCTCATATGGTTGTAGAGGGAAATATCATGGGCTGTGTTGTGGTCGATGTACTCCTCCACCGAAAGACCGTTCAGTACCGTCATGCAGAGCAAAAAGGCCACGCTGCTGAGAAAGAAGGTCCCGATGACAAAGCAGGCTTTTACAGGGTGCCGGAAAGCGTTCTGCAGCCCCATCCAGGGCAGTCTGGCATGGCCGGTGGAGCGGCTGGTTTTCCGTTTTGTGGTTTCCTCCGTGTATCGCAGGGCGGCCATAGGGGAGATGGAAAGCACCTTTCGCGCCGTCATCCAAAAGCTGACGAAAATCATCACGCAGGAAAACAGGGCCGATACAGCGGGGATGGTCCAATGAAAACCAGCCTGGGTAAAGCCCTCCAGAAGATCCCCCAGCAGCAGCGGAACGACCCACTGGGTGATGGCGCAGCCGAGGAGCAGTCCGGCCGGGAGGGCCAGCAGAAGGACCCGGCACATCTGGTAGAAGATCACCTGCTTCAGCTGTCGGGGCGACACCCCGATGGTTTTCAGAAGGCCATAAAACCGGATGTCCTTTGCCACCGAAATGGCGTTGATATTGTAGATGATGAGAAAGCCGTCCAGCATAAAAAACAGGATGGCCGCCAAGGCAATGAGTAATTCCCGGAGGGAGAGCTGCTGTTCTGACAAAAGAGCAACCGATTGCTCCTCGGTAAGACCGATTTCTTCGGTGATCCGTCCCAGATCCCTGGATGTACTGCCGGGGGCAAAGGAGAACCCGGCGAGCTCCGCCGGCAGTTCATGCCGGGATAATACCGCAGCAGAGAGAAAGACCTTCTGTTTGGATGCCGTGTCGATGTAGGAGGTGTCTGTGTAAAAACCGGACAGAGTGAAGGTTTCCTCCACTGCTGCGTCCTCATCATTCCATCCCACCGACAGGGTGATCTCTGTACCAAGCACCGGTTCGATCTCGAACCGCTTCAGAAGCCAGGTTGACATCATGATTTCATTCGGCCCAGAAGGGTATTGCCCACAAAACTCCGAAACCAGAGGGCTGCTCCAGGTGTCCCAGTTCTGGACCACGTACAGGTCGATGCCAAGGCCGGACTGTCCGGCATTCCCAATCAAGCGCCCCAGCTTGTAGGAGGTGTACAGCGGCTTTTGCACCTGTTCATTTTCTTCCAGCCGGGCCAGCTGTTCGGCGCTGGGATCGGAGAAAATGACATCGGTGGTGGTCCCATAGCTTTTCAGGTCCTGGAGAGCGGAAAAACTTTGAAGGTTGAAGAAAACACTACAGGTTGCCGTAATCAAAATTACCACGATGATGGCCGCGGCGGCAATCAGGCGATTGGAGGCCCGGTTTGACCGGTAGGCCCGCCGGCTGACGATCTGAACCGCCTCTTTGACACCGCTTTTCTTTTTTTCGTACCTCATTGCTTGATCCTCCCATCCTCGATGCGGATCACCCGGTCGGCCAGCTGGGCAATGGCGTTGTTATGGGTAATCATCACAATGGTCTGATGGAATTTGACGCTGGTGGTTTTCAGCAGAGAAAGCACATCCTCGCTGGTTTTGCTATCCAGGTTTCCGGTGGGCTCATCGGCCAATATGATTTCCGGCTTGGTGAGCAAAGCCCGCGCGATAGAGACACGCTGCTGCTGACCCCCCGATAGATTGCTGGGAAGGTTTTGGAGCTTGTCCTGCAGCCCCAAAGTGGAGACGATCTCCTCCATCAGCCTTTGATCCACCTTCCTTCCGTCCAGCTGTACAGGCAGGACGATGTTCTCATAGGCGTTCAGAATTGGGATCAGATTATAATTCTGGAAGATAAAGCCGATGTGACGGCGGCGGAACACCGCCATCTGTTCCTCGTTCCCTTTTGAGAAAGGTTTTCCGCCTATGATAACCTCCCCGGAGGTAGGGGTGTCCAGACCGCCCATCATGTGAAGCAGGGTGGACTTGCCGGAGCCGGAGGTGCCGATGATGGCCACAAACTCTCCCTCGTTTATGGAAAGGTCCACGCCGTCCAAAGCCTTGGTGATATGTTCCCCCTGCTGGTAGTATTTTTTCAGTTGGATCGTTTGCAGGATCGGTGCTACTGCCATAATAAAAACCACCTTTCTTTTATCGCTGTTTTGTGTGTTTGTTTTCAGGAAACCTGGTGCTTTGTGAAAATCCCACGGGCAAGAACGCTTCCCCCGGCCAGTAATACCGCCGCAGCAGGGACCGCCCAAAGGGCGTAGAGCGCCCCACCCCCCAGCTGCTCCACCGACATAAGGGAAACGAACTGTGCGTGATAGGTGGGGAAAAGCCCCACCAGCCGGAACAAAGGGTTGGTTTCGGAAACCGGGAGCAGCACCGGCAGCCCATAGACCACGGCGGAGGCCGCCAGGGCTACCATGGGATTTTTGCAGGCGGCGGAAAAGATCAGGGTGATGCCCACTACCCCCAGCGCCCCGGTGAAGGCCAGCAAAGTTTGGTAGGCCAGCATCGTCCCGCAGGTGAGGTTAAAGGGGATTCCCCCCTCGATGTAGGTCATCTGGGCGAAAAGGATACTGCAATCCAGCCCTTCGCCGCCGTAAAAGGCAAAGGCCATGGCAAGGTTGAGGGCCAGCACCGCCGTCGTGGTGAGCAGGGCCGCCAGAACGCAGGCGACTGCCTTGGCCCCGGCGCACTTGGTCCTGCCGTATCGGGCGGCAAGAAGGATCTGGTCCACCCCGCCGTACTCCCCGCAAAAGACCGGGGCGGTCATCACCATGAGGAAGAGGGAGAAGAAGATGAGTATCTTCACCAGATCCCGGCTGACGCTCAGCCACCCGTCCACATAGCCGATGGTGACCTCCTCCTCCCCAAAGACATCGGCCACGGTGCTGCCGTTCCAGCTGCCATACCGGTCGGCAAACCGGGCGGAGATAGCGGACTGGGTGGCGTTGTGGTAGATGTACAGGGCATTGATCTCATCCTCTCCCGTCTTGGGAACCAGGTCGGCCAGCATCCGCTGTACCTTCTCGTTGGTGAGAACCCCGGCGTACCGTTCGACCACCTCCTTGTCAATCTCCACCGCTTCCTTTCCGGTGCCCTCCCGGCCTGCGCCGTCAAAGGCGTACTTGTTCTGGTAGGTGGAAAAGTCGAGGACAAAGGAAAGGAGCAGCACCAGGGCAAAGGCCGCCTGGGTCAGCCGCCGGGAAAAGAGTTTTTTCAGTTCAAAGCCGATGAGTTTTTTCATCCTTCATTCCCCCCAAAGTAGTACAAAAACAGGTCCTCCAGATTGGGTTGGACTTGTACCGCCCCCGCCACAGGGGGCCGCTCCCCGATGACCCGGAGGACGGTGGTGCCGTTCTCCTCGTTGCGAAGATTGCTCACATTCCAGGAGGCGGCGTACCGCTCCGCCTGACTGGTGGGAACGCCGCACTCCCAGACAAAGCCGTCGATTTCGGCGGTGATGTCCTGGGGCTTTCCGAACTGGATGACCCGGCCGGCTTTCATCAAAATGATCTCCTCGGCGATGAACTCCACATCCGAGACGATGTGGGTGGAGAGGATGACCACCCGGTCCTTGGAAAAGGCGCTGATGAGGTTTCGGAACCGCACCCGCTCCTTGGGGTCCAGACCCGCCGTGGGTTCGTCTAAAATCAGGATTTTCGGGTCATTCAGCATGGCCTGGGCGATGCCCAGCCGCTGCTTCATCCCGCCGGAAAAGGTCTTGACCTTGCGACGGCTCTCCCCGGCAAGGCCCACCGCCTCCAGTAGTTCCCGGGACCGCTTTTTTGCGGCCCGGTCCGGCAACCCCTTTACCGCCGCCATGTAGAGGAGAAAGTCCAGGGCGGTAAAGTCTGGGTAGTAGCCGAAGTGCTGGGGCAGATACCCTAAAAGGTCCCGGTACTCCTCCCCCATCTCCCGGACCGGTTCGCCGTCCAGCATGATTTTCCCGGAGGTTGGTTCCTGCACGGTGCAGATGAGCCGCATGAGGGTGGTCTTTCCGGCGCCGTTACTCCCCAGCAGGCCATACACCCCGCTGGTCAGGGTAACGCTAAGGCGGTCCACCGCCGTTTTCGGGCCGTACCGCTTGGTCAGCCCCACTGTCTTTAGTTCCATAGAAAAACTCCTTTCCGGGGAAGAAAATACTCCCCATGGTTTCATGGAGAGTATAAAAGGGAATTTTCTATTTTCTATCTGATTTCGGGCCCTGTTCCGAAAAAAGCGGTGACTTTTCCTCCCGCCGGGCCGTTTTCGATTTTCAGCCAGCCCCCGTGACGGTCACAGAGCATTTTGCAGATGTAGAGGCCCAGGCCGAAGTGGGACCCCTTCTCTCCTGTAAAATAGGGGTCGGCGGCCTTTTCCAGGGCCTCCGGGGTAAAACCGGGGCCATCGTCCGCCACCGTAAGGAGCAAGCCGTCCCCGGTCTCCGCCAGGGTGAGGGTCACGGTGTTTTTTGCGTACCGGGCGGCGTTGGCCACAAGGTTTCCAAACACCTGGGCGACAAAAGCCCCGTCCAGAGATAACTCTGGGGAGGCGGTCTGGTTATCCAGAAGGAAATCTTTCCCCGCCTGGGCACAGACCATCCCGCCGCTTTCCGCCAGGGAGGTCGCCAGAGAGGCCAGAGCCGTGGGCTGGGGGCTGGGCCGGGTATCCTCCAGGCGGCGAAGCTGGCTCATGGTGGAGACATACTGCTCCAGCCGGGCGATATGCCGCCCCATGGTGACGGCGGTGGCCTGGGTCTCTTGCTCTCCACTGGCCTGGAGCATCTCGTTGTAGCCCTTGAGGACGGTGAGGGGGGTACGAAGGTCGTGGGCAAAGGCGGCGTTCAGGCGTTTGCGCTCCTCCATCTGCCGCCACATCTCCGAAAAGTTCCGGGCCAGGGCGGCCCGCATCGTCTCGAAGGAGGCGGAAAGCTGGCCCAGCTCATCCCCGCCATAGACAGTGACGGTGAAATCCAGGTCGTTTTGGGAAATCTTTTCCGACGCCTGCCGCAGCTCCGCCAGGGGCCGTTTCAGCTTGTCCTGGTAGAAAAGCAGCGCCGCCCCCAGGATGCAGAGGGCGGACCACACCGGCGTCGTCACCGTGGGCAGGGCCCGGAGGATGTCCACCGTCCGCTGGTCCTCCGGGGACAGGGGGATCACATCTCTGCCGATGTAGGTCCCTTCCCCCAGCCGCTCCCCTCTCTCGTTGGTGAGATAGTATCGTTCCATGGTGTTTGGATAGGCGGCGCAGATCTTCCTGACCTCCAGATCGCACAGGTTGGCCGTCATCTCGCAGAGGGCCAGGGCCAGTAGGGCGGCGGCGGTGATGTAGACCACCAGGACTTTCCGCAGGGAAAGGTCCCGCCAGCGGCGTCTTATCGGTTCCATTTGTAGCCGCACCCCCAGACGGTTTCTAAATAGGCCCTATCGGTGTGGGCAGCCAGCTTGGTTCGGATCCTGCGGATATGCTCCGCCACCACCCCGCTGCTTCCCTCGCTGTCGTAGCCCCAGATCTTTTCGTAGATGCGCTCTTTGTCAAAGACCTGGCCGGGATTCTGGGAGAGAAGCTCCACAATGTCGAACTCCTTTTTGGTGAGGGGGATCTCCTCCTGGCCGAAGAAAAGCCGCCGCTCCAGATAGTCGATGGCCAGCTCCCCGGCAAACCGGACCCGTGCCTGGGACTGATGCCGGGCCTCCCGGCGCAGATGGGCCTGCACTCTGGCTTCCAGTTCCACCAGGGAGAAGGGCTTCAAGATGTAGTCATCCCCTCCGGCGGAAAAGCCCCGCACCTTATCGGTATCCTCGATGCGGGCGGTGAGAAACAAAATGGGGCAGGCCAGGCGGTCCCGGATAGCCTGGCAGACGGCAAGGCCGTCCATCTCCGGCATAGCCACATCCAGCAGAATGAGGTCCGGGGACTGTTCCGCCTTTTTCAGAGCCTCCCGACCGTTTTGGGCGGTAAGCACCTGGTAGCCCTTGCCGGTGAAAAAGCCGGACAGCATGGCGACGATGTCCGGCTCGTCGTCTACGATGAGCAGCTTGGTTCCCATAAGGTCACCTCCTTGGGGACAGAGTAGCAGATAAGTTTCTACTTTTTATCAACTTTTTCGATTTGTCTCCCCAATTAGGATACCCCTTTTTGCCCCGGACTTCAACCGGCGTAGTGCTTTTGGACCGCGGGGGGAAGCTCCTCATAGGAAACCTCGGCCCAGTCCAGAACGCCCCGAACAGGTATGACAGTGAGGCGGAGGAAAGCCCCCTCCCGCAGCTCCTTGGAGGTGCCGAAGGTGATTTCCTTTTCCTTCCCCTTTTCGTCGTAGGAGAGCAGCGTGTAGGAATAGGGCAGCCCGCCCTTGAAGTCGATGACCCCGCCCCGGCTGTGGACCTCTTCCATCCGGCGGTTGTCGATCTGGGTGTAATAGGCGTCGCTGCCCGTCCCCGAAAGGAACCAGCCTCCAACGCACACCAGCACCGCAAGAAAGACAGCGGCAACAATAACAACAGATACCTTTTCTTTCATCTTAAAACACACTCCTTACCAACCTTTTTTTGTCATGACCGGTTTCGATTTTTTTGTCCCTTTGACGGGCGCGCCTTTTTGGGTGGTCGCCACAATGGCGGCGGAAATCAGAAAGGCGGCCAGCAGACTGAGGGCACAGAGCAGCGGGTTCCAATGCACCGCCTCATCATAGCTGCGGTATCCCACCAGCCCCATGGTTGCGGTGATGGGATACAGGTTCGCCAGGGTCATGTTCCCCGCCGCGAACATCCCGCCGTAGCCGTAGACAAAGGCGACCACCGCCCCAATCAGATGCCCGTTGGGGAGCCGGGCGGCAATGGCAATGACCGGCAGGACCGCAAGATACAGGAACAGGCAGTTCAGCGTGATCTGCGCCGCAGCTTGCAGGATGGCCGGAAGTGTCCCTCCAGGGAAACCCAGCAGAAAGGACGCCGCCACAGTGAACAGGGTGCTGGCCAGCCCCAGAAACAACGAGAGCAGGCCGCAGACGGCCAGCTTGCCCAGCAGCAGCGCGGGAAAAGATACAGGGACTGTCAGAATGCTTTTCAGCGTGTCGTCCGTCCCTTCCCGATTGATGATATATCCGGTAATGAGGGCGATGCACATGGGGAAAATGGTTGTAATGTTGTTTTTCATCACCTGTTCCGCAAAAAAGGGAAGGGTCCAGACAGTGCCGTCCAAGGCGGTAGTGGAAAAGACGGTAAGCAGGACCGAGAGCAGCATCAGCAGGACCCCCGCCCAGATCATGTGATACCGTTTCAGTTTCCAAAGTTCGGTTTTCATCAGCACCAGCATCTTACTCTCCCCCTCTCCTTTTGTACAGCAGGTCAATGAGCAGGATAGAGAGAACCGACATCACGCCCAGGATCAAAACCGTCTGTGTGGTGGTAGGGACCAGGTACTGCAATCTGCCGATGCTCTCCCGGGCTCCGTGGCGGACCATGTCCCCGGCGCACCAGAGGTTTGTCAGGGGAATGGGCATCAACCAGCACAGGAGCCGGGGCATGACCTCGTAACAGCTTTCAGCGGTGAGGCTCAGCACGCTGTAAAAGATGCAGAGCAGGACCGAGAAGATATAGGTCCTGCTGAAAAAGACCACCAGCACCACCAAGGGCAGGGTGCCCGCCGTGATGAACGCCCCCAACTCCACCGCCAGCCACAGCTTGTAGCCCAACCCGCCCACCTCGGCAATGAGACTACCGCAGAGGATGGTGACCATGGCCGAGGACAGGCAGAAGATCAGCCCGAACAGAAACAAAACCGTGATCTTGGCAAGGATCATCTGGGTGCTGGTCACCGGGATGGTTCGCAGGTTTTTGAAGGTGTCGTTGTCCCGCTCCATAAAGAAGAGCATGGCGGTGATGACGCCGATGACGCAGGGCAGGAGCAGTTCCACCGCGTAGCCAAGGACAAACTGGTAAAAATCGTCAAACAGCTGGGCTTTGGTGTCGTACCGGGACGCTATGCTGGGGGTCAGCATCATCACCGCCAGGGGGAGGGGAAACAGAAAGGCGGAGAGGATCACAAAGGGAATAAATTTTTTTCGCTTTAGCTTTGCCATCTCACAGCCGATGAGTTTAAGCAATCCCCTCACCTCCTGTTACCCTCTTGAAGTAGTCCTCCAGGCTTTCCTCCACCGTCACTGCCTCCGAGACCCTCAGACCGGCCTGGACAAAGGCGGTGACCAGCTTGCTTACTGGGATGTTGGTGGAGTCGATCCGCAGGCTGTGGCGATTCTCCAGGGTGAACCGGTCCTCGGGGAAGACCCCTCTCAAAATTTCTGCCGCCTGTTCCGTGTCGGAGACGGTGAAGTGAAGGTACTTGTCGCTCTTGGCCTCCAGCTCCCCAAGGCTCTCCTCCTCCAGCAGCACGCCGTGGTCGATGATGCCAATGTCGTCCGCCAGCAGCGCCACCTCTGAAAGAATATGGCTGGAAATAAGGATGGTCTTGCCCCGTTCGTCGCATAATCCCCGGATGAAGGAGCGTACCTCCGCGATACCAATAGGGTCCAGACCGTTGATGGGCTCGTCCAGGATCAGCAGTTCCGGGTCGTGCATCACCGCCAGGGCGATGGCCAGCCGCTGCTTCATCCCCAGGGAGTATTGGGAAAAGAGTTTTTTGTCTCGGTAGGGCAGGCCCACCAGTTCCAGGGCGCTTTGGATGGCGTTCTGGTTTTTCAGCCCCCGCAGGGCGGCGAAAATGCGCAGATTCTCCGTCCCCGTCAGATTGGGATAGAAGCCAGGGGACTCGATCAGGCTGCCGATGCGGGGCAACAGCGTCTTCTCGTTGCCAGGCAGGGGCTTTCCCCAGATCGACACTTCCCCGGAGGTGGGCTGGGTCAAACCCAGCAGCATCTTCATGGTGGTGGTTTTTCCGGCTCCGTTCCGACCCAGCAGACCATAGATGCGGCCTCTCTGAACATGGATGTTCAGCTCTGCCACGCTCTTCTGCGCCCCATACTGCTTGGTCAGGTGATTTGTTTCAATAACATATTCGCTCATAGCGGTTACCTCCTTTGCGAGGTCAGTATACAACGCGATCCTTGAGCTATCCTTGAGGGAACCTTGAGATAACCTTGAGATTGCGCTGGTGGCATATACAATTTTAAGTTTCTACGCTATAATGAGCATGGACAGGAGGTACATCTATGTTGGATAAAGAGATTCTTGTCGTGGACGATGAAAAGGATTTGCGGACGATGATCCGCTCCATTTTTGAGAGCGCCGGATATACACAAATTACAGTAGCGGCCTCCGGGAGAGAGGCGCTGGCGGTGATGGCGAAAAAAATACCCGGCATCATCATTTTAGATGTGATGATGCCGGATATGGACGGGTTTGAGCTGCTCCAGGAAGTTCGGGCCGTCAGCAAGGTTCCCGTCCTCATGCTCACCGCGAAGGGAGAAGCCGAGGACCGCTTTGCCGGGTTCGAGCTGGGGGCGGACGATTATCTGGTCAAGCCTTTTCTCCCGAAGGAATTGCTGCTGCGGGTTCAGGCAATTTTGAAACGGGCCTATCCTGAAAAAGAGCGGGTTGTTACGCTGAACGCTGCCTCGGTGGATTTAGACCGGGCAGAGGTTATCCGAGATGGACTGCGGACGCCCTTGACCGCCAAGGAGTATAGCGTTTTTGAAAAGCTGGCGGAAAATGCGGGCCGGATCGTCACCATCGGCGTTCTCTGTCAAACGCTGTGCGGAGAAATCTGGCAGGGCTATGAGACAACGCTGATGACCCACATCCGGCACCTGCGGGAGAAGATCGAGGAAAATCCGTCAAAGCCGGTATCCCTCCTGACGGTAAAGGGGCTGGGGTATAAGCTGATGGTGAAGGAGCCGGAGCAATGAAAACGGTGGAGCTTTTTTTTCGGAAATACCTTTTGACCATGATCGGCATCATCCTCCTGTTCCTGCTGCTCAATATTGTTTTATTTTTCTCTATGCTGATCTGGGCCTGGCAGACCTCGGCGGCACCAGAACTCTCCATAAGTGGAATCGGTGACAGGATCACTCTGGATGGAACAGGACATTTGACGGCGGCTGGTGAGCTGGCCGAAATGCTGGAAGAACATCACGCCTGGGCTATGGTTTTGGACGATACAGGAACGG
>CAJUFK010000084.1 GCA_910585535.1 uncultured Angelakisella sp. | reverse complement strand
GGCAGCGTGGGCAACGGCTCCACCCTGCGCCTCATCTCCGACATCCCCGGGGTGACCTACACCGAAGGACGTTTTCTCCCCTACTTCTTCCCCGACACCTTCCACCCCGGCGGCGATCCTGTAAAGGAGGCCCGGGAGAACTGGATCACCGCCCGCCGGGCCATTCTTCGCAAGCCCATTGATCGGATTGGGTATGGCGGCTACCTAAAACTGGCCTGTGACTTTCCGGAATTTGTCGACTATGTGGAATCGGTCTGCAGAGAGTTCCGGGAACTGTATAAGAACATTGGCGGGGCCAAGCCCTACTGTGCCAAAAGGGTGGCGGTACTCAACTGCTGGGGCCGGTCCCGGTCCTGGGGCTGCCACATGGTCCACCACGCCCTCTACCAAAAGCAGAACTATTCCTATGCCGGCATCATCGAGGCCCTTTCCGGCGCACCCTTTGACGTGCAGTTCCTCAGCTTTGACGACCTGAAGGAGAACCCCTTGGTTCTGGAAAATGTGGACGTGCTGCTGAACATCGGGGACGGGGACACCGCCCACACCGGCGGCCCCGTCTGGGAGGACCCGGATATTTCCGCCCTTGTCAAGCGTTTTGTTTGGAACGGCGGTGGCTTTATCGGCGTTGGGGAACCCACCGGCCACCAATACCAGGGCCGGTACCTCCAGCTTGCCCAGGTGCTGGGGGTGGAAAAAGAGACCGGCTTTACCCTGGGGTACGACAAGTACAACTGGGAGGAGCATCCCGGCCACTTCATCCTGGCGGACCAGGAAGGCGCGGCAGACTTTGGCGAAGGCAAGAAGGGCATCTATGCCCTGGAGGGCGCCCAGGTGCTGGTTCAGCGGGAGAAGGAGGTCCAGATGGCGGTCAACGCCTTTGGCTCCGGCCGGGGGGTCTACCTTTCCGGACTGCCCTACTCCTTTCAGAACAGCCGCCTTCTCCACCGCGCCATCCTGTGGGCCTCCCACGGGGAACAGGCGCTGGGCCAGTGGTTCTCCAGCAACTGCAGCGTGGACGTTCACGCCTACCCAGAGGCCGGGCGGTTCTGTGTGGTAAACAACACCTACGAGCCCCAGTCCACCACGGTCTGGCGCGGGGACAGCTCCAGCTTCTTCCTGGAACTGGGTCCCAACGAGATACGGTGGTATCAAGTATAGGACATTATATCCCTGCCAATGAAGCACCTCCCGGATTTTTCGGGAGGTGTTTTTTAGGGCGTGTCCCAAAAGGCAAGGTGTCCGGATTTTTCCCGGCTCCGGACTTGCCGGTTTCCCCCTTTTTCCAGCATATGAATAGGGAGAAAGGAGTGACATTGGATGTATCTCGATCTTGTTTGGGCCGCCCTTTGTAATCTGCTGTACTTCGCCCTTCACGTCACCTGCTCCGGCACCTTCCCCAAGCCCCTCTCCCCCCGTCAGGAACGGGAGTGCCTCATCCGAATCCGTCAGGGAGATACCGCAGCGAAGAACCAGCTGATCGAACACAACCTCCGTCTGGTGGCGCACATCGTCAAGAAATACTACGCCATCTCCGGGGAGCAGGAGGATCTTATCTCCATCGGCACCATCGGGCTTATCAAGGCGGCGTCTACCTTCGATTATGAGAAGTCGAGGAAGTTCTCCACGTATGCGAGTAAGTGTATTGAAAATGAAATCCTTATGCACTTTCGTTCCCGCCGGAAATCCGCCTCGGACGTAAGCCTCAGCGACCCGGTGGACACCGACCGGGAGGGAAACAGCCTCACCCTAATGGACATTATGAGCGAGGAGATCGACATGGTGGGGCAGATCGACCTCCAGCTGAAATCCGCCCAGCTGCGGAGGTACATTGAGTCCTTCCTGGATGACCGGGAACGGGAGATCATCGCCCTGCGGTACGGCCTGGGCGGACAGCGGCCCTTTACCCAGCGGGAGGTAGCGAAACGGCTGGGGATTTCCAGGAGTTATGTCAGCCGGATTGAAAAGAAAGCGGTGGAGGTGCTGCGGGGAAAGTTCCGGGCCAGTTGTCCCGGGGACTTCTCCCAGGATTGACTTCCGCCCGGCCCCTTGACCGTCTGGATAGTTGGAACGGACATTAAACAGGGATTGATTTCAGCGAAAAGATGTGCTATGCTTGGGTCAATAAGCGAACCGACAAACTGCAATTACGGAGGTCGTTATGGCTTTTGATTTCAAGAAAGAATACAAAGAATTTTATATGCCGAAAAACAAGCCGGAAATCGTTACCGTTCCGAAGGCTAACTATATTGCCGTGCGGGGAAAAGGCGACCCCAACGAGGTTGACGGGGCTTATCAACGGGCAATCAACGTACTGTACGCCGTTGCATACACTCTAAAAATGAGCTATAAAACCGATCATACAATTGAGGGCTTTTTTGAATATGTTGTTCCCCCGCTGGAAGGTTTTTGGTGGCAAAGCGGCGCAGACAGCGTGGACTATTCCGACAAATCCTCTTTTAACTGGATCTCCGTGATCCGCTTACCGGATTTTATTACAAAAGATGATTTCAACTGGGCGGTTGAAACGGCGTCCAAAAAGAAAAAGCTGGATTGTTCTTCGGCAGAATTTCTGACCATAGACGAAGGACTGTGTGTTCAAATTATGCATCACGGTTCTTATGATGATGAGCCTGCGACCATCGCTTTGATGGACGCCTACTTAGAGCAAAACGGTTATGAAAATGATATGACCGGCGGCAGATTGCACCACGAAATCTATCTATCTGATCCAAGAAAGACTGCTGCAGAAAAGCAGAAAACGGTTATCAGGCATCCCATAAAAAAAATCCCCTGATGAAAGCCCAAACCAGGGCGGCGGTGATAGGCGTTGACTATTCCGCCGTCCTATCTGTTTGTGCCCCGGGGGCTGTTGCTCCCGCTGTTCCTGATGCGTAATACTGTAAGCGATGGCCAAAAGGGTGTACAAATCAGCGCACTTTATAAAAAGACTCATTTTTTCCTTTTATCCTCTCCAATAATATGGTATACTTTTTGAGGCAGCCGTCATACCGGTCCCCGGCCGATCGCGATACGCCGGCCGCTTCCCATGTTTTACCATTGCGAGGTGCAAAAGATGGAACACAGCTTGACCCCCGCCCGGGGGAGATCCCTCCGGGTCTTTTTGCTGGGGCTGTTTGTGGCAGCCGCCGCATTTCTCCCCTACCTTTTGTACGATAAGGGGTATTTTTTCTACTACGGAGATTTTAACGTCCAGCAGATCCCCTTCTACCAGTTGGCCCACCAGGCCATCCGGGAAGGGAACTTCTGGTGGAACTGGAAAACCGACCTGGGGGCCAATTTCATCGGCTCCTACAGCTTCTACCTCTTCTTTTCCCCCTTCTTCTGGCTTACGATCCCCTTCCCCACCAGCTTTCTGCCCCACCTTATGGCGCCCCTGCTGATGCTCAAGTCCGGGTGCGCCGCCCTTACCGCCTATTGGTATCTGCGGCGGTTCGTCCGGGATGGGGACTGGGCGGTGTTCTGTGCCCTTTTGTATGCTTTTTCCGGCTTTTCGGTGTACAACATCTTCTTCAACCACTTCCACGAGGCTATCGTCTTCTTCCCCCTGCTTCTCATCGGGCTGGAAAAGGCCATGACCGAAAACAAGTACGGCTTCTTTGCCGCCGGCATCGCCGTCAACGCCGTGGTGAACTATTGGTTCTTCATCGGCGAAGTGATCTTCGTCATCTTTTACTTCTTCTGCCGCCTATCCTCTCCCCAGTGGCGGATGACGGCGAAACGGTTCTTCCTGCTGGCCGCCGAGGCCCTGCTGGGGATGGGGATGGCCATGTTCGCCTTTCTGCCGTCGGTTCTGGCTATTCTGGGCAACCCCCGCACCACCGACGGCAACCTCCTGCTGGGGGGGAGTCTTTGGTACTACTCCAACCCCCAGCGGTATCTGGGCATCGTCCACAGTCTCTTCTTCGCCCCGGATATGCCTGCCCTTAACAACTTCTTCCCCGACCACGGGGCCCAATGGGCCTCCCTTTCCGCCTATCTGCCGGTGGTGGGCGCGGTAGGGGTGCTGGCCTACTTCTTCGCCGCAAAAAAAAGCTGGCTGAAAAAGATCCTGGCTGTCTCCGCCATTCTGGCCCTGGTGCCCATGGGGAACCACCTCTTCGTGCTGGAAAACTACTCCTACTATGCCCGCTGGTATTATATGCCCACCCTGATGATGGTGCTGGCCACTGCCATCGCCCTGGAAAACGCCGATAAGGCCAAATTTGCCAAGGCCATCCGAGTCACCGGCGGAACCATTGTGCTGCTTCTGGTCATCTCCGGCCTGACCCCCAAACGGGTGGACGGGGTCTGGAAGTTCGGCCTTTATAAATATCTGGAAAAGTTCCTTACCACCGGATCCCTGACTTTGGTCTTTTTCCTTCTCACCGCCTTTCTCCTTTCCCACTACCGAGGGGAGGCTCAGTTCAAGGAGCGGTTCTGTTCCGCTATCCTGGTGGGATGCTTTGTCTTTACCTTCACCATGATGCTCATTGGCAAAGCCACCTATTCGGACAACCGGTGGATCGTAGAGAAGGCCATTCCCGGGCGGGGGATGATGGCCATGGATCCGGACGGGGAGTTCGCCCGAAGCGACATTTACAAAGGGAGCGACAACTTGGGGATGTACTGGGATCTGCCCAACATCCAGTGCTTCCACAGCGTCATTCCCACTTCCATTATGGCCTTCTACCCAGAGGTGGGGGTAAAGCGGGACGTCTCCTCCAAGCCGGAGGCGAAATATGTCCACCTGCGGAGCCTGCTTTCGGTAAAGTGGCTTTATATCGCCGAAGGGGAGAAGGAGCAGGCCCCCATGCGGGGCTTTACCCTGGTGGATAACCGCCTGGGATACAACATCTACCAAAACCAAAACTATCTGCCCATGGGCTTTTCCTACGACCGGTATATCAGCGAAAAGGACTGGGAGGCCCTGCCCACCGACTACAAGTCCCGGGCCCTTCTCCACGGCATCTACCTGGAGGACGAGGCTGCCGCCCGGCATAAGGACATCCTGCGGCCAGTGGAAAGCGATTGGCAAGGGGGCCTTGCCGCCGACGAGCTGGAGCTGGATGTGGCCGACCGCTCCATGATGACCTGCGACAGCTTTGTCATTGACCGGAAGGGCTTTACCGCCACGGCAAATTTCGGACGGGAGCGACTTTTGTTCTTCTCGGTGCCCTGGGACAAGGGCTGGACCGCCACGGTAAACGGGGAACCTGCCCGGATCGAAAAGGCCAACATCGGCTTTATGGCGGTGCGGGTCCCTGCCGGCGAAGCGGTGATCCGCTTCGACTACCTAACGCCGGGGCTGGTTCCCGGGGCGGCCTGCTCCCTGGTCTCCCTGGCTCTGCTTTTGGTGTTTCTTTTCCTGGCTGGGAGAGGGCAGCCCTGCCCCCTTCCCTCCCGGGACTACGATCCGGCCTTCTACCTGGAGCGGCCCCAGCGGCCCAGATTCCTCCCCGGGGAATTCGAGGAACGTTTGGAGGACAAGCCCCCGGCGGTGACGGAGGAAACGGAGGTCCCCGGGGAGGAGCCGCCCCGGGAGGAGGAAAGCCCCCAGGCGGAGGCCCCCACCGGGGAGGAGCCCCCGGCAGAAAGGGAAACAGAAACGGAAAGGACGGATGAAAGATGACACACTTTCGGGACTACACCCCGGAGAAGTACGCAGGCCCGGGCTTTGAGCGGATCGAGGAGGGCATCTACAGGACCAAAGACCCCTACGGCATCGTGAAAGGGGGGATGGTCTACGTCACCTCCCTCTCCTTCCAGATGGAGCCGGACTGTTACGGGGAGGAGGGCGGCTCCCCCAGGGACATCACTCAGTGCCCCTTTGAGGATCTGCTGGACGAGTATATGCTTTTTATCACCGATTTTTACGAGGACCTGAACCGGGAGAGCAAGGTCACCTGCTACCAGGAGTTCGGCTCCACCGACATCGAGGACATCCGGAGGCTGAGGGGGATCATCGGGAAGCGGTTTTACGCCCTGCCCTGCCAGGAGGACGGGAAGGAATACAACATCGTCATCGAGGAGGAATGAGCCATGGGCCGTCGTTTTTGGGCCGGGGCGCTGGCCTTTTGCCTCTGCCTGGCGGGGTGCGCCGGGGCGGAGCAGGAGCCAGGGGAGGTGTCATCCCATCTGCTGGGGGGAGGGTCCAGCGGTCCGGAGGAGAGCCGGGAAAGCGAGCCGGAGGAGGGGCGGCCTCTTTCCTTCACCCTCCAGCCGCTGCCGTCGGAGAAGGTAGAGGCGGCCCTGACAGGGGACGGCTTTGACTATACCCATGCGAGTCCCAGGGCCCGGGTCCTGGAATGGGCGGGGGAAGACCGGCTGCTCCTTCTCACCGCCCGGGAGGAGCTGCTGATTCCGGTGGAGTTCCGGGTCTTTTCCTGGGTCCCCTCCACCGGGGAGACCGTCCTGCTGGCCGGCCTTTCCGACCCGGCCGGCAACCTGTCGGTTCAGGGCAGCTTTGTCCGGGAGGGGACCCCTTACCTTGTTTTTAACCAGAAATATAACCCTTACTTGCTCCCCCTGACCCCGGAGGGAGTCGACCCCATCCCCCTGTCCTGGCTCAACGGGCAGCCCTCCCGGACGGGGCTGGGAGTTTGGACCAACCACCCAGATGTCACTCTTTACGACCTTTTGGAGCCGGAGGGGACGGTATCCAAATTCCAGTGCCAGACAGAGGAGCAGTTCGAGAGCCTTTCCCCCGACGGGGACTACCTGGTCTTTCGGGTGGAGAACAAGCCCACCTTTGCCGTCTATAACCGGGAAGGCCAAAGAGTGCGGGAGTTCTCGCCCCTTTGGCTAGCTTGGAAGTGGTGTGAAACGCCGGGCTATCTGGTCTACGACAAGGCCGGGAATGGGACCACAGAGACGGTGCTGGCCGATCTGGCCGGGGGCAAGGAAACAACGCTGCCCGGCGGGGAGGGAACGCCGTTCCTGCGGGAACCCGCCTTTTCCCTCCTCCGGGTCCTGGAAGAAGGAGGGGCGGAAACGGTGGAGCTTTTGGACCACCGCACCGGGGAGCGGACCGCTCTGGACATCCATCCCAGGGAGGGGACCCAAGGCGGGGAACCCCTGGCGGCCTACGACCCGGACACCGCCACGGCGGTCATCCTTTACCCCATGTCCTCCCCAGACGGCGGGGAGACATGGGTGGACGCCTATCTGCTGAAGCTGGAGTTTTAGGGAGGAACCAAAATGTACATCACCCAACGGTACTGGGGCGAATTTTTGGGAGGCACCGACGACAGCCTGACCCTGCTGGACTACCTGGCCGCCAAGGGGAAGGCGGAGATCCCCCTGGGGGAAATTTTCGCCGACTTCGGGGTGGATCGGCTGGAGGGGGACTTCCAATGTCCCGGGGAATCTTTGGCCTATGAAAACGGCGAGGGATACGAAATGTCCATCAACTGCGCTGTGGACTTTATCACCGACCTGGCCGCCCTGCTGCTGGAGTGCAAGGTCAGCGGTGGGCTGGACACCAGGGAACTGGAGATGGACACCCAGCTGAAGGTTCTCCGCATCCCCGCCGGGGAGAAGGACTTGGCGGTGGTTCGTAAGGCTTTGGACGCCTTTATCGCCGATCCCCTGGGGTGCGAACTGGCCGATGTGGTCCCGGAGGAAGACCTCCGGGAGATGGCCGCCCTCTGCGGGGAGCTGCGGGAGGAACTGTAAAAGGCGCGGCCTGTCTGCCGCGCCTTTTGAGGTTTGACACCCCTCCCCCCTGGGAGTATAATAAAAGGCAGCTTTTAGCCGAAGGGAGGCGGACGCTTTGGAGGCTGAACTTTTGCGGGAAAAGGGGCTCAAGAACACCCCCAGCCGCCAGGCGGTGCTGGAGGTGCTGGCCCACACCGAGGAGCCTCTTTCCGCCGAAGAGGTCTACCGGCGCATTCTGTCCGGGGACGGGAGGGTTTCCCTCTCCACCGTTTACCGCACCCTTTCCGTTCTGGCGGAAAAGGGGCTGACGCTGAAACATTCCAGCCAGGACGGCACCCTCTCCTACCAGCTGCGGGACAGCCGCCACCGGCATTACCTGATCTGTACCCAATGCGGCAGTTCGGTGCCTATCCCCGGCTGCCCCTTGGAGGAACTGGAGCGGAACCTGGGGGAACGGACCGGCTTTGCCATCACCGGGCACAGCCTGGAGCTTTACGGCCTTTGTCCCCAGTGCATCCACAAAAAAGACAGCGAGGAGTAGACTATGGACTGGCAAAAATTCCTGGATTTTCTGGCCCTGGCGGAAAAGCTCAAGTGCCGCACCCGCCACTGCACCAACTCCCAGGGGGACCCGGAAACTGTGGCGGAACACTCCTGGCGGGCCGCTCTCATGGCTCAGCTGCTGGCCCCGGAATTCCCCGGGGTGGATACCGGTAAGGTCATCCGGATGTGCCTCATTCACGACCTGGGGGAGGCGGTAACCGGGGACATCCCCACCTTCCGCAAGACCCAGGCTGACGAGGCGGTGGAGGACCGGGCGGTGCAGGACATCCTCACCCTTCTTCCGAAGGGGACCAGGGAGGAATTCTCCGCTCTCTTTGACGAGATGGCCCGTCTGGAGACCCCGGAGGCCCGGCTCTTCAAGATCCTGGACAAGGTGGAGGCGGTGATCCAGCACAACGAATCCCCTCTCTCCACCTGGGAGGATTTGGAGTTTTCCCTCCAGCGGGAATATGGCCTCCGGGAGGCGGCCTGGTTCCCCCAGACAAAGGAGCTGCGGGAGGCCGTTCTTCGCCAGACCGAAGAAAAGATCGCCAAGGGGGTATAACAATGGAGACCATCAAGCTCTACGAGCAGGACAGCCATCTGACCCAGTGGGAGGCCGTCGTCCTGGACTGCCTGCCCATCATCGACGGCTACCACATCGTGTTGGACCGCACCGCCTTCTTCCCCGAAGGGGGCGGGCAGCTCTCCGACGGGGGGACCATCAATGGCATCCAGGTCTTTGAGACCCACGAAAGGGAGGGGCGAATCCTCCACACCACCAATTTCCCCATCCCGGCGGGGACCAAGGTCACCTGCCGCCTGGACTGGGAGCGGCGGCTGGACCATATGCAGCAGCACACCGGGGAACACATCCTTTCCTGGGCCTTCTGGAGCCTTTTCGGGGTGGAGAACGTCGGCTTTCACATGGGCAGCGACCTGGTGACCATCGATCTCAGCCGCCCCGTGACCCAGGAGGAGATGGACGCCGCCGAGGACAAGGCCAACCGGAACATCTACGAAAACCACCCCATTCGCTGCTACATCGCCTCCCCGGAGGAAGTTGACAGGCTGACCCTGCGGAAAAAGACCGAAAAGGTCGCCGGGGATCTTCGCATTGTGGAGATTGAAGACGGGGACGTCTGCACCTGCTGCGGCACCCATGCCCGTTCCACCGGAGAGGTTGGGCTGGTGAAGCTGTTACGCCAGGAACACAACAAGGGGGGAAGCCGGGTGGTGTTCCTCTGCGGTCTCCGGGCCCTTCGGGACTACCGGGCAAAGAACCAGGTGACCCAAGAGGCCGGAGCGGCACTTTCGGTAAAGGAACGGGAAATCCCCGAAGGCATCCGGCGGCTCAAAGGGGAGATCGCTTCTCTGGGGGCAGCTCTTCGGGAAAAAGGGAAGCTACTCACCGAGATCTACGCCCGGGAACTGTTGGCCTCCACCCAGGAGGAGGGCCGTCTGGGGCGGGTGATCCTCACCTGTCAGCCAAACCTGGACAGCAAGGAGGCAAAGCTGCTGCTGGGGAAACTCATCGAGAACCCCAAGGTGGCGGCGGTGGTCCTTTGGCCTGTCCCCGGCAAGGACGGCGAGGAGGGCCGGCTCTGCTATCTGGCCGGAAAGGCCCCGGACAGTCCGGCGGACTGCAAGTACCTTTGCGAACTGCTAAACGGTCTGTACAACGGCAAAGGCGGCGGCAAGGCAAACTTTGCCCAAGGCTCCGGGAAGCTTCGCTCCGATTGGCAGGAGACGGCGGAGGGGCTGCGGCGGATGCTGTAGCGAGTCCAAAGAAGCACAAAAGAAAAGGCTGCTGACCTTCTGCCTTTATGTGGCCATGCTCTGTAGCAGGCTATAGAGTTTGACGGTGCGTAGCGCAGCTGGCAGCGCGCCTGCTTTTGGGGTAGGATACCGGGTGTTCGAGTCCCCTTGCTCCAACCATGAAATTTAGCCGTAGAACCACTTTCTGGGCTGTTCTGCGGCTGATTTTTTATATTTCCAGCTTCGGAAAGCCAAGATTGCCTCCCGGGGCAAACAAAAACCGCAAGAATCATAAAAAGAGGCTTTCGCTGTTTTGGTACAATCGGTATGAAGGGAGGGAAACCATAAACGGCCATGGTGATTTTAAGAACCTGTATTTACAACCGCTGCACACCGTCTGGCCGGCCTTTTCCCGCCATCCTTCGGTTATGAGTACAGGTTCTAAGAAATGAAAGCTGCTGTTTTTTGCAGCCTTGACATTTTGCAAGATCCTGGCTATCCTTATGGTTGTCAAACTTCATCAAGAGGTGACCTCCTGTGCTGCTCTACTTCCTGCTGATCCTTGCAAGCTTATCCGGCGGACTGCTGCCGTCCAAAAATCAGAAAACTTACCTGTGGACCATAGGCGCTTTCTGCTGGCTCCTGGCATCCCTCCGGTATGTCACCGGCTTTGATTACCGTATGTACGAAACCATCTTTCAAACCGTAGCGGAGGCGGGACTGTCCGGACTGCCTCAAATCGAGCCGGGGTATCTGCTGCTGAACCTGCTTGTTTCCCGTTTGGGCGGCGATTACCGGGTCTTCCTTTTCCTCTTTCATCTTCTGTTTTTGGTGCTGGTCTTTGCCTGGATCGGACGCTATTCCTCCACCCCCTGGATAAGCGTTTATCTGTTTCTTGTTCTCCAATACCTCGCCCTCAGCATGAACTTTCTGCGTCAGGCGCTGGCCGCTGCCGTCCTTTTATGGATCTACCCCTTTTTGAAACAGCGCCGTTTCCTGCCCTCCTGCGGCATCATCCTGTTGGCATCCTGCTTTCACTGGAGCGCTCTTATTATGGCGCCCCTCTCCTTCCTCCTCTGCCTGCGGCCCTCTAAGAGGCACTACGGCTTGGCTGGGGCGGCGGCTGGGATGGCGTATCTGCTGGATCCCCTGCTTTGCGCAGTAATCGCCCGCATCCCGAAATATCAGCACTACTTGGGCGGGATCTACTGGCAGGGGAACAGCGTTCTTTATCTGTTTCTCCCTGTGGGATGCTTTCTCTTTGCGCTGCCCCTTATCAAACAAGCGATGGAGGAGCCAGCTGTCTCCCCTGTTTTGGCCAACAGTGTCTTTTATTCCCTGCTAATCCAACTGTTTATCACCAGACACTTTATTTTGGAACGGCTTTCCATTTATATCGCGTTCTTCTCCTTGCTGGCCCTGCCGGAAGCGGCGCTTCTGCCCGGCAGGCGCCTAACTGCAAAGCGGCGGACGATCCTCCTCCTTGCGGGAGGCTTCGCCTATTTCCTTTTTGCGGCCAGCCAGGGATTCCACGGGGTATATCCTTACCGGGGCATCTGGGATCAAGTGATCCTTCCATAGGAAAGGGGCCGGGAGAATGTTCTCCCGGCCCTTGCCAAATACAGATACAGGGGTTATGTCACTTCTTATGTCTTTAGAAAGCCGGTTCTTATCTTGCCTGACGAACCACAAAGGTGGGAATCACGGAGAAGGTATTGTTTTCCGGAACGGCGCTGCCCAAGGTCCCCACAACATACATGGCAGACTCTCCGTAGGCGCTTAGGGACATCACATTGACATTTTGGAAGACATTTGCCTGGAGCCACTTGGTCCCGGCCAAAGAGGTGGGCATTTGATTTACGGTTGTCTCCGGTTGGAATCCAATGGCGATCTGGTTGTTCCCGACATACTGTCCATTGTTCCAGGTGGTCCCGGGAAGCTTGCTCAGATCCACTCTGGTGTACGAGACTTCCAAGCTCACCGGAACACTGGAATTATTGGTCACAGTGATGCGGGGGGAAATCACCTTGTTGTCCCCCTGCACCGCCCGGGCAATATGGAAGGGAACATAGGTGGGCATGGTGACCGACATGATGGTGGGCTCCACCGTGCCCACCATCACCATATCCCCGGAGGCTCCAATGGGAATGTCCATATTGGAGGCCCCAATGGGAAGATCCGCCCCATAGGCGCTGGTTACAAGCAGAGCCCCAATCAGCAAAATGGGGAGAAGGCGGAAAATAGATTTCGTTTTCATCGCAAAAGCACTCCTTCCATACACAGCCTGTATCTGTATGGATGGCCGCGCCTCAGCTGAGAACAGAGATCGTAATGGCCGCCCCCGCCTGTCCTACAAAAGTCTGGTCGCTTTCCCGATAGGCTTTGAAATAGGCCGTGGCGGGGTAGGTGCCGGGGTCCAGGACCTTATCCAGACGGGCCGTTTCAATGTAAGAGCCAACCGGAAGGGCTTTGGACTGGTAGATGATCTCGTCGGTGCTGTCCAGGTGGATCTCAACCACCAGGAGCTTGGCGTTGGTCTCCGGGTTTTCCAGCATCAGGTTGCCCTCCGCTCTGCCGGAGGCAAAAACCGGACTGCTGTTGATGGAAAAGGCGACCATGGTTTCGTCCAGCTGCTGCTGAAGTTCTTTCTGGCGCTGCTCCATATCGATACCGGGAAGGGGGCCCATGGTGGCATTATCATCCAGTTCCAGGGTATTGCGGGAGGGCGTGCGAAGGATGACCACCCCAACAAGGACCAGGGCGACTGCTGCACAACAGACCGGCAGAAGCCATTTTTTCTCTTTTACATTCTTTCCCATACAAATTTACCTCCTTATGTGTGGTATATCTATATATTTCGACCATTTTTTCAAAATGCCAACACACTTTTCATACAAATACTAAAAATAGGGTAACGGAAACGGTATCCCAGGCCGGAAACGCCAGCGGCCAAGAGGGAGACGATCAACACGCAGCAAACCAAAGAGCCTGCCGGGCAAGTTCCCCCTCGCCCTCTGTGCGGCGGATCCCCGCTTTATTTTCCTGGGGTACAGGCGGACCCCGGGGAATGGTTTTCCAGGATCCGGGCATGATAGTAGGAGCGATGGCAAAGGGAGGAACTTGGTGTGGCAAAACGGATCGTTTGGCTCCATGGGGTGTTTTTGTTCTGCCTGACCGTTTTAATGGTCCGGCTTTCTGTTCTGGGGCAGGGGGAAAGCCTGGCCCAGGCGGCGGCGCGGCAAAGCACTTCCCTGCTGGAACTGGGAACCAGCAGGGGGACTATCTATGACCGGTACGGCAAGCCCCTGGTGAACCGCAGTTATGTCACCGCCCTGGCAGTCTCCCCCACCCCGGAGGGAATGGAACTCCTTCGGGAAAATCTCCCCCAGGAGGAGCTGCCGGAGGCCCTGGAGGTCCTTCGCCAGGGGCGGCCTATGGTAGTGCGTAGTTCCCGGTATCCCTGGCTCCCTGACACCCAGCCCCAAGGGGCGGCGGTGTTCCGGCTGCCGGTGCGGTACTCCGGGGAACAGCTGGCGGTCCACCTTCTGGGGTATGTAGACGAAAGCGGCCATGGGGTGGCCGGCATCGAGAAAGGGTACGACGATCTTCTTCGGGAGATGGGAGGCAGTGTCTACGCCCGGTACTTCGTAGACGCCAACCGCAGTGCGGTGGAGGACCGGGCCGCCGAAGTGGTGGACCAGCGGACCGCTCCCCAGGGAGGGGTGGTCCTCACCCTGGACCGAGGCATCCAGGAGGCGGCAGAAGCGGCTATGGCAGACATCCAGAAGGGGGCCGCCGTGGTGATGGAGGTGGATACAGGGGAGGTGCTGGCCATGGTGAGCCGCCCCGCCTACGACCTCACCCGGCTGGAGGAGGCGCTTTCCGCCCCGGACAGCCCCTTCTTCAACCGCGCTTTGGGGGCCTACAACGTGGGTTCCACCTTCAAGCTTTGCGTAGCTGCCGCCGCCCTGGAACAGGGCTTCTCCCCCTATTACAGCCACCAGTGCCAGGGGTACTACCAGCTGGGGGAGCAGAAGTACCACTGCCACTACCGCTACGGACACGGGGAATTGACCATGGCGGAGGCCCTGGAGAAATCCTGCAATCCCTACTTTATCAACCTGGGGATGCAGGTGGGGGGCGAAGCCCTCTGTGACATGGCCTATCGAATGGGCTTCGGCTCCTCCGCCAAGCTGGGGGAAGGGGTGACGGCGGCAGCGGGGGCCCTCCCCAAGGGCCGGGACCTTTGGGGAGGGGACCTGGCCAATTTCTCCTTTGGTCAGGGGGAATTTACCGCCACTCCGGTCCAGATCGCCCAGATGATCTCCGCCATTGCCAACGGCGGACGGTTTGTTTCCCCTACGGTATACCGGGGCACCACCTTGAACGGAGGCGACCTGGAACTTCGGGAAGAGCCTGCACCGGGAGCCCAGATCATAAAGCCGTCTACCGCCGCCGCCCTCCAGACGATGCTCATTGGTGTGGTAGAACGGGGAAGCGGCACCCGGGCGCGTCCGGACCGGGGAGGCGCAGGGGGGAAAACTGCCACAGCCCAGACCGGGATCTTCCAGGGGGAAGAGGAGGTCCTTCACGGATGGTTTGCCGGCTTTTACCCCGCCCGGGAACCACGGTACGCCGTCGTCATCTTTGCGGAGGGGGGCGGTGAAGGCAGCGAGGTCCCAGCCCAAGCCTTTGCGGCCCTCTGCGATGGGATCGCCGACTGTACAAAATCCTAGGGCGCAAAAAAGCAAAGGACCGCTTTTTACAGAAGAGCGGCCCTTTGTTCTTTTGTCCCTGCCTGACACCGTCCCCAGCCAGCGTACAACCCTTAGCCGCGAAGCGGCGGGGAGGGTGTGCCTGCGGGTGCTAACCCGCCGCCTTTTACAGTCCACGACTCCAGGCACAACCTATGCCCCCGCACAACCCTTAGCCGCGAAGCGGCGGGGAGGGTGTGCCTGCGGCCGCTGGGCCGCCGGCGGGGGGGTGCCTGTGGGTGCTAACCCGCCGCCTTTTACAGCCCACGACTCCAGGCACAACCTATGCCCCCGCACAACCCTTAGCCGCGGAGCGGCGGGGGGGTGCCTGCGGCCGCTGGGCCGCCGCTTGTCAGAGGGGGGCGGGTGTGGTATACTAAGGCATCGGCATTAT
>CAJUFK010000083.1 GCA_910585535.1 uncultured Angelakisella sp. | reverse complement strand
TGCTGGGAGATGAAAATGTCAGGATCGATGAGCCCCTGCTGTTTCAGCTGGGCCAGCATCTGATCCTGACTGGACAGGTTGGCGATTCTTTTATTAAGCGCCACCACATCCAGGCTCCACAGCATCCTGCGGCTGCGGATCGCCTGGAGGGCATCCTCCATCTGAAGGAGAGGTTCGGGGTGATGTTTCAGTTTGTACCAGAGCCGCAGGAAAGCCTTCTCGATCTCCTCCTCTGGGATCTGGTGAAGAGAGCAGACCGTTCCGTCCTTATCGTGGTTCCGACAGCATCGGTAGGTCCTTCCTTTGATCTTCTTTCTGCGGAGGCGGCCCCCGCATTGACCGCAGACTACTGGGCAAGGAATCGGACTGTCGGTGGTGCGAGTGCGGGGTTTTCCCAGATTTCTCCAGGAAACCAACTTCTGAACCTGTTGGAAGATTTCCCGTCCAATGATGGCCGGATGGGTTTCTTCGGCAAAGTAGCTGGGCTTTTCTCCCCGATTGATATGCTTCTTTACAGGGAAGGTGTCTGTGTGGTAGGTTTTTTGCCAGAGGGAATCGCCAGTATACTTTTCATTTTGCAGGATGTAGGAAACTGTATGGAAGCACCAGCTTTTCTCACCCAGTTCGGGATGCTCTGGCTGGAGTTGTTTCAGCTCTGCTGCGATTTCCTCCATACTGGAGCCTGCCAGGTAATCCCCAAATATTTTCTGGACAACCTTTGCCGCTGGCGGATCGATCGTGATCCTTCCGTTTTCCCTCCTGTATCCGTAGGACAAGGAGGGAGGGATGAAGGATCCCGCCTGCATCCGCTTTTGATAACTCCACCGCATATTGGCGGAGATGGATTCGCTTTCCGCCTGGGCGATGGCGGCGAAGACCGCTGTAAGCATCTCTCCGGACACTTGGGAGGTGTCGATGTTCTGTTCCTCGAACAGGATGCCGACCCCCAGCTGTTTCAGCTCCCGAATGGCCTCCAGGCATTCCTTGGTGTTCCGGGCGAACCGGGAGACGGACTTGGTCAGTACCCGGTCGATCTTTCCCTTCCGGCAGTCGGAGAGGAGCCGCTGAAAGTCCTTCCGCTTCTGGGCGGAAGTCCCGGTGATCCCCTCGTCGGCGTAAAGGTCCACCATGGTCCAGTTTTCTTTACTAGAGATAAGGGTGTCATAGTACCGCAGCTGGGCCTCAAAGGAGTTCTTCTGGTCCTCTGAGGAGGAGCTGACCCTGGCGTAGGCGGCTACCCGGAGTTTAACTTCCTGGGGCTTTTCAGCGGCTTCAATGGTGATTACCCGCAGGGCCGAGGTGCCGTTTACCATCGCTTTTTCTGCCATTCTGTTCCCTCCTTTCCAACCAACAATACCACAATGACCAAGGCAAAGCTATTACCAAACCTAACGAAAAACCGGCTCTAAATCAGAGGAAAAGGACAATATCCACCTGTTCCTCCGCAGCGATTCGGGCGGCGATCTTCTTGGCTTCCTGTCTGGTCAAGAGGTCTTTTGCCACCAGCTGCCGGAGCAGATTCACGATGCCGCAGTAGTCTACATTTGTCATGGCCGAGCCTCCTTTTTTCTCTGTCTTGATTTCACAAACACGGGGGCCTCCTGTCACATCTTCAGTGGAAAAACGCATAGAGGTCCCCGCAGTTTCTGAAGTCAAGACTTTCGTCTTGTGTTTTCTGTGTGTTTCGTTTGCCTGTATTCGACACTACTCCCCCAGGCTTGGGCGGCATACAAGACCGGACTTGGCTGTCCGCTCCGAGAATCTCACTCCCCCGAGGATCTCTCCGGGCTGCCCCCATTGCGTGATCCCGGTCTGGCCGGGGCTGTGGCTGGGCAGGGGTACCATTGTGGGGCGGATGAGGTCATGGCGGGGATACCTGCCACAGTATCCCTTGGGCCGGATGGGTACCGCTCGCCACCTTGTTTGCCGCTTTGACAGAGTCCAAAACAAAAGGCTTTTTCTTCTCGGCTTTTTTGCTCCTTCTTCTGCAGGTGGGTTTTGGCGCATCCGGGCCCGGTCGCTTTTCCCTTCCGGGCTCATCCGCTGTTGTTATCTTGCTGCCGGTTATTCTCTTTTCAAGGTCCGCTGCCAGTTTTTCTCTGGCCTGATTTTATTGTAAATCAAGTGTAAGCGTTTGTCCGTACCCTCGCAGCCACATTTCGTGGCTTGTGGCCACATTACAGCTTTTTGACCAGCGCGGCGAGGTTCTCTATCGCTGCCGCCAACTCATTCTTCAGCCCAGTACCGCCAAACAAAAGATAGTCGGTAGAAACATCAAAAATGCTTGAAAACGCAATGAGCAGATCAATAGAACAGGCACGGGTCCCTTTTTCGATCTTGGCGATATGGCTTCGCTCTGTGCTTGCCTTTTCCGCCAGGACCTCTTGGGTCATCCCTCTGGATACTCTGAGCTGCTGAAGTCTCTCACCAAATGCCTTTGGATCAAAATTCATGGTAAAGTCCTTTCCGCTGGCCAGGAGCGGAAAGAACAGGGATGAAAAAAGAGCCGCATGATGGTGACTGTCTATCCTAACACCGCAAACAAAAGCCTTGCAAAAGACTCTTGTTTTCATGCGGCTTAGGAAGACAGCACCGTTCAGTGGCTCCTTAGCACAGTCCATGTGATTATTCTTTTTTATTGACAGGGGCTCTGCCCTGGGAACAACAGGTTTATCTTCTCGGTCTTCTCATATTGAGAACATCGAAGACGACTTCACTTCCACAATGCTTGCACTTTGTCTGAACGTGGCCTCTGGTGTCTTGAAAGACAACAATGGCATTGTGTTTGCAGTAGGGACACTTGATGACCCGATGCTGTTGGGATGCGATGGCTTCCCTGGCCCGGATGACCTTTGCCATTACCTCTGGGGATGGTTTTGTTACTCGAATATTTTTCACGTCCAGACCCTCCTTCCCGAAGGCTCGAAAAAATCATAATAGGGACGGTCCTCCAGGTACCCCAGTTCCCGCAGCCGGATGATGGCGGCAGATCTGGATACACCAAAGCTCCGGCAGATGGAATCCAACGCTTGCTGGTCCCAATAGAGAAATCTCCCTTCATAGTTCAGAAGTGTTCTGCACCGGGCAAACTTCCACATAGCTATTTCCATCTCTTCCTGCGGCATGAGGAGCGCAGCCCCCAAAACGTTGGCCTGCCACTCGTTCCAGTCCTCCCTGCTTTTCAGATCCCTGAGAGAAAATGCCTTTCTTGTGGCGTAGGCGTCCTTCCAGCGGCTTTTCATTTCATCGGATTCCAGCTGGAACAGGATCTGGTGAGCGCATTCGTGGGCAAGGGTGAACCGGCGCTTGCCGCACAACTTCTTGACCTGGTCCGGTTGGATGAAGCTCTTATCCAAAGCGATCTGGTTTTCCCTTAAAGGATATTTCCGGACGATTCCTTCTATTTCTACGGTGAAACAGGTGTCTGTATAGGCAGTCAAGCCGCAGATACTCCCATCTGCAGAGAGGGGGGCGAATACCACCTCCAGGCCCAAGTAGTCCTTGGCCAGCTGGTCGATGGGGGTAGGAAGGGGATCCTCTCTTTCTTCCTCCAGGGAGATACCGAAAAAGAAGCGGTTGAAATCCTCCGTTACTGCTGCTGCGATTTCTTCCAGCTGGGCACGGGATAGAACCATCTTACAGCCTCCATTCTTTTCCTTCTTGACATTCTAGGTAATCCGGTGTAAACTATGAGTATTCTGATTGCTCAACCTCATTATAAGCACTTTGGGTACGCTTGTCAAGTATTATCAGCAGTTTAATATCGCATTTTTTTGAGAGGAAGTGGATACAGATGACCTTTGGAGAAAAATTCAGGGCGGAGCGGGATCGCTTGGGGCTGACACAGCAGGAGCTGGCGGATCAGTTAGGGCTCAACCGCCGGATGATCACCCGGTATGAGAATGGCCTTTCTTTTCCCCGCACAAGGGAGGCGTACAAGCGGATTGCAGAACTTTTTGGTGTGGATGTGAACTACTTGCTCACCGAGGATGAGGCCTTTGTCTTAGACGCCTCCCGGGAGTATGGAGCCAGGGGAATGAAGCAGGCCCAACAGCTCATTGACGGAATGTCCGGACTGTTCGCTGGCGGTACCCTTTCAGAGCAGGACAAGGATGCGGTGATGAAGGCCCTTCAGGATATTTACTGGGAATCTAAAGCCCGCAATGCGGAGAAGTACACCCCGAAAAAGAGAAAAGAAAAAGAATGAGGGGAGGATCCTTCATCCTTTGGGGAGGTGAAAGAAGATGCTTTTGCGGCCAGAGATCATCCACAGCAAGGCAGCACGGCTGGTGAAGCGGTACCGGACAAAGGACACCCTGCGGATCGCAGAGGGGCTGGGGATCTATCTGCGCTTCGTCGATGGGCTGGAGAAACTGCTGGGGATGTACATTTACCAGCACAAGGAGCGGCATATCCTTTTGAACAACGGGATGGAGGATTTGGTCACTCAAATGGTCTGCGGCCATGAAATCGGCCATGACGTGCTTCATCGGGAGCAGGCGAAGGTTGGGATGGGACTCCAAGAGTTTACCCTCTTCGATATACGTAACGAGATGGAGTATGAGGCCAATGCTTTTGCCGCTCATCTCCGCATCGGGGACGAGGAATTGATCGAGCTACTACGGGGTGGGTATGACGTGGTGCAGATTTCATCCACGTTGGGGACCAATGTTAATCTGACGCTCATAAAACTCAACGAGTTGAACCGGATGGGGTGGAAGTTGGATCTGCCCTATCTCCCCAAAGCGGATTTCTTGAAGAATCTTTCCTTGGATGGTTTTTGAAAGATGTTCGTTTTAAATATGAACTTTTGGATAAAGCAAGGGCAGCGGTTTGAAATTAGTAAACTTTCAAACCGCTGCCCTACTTTATTGCTATAACTTTTCTTATGTGAAGCCGGTCAAATCGGAACGACAAAAACGGATGGATGCTATGTTGGATAGATTGGACAAAGTGAATTTGCTGGTGTTTGAAGGAGCTATGAAAGAAATACTGCGAATGAAAGAAGAAAAAGACAAAGGAGCATTTTGAGTATAAAAACGGCAAGGCGGCGATTTTAATGCTATGGTTTCAAACTACCGCCTTGCTGTGTCTATGATGGGTAGTAATAGAATATAGAAAACTTTACCAGCTTATCAATACTGTTTTAGAACATGGGAATTGAGTTGGAATAACACCATATACAAATGCTGTCTGTCTATTGTTGTTTGTTTTTATTTTTAGAGGATAGTAATATTTTTTTTCCATGCAAAACTAAATAATAAATACAAACAGGTGTCAACGCGACAATAACAAGTATATCCTTCGTGGGAATATACAATTTGTAGAACACTTCCTCTGTCCCATCTGGGTAAGTTTTCATAATTACATTTCTTTTTTTGTGATATTCCACCCCTTTTGAATCGATGCTAGTTGTTTTAACAATCTCATCAAAATCCTTTCTTCCATGCAAATTCATTTCGGATTGAAAAAGTCCTTCTCGGCTATATATACGAAGAATTTCCGAGCGAAGTACACAATAACCTATTGTCCCATCCTCATTGAAAAGAAGACAATATACCGATGCGCCTGTTGCAGGGAATTGGTAGCCATATATAAACTCGCCGTTTGTATTATAAATATTAACTACTCCGTTAGAAAAACCGATTGCAACTTCATCATTCTGACTCACAGAAACAAATTGGAATTTACTTCGCTGATAAACCTCATCTTTAATTATTGGAATTCTTTCTAAATTGTTTTCTGCCCCCGCCCCCAAAAGTAGCGGGATGATTAGAGCCAGAAAAGCGATATGCATTCTTCTTAATTGAGCCATAGTAAAATGTCTCCTGTTTTTTCATCGACCAATTCAAAAATATTGATTGGATCAGTTGGACTTATGAGTATAGGTTCTGTTTGACTTTTAACATGATGACCTTCTGCACTTAGTTCTCCTCCTGGTTTTAATGTTATCACAAAACGAGAGCCCTCTTTTGTCAGTCCATCATCAGACAGCAAATCGACAGAGTCAAAACCTACACCTATTTTACTTCCTGTAATGCTTCCTCCAGTATTATCTGCCTTACCTAACCAATCGGTAATTTTGCCACCGGGCATAACTGCAACAAAAGTATCTAGTCCTATTGGATCTATAGGCATAGGGCCATAACCAACTCCTGGTGCATTTGTGTAGGAAAGCAAGATATTTCCCTTTGTGTCCATCAAGAGATTTGCTGTTATAGAATGGGTATAGACACCACCCATATTAGTAGCTACACCAAGAGAGGCATTACCCGTAAGATTGTAGTCTCCCAGAATGCGACCTATTAACTGAATCTCTTCATTCACCTGGAAAATCGTAAATTTTGCCTGTTCTTTAGGGTCAGAAAGCAGTGCCATAATACCAGCTTTCTCTATTTCACATGTAATCTTCCTGAAATAGAGTTTCGTATCCTCCGTGTGGTTTTGCAAATGTCCACCAGCCCAATTTGCAAGATCTTTAGCATCATCCACAATGGTTCTTGGCCATGTAGAATTATTCCGTGCATCTTCCCAGTATTGATCCCGTGCCGCCTTATCTCGAGCCCACTCGTCATATGCTTGCTCACGGGCTTCTCTGTTTTCTACCTCCTCTAGATATTCTTTTATAGCTTTCTTTGCCGCCTCTTGTGCAAATACTTCATCGCGTGCCCGATTCCATTCTTCTTCATATTTCTGATTCTTTTCAAAAAGTTCAGCCCTAAGTCTCAGTAGCTCCCTATCATATGCGTCTTTCTTTTCTCTGTTTTTTAGAGCCTTTTCTAACTGAACTCTCGCTTCGTTTGCCTCCACCTTTGCAATCATTTCATCGTCCCAATCTGGATGATTATCCCACTTTCCAGGAGGCTGCTCGTTGTATTTGATAGAAAATGCTTGCAAACCATTCGGATCAAACAGCGTAGCCGGATTAGAATAGCAATACTCATACCAATTCAACCCGCTCTTAATCGGGTCCACAGCCATCCACTGGCGGTGATTGGCATCATAGAACCTAGCCTCTGCAAAGTAGATGTCCAAAACGGTGTCATAGGGATGCCCCGTAAAGACAGCCGCCGCAAAGTTCCCGTTGTCATTGTTCACCAGCTTGCTGGGACTTGTCACCGCACCCCAAACATCATACTCCAGTTCGGCAAAGCTCTGCCCGTTATCCTTGGTGTAATACCGGGTATTCCCCATAATGTCCTCATGGACATACAGCAGGCGGTCCCAGTTTCCCCGCTCGGTGAACTGCTCCATCCGCTCGCCCCAGGCGGTGTAGATGTGCTTCTGCTCATAGTAGTTCGGGCTGAACACCATCAGGTCGTTGCGCTCAAAGCTGTTGTAGTCGATGACGAACTCCCGGTCGTAGACACGCCCGGAATGGGTGGTCTGGGTGTTGCGGACCCGGACGAAGAGACCGTTGTACTGGTAGGCAGACTTGTCCCCCTGCCAGTTGGTGCCCTCCACCAGATGGTTGGTGGCGTCGTAGACATAGGCTTCGGTGGCCTTCTTGCCCACCTCGGCAACACGATTCCCACGCTTGTCGTAGGAGAAGGAAACGCTGTCGTTCTTGTCCGTCCGGCTCACCAGCTGGTTCAGAATGTTGTACTGGTAGTCGATAACGGTATTCTTGCATTTCTCCTGCACCAGGTTGCCCAAGGTATCGTAGGTGTAGGTGGTGGTCTCCTTGGCAACTGTCCCCTGGACGACCCAGCCGTTCTTGTTGTACTCGTAGATATGCTCGCCCTTCTGGGCCTTGCGGTCGGACTTGTCCTCGGTGCCGGGGTTCTCCGGCTTTCCGGGCTTGTCGGGATTCTCCGGCTTATCGGGCTTCTTGCCGCGGTTCAGTCCGGGAGGATAATGCCCGGCGGGATTTTTGATTCCGCCCTCGTCATCCTCGGTCTGCCCCGGAGGCACCTGGCCGTTCCCGTCTCCGTTGCCGGGGACCGTTGCGTCGTCCTTGCCGGTGTTCTCCTCGCCGTTGCCGGGAGTGGTGTTGCTGTTGTTGAACTGGGCGATACCAGGCAGGCTGAACACACCGTCAGCGGCGCTGTCGGGCTGGGTAAAGATGGAGAACAGGTCCTCCTGGTTGGGCAGCGCCGCCGCCAGCAGAGCGTCCACCATCTCACGGGTGCCGCTGGTGCTGGTGGTATCGGGGAGATCGCTGGAAAGAGCAGCCGGTTTGCCGGTCTGGCCGTGGTTGTACTGCATCTCGGACAGGCGGTTCCCCTCGGCATCCCAGGTGTAGGTGGTCTTGAAGTGTTTCTTTCCGCCTAAGTCGTACTCGTCCAGCTCAATCAGCTGGTTCCAGGCGTCGTAGCTGTACAGAGCAGTTTCGTTGTTGGGGTACTCCTTGTAGGTGACGTTGCCGTTGGGGTCGAACTCGAACCGGGAGAGCCCGCCATCCAGGTCGGCCAGCTCCACCATCTGGTTCTCTTCGTCGTACCAGTAATCCGCCTGGGTCCCGTCGGGATACTGGATGGCGATGGTGTTGCCCACGTTGTCGTAGACGTAGTTTACGTTCCGGTCGTTGTGGTCGTTGACATTGAGCAGCCGGTCCAGAAGATCGTACTCGAAGGTGGTCTCACCAACCCAGTCCACCATCCGGATCAGGTCGCCGGTGCCATCATAGAGATAGGTGGCGGTCTTTCCGTCGGCGTAGCTGGCCTTGGAGACCAGGTTCACCGGGCTGTACTCGTAGTCGGTGACATACCCGTCCTCGTCGGTCTTTTGGATCAGATTGCCGTTGCCATCGTAGACCAGGGCTTTTCCGTCCCCGGCGGCGTTGACCTCGGTCTTCACCAGGCCCCGATGATCGTAGGTGTACAGGGTCTCCTGGATCTCGTCCACATCATGGACCTTGTCGATCCGCCGCAGCTTCACCTTGGTCAAGCGGTTCATGGAATCGTACTCGAAGAAGCTGCTGTGGCCCTCTCCGTCGATGGATTCCACAATGTTCCCGTTCCCGTCCAGCTTGTAGCTGGTCCGGACACCGTTGCGGTCGGTGACCCCAACGATCCGGCTGTCTTTATCATAATGGAAAGTCTTGGTCCCGTCAAGGGGGTTGGTCTCGGAAACGATGCGGTTCAGGGCGTCGTAGGTGTAGACATAGGTCTCCCCGTTGCGGTCCACCAACCGGGTGAGGCGGTCGTTTCCGTCGTAACTGTAGTATTCGCTGTTGCCCAGACCATCGGTCCATTTCACCAGATTCCCACGGGCGTCGTAGTCGTAGGTCCGGCGGACGCCGTTCTCGTCGGTGTCAGCGGTGATCCGGTCCATGGGGTCGTACTCCAGGTACCGGTAGTTGCCGTGGGCGTCCTGGATGGCGGTGATCCGGCCCTTTCCGTCGCGGGTGTAGCTGGTTACGGCGCCATCCTCGTTAATGGCCTGGATCACCCGGCCCATGGCGTCGTAGGTCAGCAGGACCTTGCCCCCCTCCTCGTTGATGGTCTCAATAAGCTGGTCCAGGGGGTCGTAGATCCCGGTGCGGCTGTTGCCCCGGGGGTCGGTGACGGTGACCAGATTCCCGTTTTCGTCGTACTCGTAGTAGGTGGTGTAGCCCTCTCCGTCGGTGTACGTAAGGACCTGGTCGTTGGTGTCGTAGGTGTACTTTTCGATGCCTCCATCGGGGTTGTGGACCTCGACAATGTTACCGTTTTCGTCATAGACGAAGGAGGTCACGTTGCCGCGGCGGTCCTTGGCGGTGATGGGGCGGTTGTCCTTATCATAGGTGTACCGCACCATATACCACTCGGGATCCCGGATGGAGATGATGTTGTCGTTTTCGTCGTAGGTGTAGTACCACATCCCCTCCAGGGCGTCCTTCTCGGTGGCCACCATACCGGTGGGGGTGTAGGTCTTGGTGGTCACGCCGCCCAGGGGGTCGGTCTCGGTGAGGAGGCGGTTGTTCTTGTCATAGGTATAACGAGTGACAAAGCCCCGTTCGTTGGTGACGGTGAGGAGGTTTCCGTTGGCGTCGTAGGTGTACTCCTGGCTGGTGCCATCCTCGTTGGTCTTTTTGGTCACCCGGCCCATGCGGTCGTAGACATAGTGTACCTTATGGCCCAGCTCGTTGGTCTCCTGGATCAGCCGCCCGTCGGCGTCGTACCTGCTGGCGGTGTCCTCTCCCAGCTTGTCCTCCACCGCGATGAGCTGACCAAGGGCGTCGTAGGTGTAGATGGTGGTGTTCCCCAGGGCGTCGGTGGTCTTCACCAGCCGGTCGTCGGCGTCGTACTGGTAGGTGGTCTTGTAGCCACGGCGGTTGGTCTTTTCAATAAGGTTGCCGTTGCCATCGTAGACGTACTGCTCGCTGTTCTCCAGGGAGTCGGTCCACTGGACCACCTGGCTGTTCTTGTCATACACATTGGTAAAGATACCGCCGGTGGGTTTGGTGACCGTGGCGGTCATCCCCACGCCATCGTAGGTGTAGGTGGTGACGTTCCCCTCCGCCGTGGTGGCAGTGGTGAGACGGTTCAGCTTGTCATACTGGTAGGCGCTGCTGTTGCCCCGGGCGTCGGTCACCTGGGTGATGTTGCCGTTGGCGTCGTAGACAGCGGTGACCACGCCGCCCTTCTCGTTGGTGCGGGTGACGGCCTCATGGTTCTTGTTGTAGGTATAGGTCACCACGCCGCCCTCCGGGTCGGTGGTGGATGTCAGCAGGTTGTCTTTATTATAAGTATAAGTGGTGGTATTGCCCCGGGCATCGGTCATGGTGAGCCGGTTCCCGTTGGCGTCATAGGTGTACTTAATGGAAGTGGCGTCGGGGTTGATCTTCTTCACGATCCGCCCCATCTCGTCGTACTGATATGCGGTCACCAGGCCCAGAGGGGTGGTCACCGAGGTGAGCCGCCCGTTGGCGTCATAGGTGGCCTTGCTCTCCCCCCGGTTGGCGTCCACGGTGGCTACCAGGCGGCCCAGGGCGTCATAGCTGTAGAGGGTCACAAAGCCCATGGGGCTGATGGTCTTGGTCCGCTTGCCCTCGTCGTCGTACTCATGCCTGGTGACGCCGCCCCGCGGGTCGGTCTCAGAGAGGAGCAGACCGTCCTTGTCGTAGACGTAGGTGGTCCGGTGGCCCTCGGCGTCGGTCATGGAGGTGGCACGGTCCAGATCGTCGTACTCGTACCGGATGACCCCCTCGTTGGGACGGATCAGGGCGGTGACGTTGCCCACCTCGTCATACTCGTAGAGGGTGACGCCATTTTCTCCATCCACAATGGAGGAGACCCGGTTGAGTCCGTCATAGGTATAGCTGGTGGTGTTGCCATTGCGGTCGGTCTTGGCCGCCAGATTCCCGGCCCCGTCGTAGGCGTAGCTTTCAGTCCCACCCTCGGCATCGGTGACAGAGGAGAGATGACCGGCAGGAGTGTACTCCATAACGGTCACGCCGCCCATGGGGTCGGTGACGGTGGCCAGCTGGTCGTTGGCGTTGTAGGTATAGTTGGTGGTAAAACCCTTCTGGTCCTTGATCGCAGTAATGTTGCCATTGTTGTCATAGGTGTACTCTACCGTGGTACCGTCGGCATTCACTTGCTTGGTGGCACGGCCCAGGGCGTCGTACTCGTACCGGGTCTCAAAGCCCATGGGGTCGGTCTCGCCGGTGAGGTTCCCGTCGGCATCGTAAACGGCGGACTGCTCCCCGTCCATGGCGTTGGTGGTCCCCACCAGCTGCCCGATGGCATTGTAAACAAACCCTGTCTTGTGGCCCATTGGCGTGGTGACAGAGGTCAGGCGGTTCTCCGCATCATAGGTGTAGAAGGTGGTCAGCCCCTCCGGGCTGGTGGTGGTCAGGAGGTTCCCGTTGGCGTCGTAGCTGTACTTGGTCACCCCGCCCATGGCGTCGGTCTTGGTGAGGACACGGCCCATGGCGTCACGGGTGTAGGTATCGGTCCGGCCCGCCTCGTCGGTTTCGGAGAGTATAAATCCAACAGAGTTATACTCATTGGTGAAGTCATTCCCAGCGGCGTCAGTCTGTACGGTGAGGTTCCCCAGCTCGTCATACTGGAAGCTGGTGGTGTTGCCTTCTCCATCGGTCATGGAGGTCATCCGGCCCATGGGGTCGTAGGTGTACTCTGTGCTGCTGCCATCCGGGTCGGTGGAGCTGATAAGATTCCCGGCTCCATCGTACTCGTAGTAGGTGGTGGCGCCCCGCCGGTCGGTCATGGAGGTACGCTGGTTCATGATGTTATAGGCGTAGTTTGTCTTGTTGCCGTTCCAGTCACCCTCCATGGTGGTATAGCCGTTACCGGTGTAGGCGTACTCCCGGGTATGCCCCAGGGCGTCGGTCTCGGTCATCAGCTTTCCGGCGGTGGTGTAACTGTAAGTGGTGGTATTGCCCAGGGGCGTGGTGACACTGGTGATCCGCCCCACCTCGTCATAGATGTAGGTGGTGGTGTGGCCCAGGGGGTCGGTCTCAGTGAGGACATTCCCCTTGTCGTCGCAGGTGTACTTGGTCACCTTGCCCAGGGCGTCCTTGGAGGACTTCAGGTACCCCCGGCTGTCGTACTCGTAGGTCCGGGTGTCGCCATTGGCGTCGGTCTCGCTGGTGAGGCGGTCCCCATCATAGGTGTAGGTAAGGACCTCGCCATCCCGCTGGACCTTCTTGGTCATCTGCTCGTCGTTATACTCAAAGGTCTCCTTGTGCCCGTCCGGGTAGGTGACGGAGGCGGGCAGTTCCAGGCTGTCCCCCCAATAGGTGTACTGCCAGACCCCACCCTTGCAGTCTACCTTCTTGGTCATCCGCAGGAGGGAGTCATATTCGTAGGTTTCGGTTCCGTCCGGGGTGGTCTGGGAGAGGACGCAGTTGTTGTCGTCCATGGTGATCTCGCAGAACAGCCCGTTTTCATCCTCGTAACGGTTGGTTCGATTTGCGTCGTCATAGGTAAAGGTCATCTGCCCACGGTCGGGGATATACTGACTGGTGACCCGGTGTTTGCTGTCGTACTCGTTGGTGAGGTAGACATTGCCGTTAAAGTCCTCCACGGTGAGAAGGTTGTGCTTCCCGTCGTAGGTGTACAGGAGGGTGTCGCCATCGGCATTGGTGAACCGGGTGAGGTCATTTTTACTGTAGTCGAAGGAGACCGACCGGCCTGCGCTGTCGGTGACAGTGGTGAGGTGGTCGTGTTCATCGTAATCAAAGTAGAAGGTGCCCACGCCGTTGGTGACAGAGGCAGCGTAGCCTCTTTCGGTGCCGGTGAACTCCAGCACCTTTCCATCCGGCTTGGTGACCCGGACCGGGCCGCCCTGAAGGCCGAACTCTGCGATGGTGCCATCCTCCAGGGTGGTGACATACCCGCTGCCGCCCTCGGACAGGATGGGGCCATCCTCCGGCTGGATCAGCTCGCCACTGTAGTCGATGGGATAGGTGACGCTGGGCTTGCCGGGGGTGTGCATCTTTAAGTACAGGGGTGTGACAATGAGGCTGTAGTTATAGGGATGCTCCCAGCCGGAGCCAATAGAAAAGTCGTGCCCGGCCCGGAGGGACTCGTAGGTATGGGTGAAGGCGAAGCGTTCCTTGGCCTCGATGGCCAGGTCCTCGTACTCCCAGATCAGGTTACCGCTGCGGAGATCCACAGGGTCGCCCCAGGTAAACTCGGTCCAGGGGGTCACAGGATAACGAAGGTTAAATCCTTCCTTGTCCTCTATGGTTTCCGCATCCACGGTAAAGGGCAGGAAGCCCCAGAACTTCATAGGATCGTCTGCAGGGCCCTGAGCGGTGGGGGACAGGGGCTCAATGGCGATGAGGTAGGTGCCGCTTTCCAGGCTTTCCACTGCGCCATCCTCGGTGACGATGGTGCCATCCCAGAGGAAGTAGTTGTGGATGAAGCCCTCTCCCTCGCCGCCGGGTTCAGCAGCTCTGGCGGCTTTCCGGGGCTTGTTTTCCTCCTCTCCCTGGACGGGGAAGGGCGGCAGGAAGAAGTCCTCCGGCATAAGCTCCAGGTCATAGAACTCCCCGCCGGGGTACATCTCGTCTGCCTTGGAAAGGTCGGTCTCCTCCGGGGCCTTTTCCAGCTCCAATTTAGGTATGAATCTTTTGGGATCGGCATAAAAAACCGACGCCCTAATACTAAATTAGTGCGTCGGTTTTTATGCCGGTAAGAGTAGACACCCAATCCGATTTCTTACAAAAACTGAATGCGAAAGCCTATTTTTCAAGAAGTTAGCTTTTCCGCCCATAAATCGTTATCAAGAATTTATTTATTCACAAATCTGCCTTGTGCTCTGCAATATCTTCTAATTGGCATGATAAAACAGTACATAATTTGTCTAAGGTTTTTGTTTCTATATTTTCATTCGCTCGAAGTCTCCGGATCGTTTTACTATCTATTCCGCACCGTTCCCTCAACTGGTATGTTGAAATACCTCTCTTTTTCATAGTTATCCATAGCCGATCGAATACTATCATAAGGCACCCCCATTGACATATACCAGTATGAGGGTTATAATCTACTTTATTAAGGGGATATAACCCCCAGATTCAAAGCTTAACAAATAGTTAAAAACAAATAAAATCAACTATTTGTTTCATCATTGATGTATTCAGCAATGTCCTCCAAACGGCATGATAAAGCTGTACATAATTTGTCCAGCGTCTTTGTTTCCACATTCTTGTTGGCTCGAAGTCGTCGAATTGTTTTACTATCCAAATCGCATTTTTCTCTTAATTGATAAGTAGAAATACCTTGATTCTCCATTGTGGACCATAGTTTATCAAATATAATCATAATGCTGCCCCCCATACTTTTTGAAGTTAGTATGGGGGTTATAATCTGGTTTATTAAGGGGATATAATCCCCATATCAATGTTGAGTAAAGCTATGCAAAATATTTTTAATATGGAGGGAGATCATGACCTATAGTTTAGTCGAAAAGCGAAAGATGGAAAACATTCTTGCAGTGTTTCAGGATTATATACAACCACATCCTTATTTCGATATTTTATACTCCGAGAAAGTCGGATATATTCGAGTATCGACAGAAGTCCCCGAATGGGAAGGGGTGGTCTCTATCCACTCTGCCGATAAATTGTTGAGTATTCTTTTCAATGAAATAATCAGTGATATTCTTTTTCGCAACAGTAAAGAATATCATTGCTCCACAACCTTGGATGTTGATGAAATTGAGGAGATTCGGAGCAGAATCACAGTAATCTTGGAGGAATTGGGCGAGGAGGCAGATTACTGCTTGGACTTTCTGAATAACTACCTGGAAGACCACCTAGACAACGATATAGAACAATAAATTGTTTTTATATATTTTGTCAGTAATTATTATTATATTTATACAAATATCTGCGATTTTTAGAAAAT
>CAJUFK010000082.1 GCA_910585535.1 uncultured Angelakisella sp. | reverse complement strand
AGATCGGCCTTGCCACCGGCATTGTGGATGAGCTTTACCACCCCGGCTACGCCGCGAAAAGGATGGAGATCGGGGCGGTAGTGGGGGCCGCCCCGGCAAAAAATGTCCGGCGGGAGGTCCCCGCCCCCGGGGACGTCATCGTCCTCCTGGGGGGACGCACCGGACGGGACGGCTGCGGCGGGGCCACCGGCTCCTCCAAGAGCCACAACAAGGAGAGCCTTTCCACCTGCGGGGCCGAGGTCCAAAAGGGCAACGCCCCGGAGGAGCGCAAACTCCAGCGGCTGTTCCGTGACCCGGAGGCCACCGCCCTTATCAAGCGGTGCAACGACTTCGGGGCGGGGGGCGTTTCCGTCGCCATCGGGGAACTGGCCGACGGCCTTGCCATCACCCTGGACGCCGTGCCCAAAAAGTACGAGGGTTTGGACGGGACAGAACTTGCCATCAGCGAGAGCCAGGAGCGGATGGCTGTGGTCCTGGCCCCCGAGGACGCGGATAAATTCATCGCCATGGCCCACCGGGAAAACCTGGAGGCCACCAAGGTGGCGGTGGTCACCAAGGAGCCCCGCCTCACCATGGACTGGAAGGGCAAGCGGATCGTGGACCTGTCCCGGGAGTTTCTGAACTCCAACGGGGCGGAAAAGCACGCCGGCGCCTGGGTGGGAAAGACCTCTGTGGCCCCCCAGACACATACCGGCTCCCTGGAGGAAAAACTCCGGGCCATTGTCGGCGACCTTAACGTGTGCAGCAAAAAGGGAATGAGCGAGTGGTTCGATTCCACCATTGGGGCCGCCACTGTGTTGATGCCCTTCGGCGGGGAGCGCCAGCTGACCCCCATCCAGGCCATGGCGGCAAAGCTGCCCGTCCTCACCGGCCAGACCGAGACCTGCTCCGGCATGGCCTGGGGCTATAACCCGGTCATCATGAGCCAGAGCCCCTACCAGGGGGCCTACCTGGCGGTGGTGGAAAGCCTCTGTAAGCTGGTTGCCGCCGGCTTTTCCAAGGACCGGGCCTATATGACCTTCCAGGAATATTTCCAGCGGCTGGGGGAGGACCCCAAGCGGTGGGGCAAGCCTTTGGCCGCCCTCCTGGGGGCCCTCCAGGCCCAAACCGACCTGGGGGTGGCCGCCATCGGTGGCAAGGACTCCATGTCCGGTAGCTTTGAGGACCTGGATGTTCCCCCCACCCTGGTCTCCTTCGCCATCAGCTGGGGCAAGGCCGGGAACGTCCTCAGCCCCGAGTTCAAAAAGGCCGGGAGCCGTCTGGTCTGGCTGGCCCCCCGCAGCGGCAGCGAGGGCAGCGTCCTGCCCGAGCCCCAAAGCCTTCTGGCCCTCTTCCGCCAGGTGGAGGAGCTGATCGCAAGCGGGAAGGTCCTTTCCGCCTCCACCCCCGGCTACGGCGGCATGGCGGAGCAGCTCTTCAAGTCCTGCCTGGGCAACCGTCTGGGCTTCCGGCTGGATGACGCCTTCGCCCCCGGCAGGCTGTTCTGCTACGCCTACGGCGGATTTATCCTGGAGCTGGCCGAGGGTGCCAAGGTCCCCGAAAACGCCTGGATGCTGGGCAACGTCACCGAGGAATACACCTTTGCCGCCCAAGGGGAGGCGGTGGACCTTGCGGCCCTGGAGGTCTACTACGAGGGCAGGCTGGAATCGGTGTTCCCCTACCACACCACCGTCCAGACCCAGAAGGCCCCCATGGAGACCTTCACCTACAGGATGACCGAAAAGCGGGCCGCCCCCAAGGTGGGCGTCGCCCGGCCCAAGGCCCTCATCCCGGTGTTCCCCGGGACCAACTGCGAATACGACACCGCCCGGGCCCTGGAACGGGCCGGCATCGAGGCCAGTATTCTGGTGGTTCGGAACCTCACCGGTCAGGACGTGGCCGAATCCGCCGCCGCCATGGCCGCCGCCATCCGGGAAAGCCAGCTGGTGGTCATCCCCGGGGGCTTCTCCGGAGGGGACGAGCCCGACGGCTCCGGCAAGTTCATCACCGCCTTCTTCCGCAGCCCCGCCGTCAAGGAAAGCGTCCGGGAGCTTCTGCAGGCCCGGGATGGCCTGATGTGCGGCATCTGCAACGGCTTCCAGGCCCTCATTAAGCTGGGCCTTGTGCCCTACGGGGACATTGTGGACGCCGCCGAGGAAAGCCCCACCCTGACCTATAATGTCATCGGGCGGCACCAGTCCATGCTGGTGCGGACCCGGGTATCCAGCAGCAAGAGCCCCTGGTTCAGCCGGACCACGCCTGGTGAGATCTACACCGTGGCCGTCTCCCACGGGGAGGGCCGCTTCGTGGCCCCGGAGGAGACCGCCCTGGCCCTGGCCAAGAACGGCCAAGTGGCCACCCAGTATGTGGACCTTGGGGGGGAGCCCACACTGGACGTTCGGTACAACCCCAATGGCTCCCTCTTTGCCATCGAGGGCATCACCAGTCCCGACGGCCGGGTGCTGGGCAAGATGGCCCACCTGGAGCGCAGCGGCAAGGACCTGTATCGCAACGTCCCCGGCAACAAACAAATGCCCCTCTTTGAGGGTGCGGCAGATTACTTCAAGCTGTAAAGGGGGAAGCCCTTGTGAACGAGGAGATCGCCGCCCTGCTGGACAAGCTGGAATCCTTTGTGGATACCGACGACCTGGAATACGAGATGGACGGCATCATGGCCCGGATCGAGTCCCTGGGCGGGGGGCCGGAGCTGGCCCCCTGCTTCCTGGCCATGATGGAGCGCCACCCTCTGTCCGACTTCGGGTGCCCCGGGGCCATCGTCCACTTTGTGGAACGGGCCTATGGCCAGGGGAAGGAGGCGCAGGAGGAATACGACAGGATGGTGGCCGCGTCGGTCCGCCGCCGCCCCGCCCTCCACACCCTGTGGATGCTGAACCGGATCATCAATGTCAGCCAGGGGGAAAGGCGGGAGGAATTGCTAGCCATCTTCCGGGACATTGTGGAAAACCCCGCCTGGGAGGAGCCGGTCCGAAATTCGGCCCGGGACTTTCTGGAATACCAGGACCAAAAGTAAACCGTCAGTCGGAAGGAGGGGATGAGGATGGAGCTTTCCAAGATCACCCCTGGGGGAAGGATCTCCCCGGCCCGGAAAACCGGCGCCAGGAAGAGATGGGAACTGTCCGATTCTCTCCGGGAGCGAATCGCCGCCTGCGCCCGGGAGGACGCGGCCCAGGGGGTTTACATGGGGCCCGAGTTCCTTTGCCTGCGAAAGGCGGAGGCGGAATCGGTGGCCCCGGACCGGGCCGCCCTGGAACGGGCCATTGATACAAGCAACGCCAGGGCAAAGCGGGAGGCCCGGGAGGCAGACGAGCGATGGCTCCGCCTCCTTTCCGGAGACCGGTACCGGGTAAAGCGTCAATCCCAGGGGACCGGTTCCGCCATCCATGTCCTGGATGAAAACGGAGACGAGATCCTGACCTACACCGCCGGCGTGGGCTGGCAGAAGAAGGAATCCAAGGCGGAAAACCAGGTGCATGGCATCCTAAAGGCCGTATACCTGGACGCCTACCATGCCGCACGGACGGCCCGAAGCGGTCTTGATACAGAAGCATAGGAGGAAATTATGGACCAGCACGACTGTTACCTCAGCCCCTTTTCCACCCGGTACGCCAGCCGGGAGATGCAGTTTATCTTTTCTGAAAACAACAAGTTCCGCACCTGGCGCAAGCTGTGGATCGCCCTGGCCAAGGCGGAAAAGGAGCAGGGCCTTCCCATCACCCAGGAGCAGATTCAGGAGCTGGAGGCCCACCGGGAGGACATCAACTACCAGGATGCCGCCGCCCGGGAAAAGGAATGCCGCCACGACGTGATGAGCCACGTTTACGCCTACGGCCTCCAGTGTCCCGGGGCCAAGGGCATCATCCACCTGGGGGCCACCAGCTGCTTTGTCGGGGACAACACCGACGTCATCCTGATGCGGGAAGGGCTCCAGCTGGTGCGGAAAAAGCTTGTAAACGTCATCGCCTACCTGGCGCGGTTTGCCCGGGAATATAAGGATATGCCCTGTCTGGCCTACACCCACCTTCAGCCTGCCCAGCTGACCACCGTGGGCAAACGGGCCACCCTTTGGATCAACGAATTTGTGGGGGATCTGGAGGAGGTGGACCACCGCCTCTCCACCCTGGCTCTTCTGGGGAGCAAGGGGACCACCGGCACCCAGGCCAGCTTTGTGGAGCTGTTCGAGGGGGACGAGGGGAAGATCAAGGCGGTGGAACAGTCCATCGCCCGGCAGATGGGGTTTGAAAAGGTGGTGCCGGTTTCCGGTCAGACCTACTCCCGAAAGATGGACTACTACGTCTGCTCCACGCTGGCGGGCATTGCCCAGTCGGCCAGCAAGTTCAGCAACGATATGCGGATCCTCCAGAACTTCAAGGAGATGGAGGAGCCCTTTGAGAAGCTTCAGATCGGGTCCTCGGCTATGCCCTACAAGCGCAATCCCATGCGGAGCGAGCGGGTGACCTCGTTGGCCCGGTACGTCATCATTGACCTTTTGAACCCAGCCTTTACAGCCGGGACCCAATGGTTCGAGCGCACCCTGGACGATTCGGCCAACAAGCGGATCGCTGTGGCGGAGGCGTTTCTGGGGGTGGACAGCATTCTGAACCTTTTGGAGAACATCTGCGACGGGCTGGTGGTTTATCCCAAGGTGATCCGCCAGCGGGTGATGAACGAGCTGCCCTTTATGGCCACGGAAAACATAATGATGAGTGCGGTAAAGAAGGGCGGGGACCGCCAGGAGCTTCACGAGAAGCTGCGGTTGCACTCCATTGCAGCTGGGCGGATGGTGAAGGAGGAGGGACAGGCCAACGATCTGATTCAGCGGGTTTGCGCTGATCCGGCGTTTGGGTTAGAGCTTCACGAGGTAGAGGCGCTAATGAAGCCGGAGGCTTTTACCGGCCGGGCGCCTCGTCAGGTGGAGGAATATTTGGACGAGGTGGTCGAGCCGATTTTGGCGGCAAATGTTGAACTGCTGGGGGACAAGGCGGAGGTCAATGTCTGAGCCGCCCCGCACGACCCAGAAATCGAGCCAAGTAAAGTTTAGGGCCGCCCTTTTCAAAGGGTGGCCCTAAACTTTACTTGGCTCGATTGATAGATTGTACTTTATCTTAATTTTTTACTTGTAGACACAACCTCCCATAATCCGCTCCCGGCGAAGATCAAATAGACGACGCTGACGACCCCGCTGCCCAGGATCAGGTCCCATAAAGGGGGGCCTATGCGGTGGGGGAGATAGATGGAGCGGTAGGCCAGCCATCCTGCCAGAAGGGCCAGGAGGGGGCGCAGGGCCCAGGCCCACCAGCGGATCCGCAGACCGGTTACCACCAGGAGGCGGCGGAGGTTCAAAATGCCGGTGAACAGATTGGAAAAGAGCATGACAAAGAGGAAACCCTTCATCCCTGCCCGGGGCACCAGGAGGGCCACCAGGGCGATGCGTGCCAGGGAATCCCAGACGCTGTACCGGAAGGTGGAAAGCTGCTGGTCCAGCCCTTTGAGGATGCCGTCCACCATGCTTTCCAGGTAGAGAAACGGCATCACCGGTCCCAGGACCCGGATGTAAAAGCCCACCTGGGCGTCGTGGTAAAGGACCTCCCCCAGGGTCCCGGCAAAAAAGGTGAACAGCCCCCCCATGAGGACAGAAACGGTGAGGGTGATGGAGATGGTCCGGGAGATGAGTCCCTCCAGGCGCTGCCGGCGGCCCTGGGCGTAGGCCTCGGTGATTTCCGGCAGAAGCAGGGTGGAGAGGGTGGAGAGAAAGGAAAAAGGGAAAAAGAGGATGGCCATAGCCATTCCCTTCAAAGCCCCGAACTGCTCCAGGGCGGTCTCCCGGCTGCCGGTGAAAAGGGCCAGACAGGCGGGCACCATGACGTTTTCCAGGGTGCGTAGGATACTGCCGACGTACCGGGTGGCCGCCACCGGGGCCCCAATGGTCCATAACCGCCGGAACACCCCTTTGGCAGGGGCGGACTTTTGATGCCCCTGGACCCGGCGCAGATCCCGGCGGTATCCCCGCCAGATGACCAGGCCGGAGAGCAGTTCCGCCGCCGTCCCCGCCAGCACCACCGCGCCGCAGGCTTCCCCCAGGCCCAGGGCCAGGGCGGCGGGGAGGATAGCCATAATGATGGCGATGCGAAGCAGCTGTTCCGCCATCTGGGCTGTGGTCATCAGCCCCACCGAACGCCGGGCCATAAAGTAGCCCTGGAGACAGCTGGTCACCGCCACAACGGGGAGGCTTGCCGCCAGGATCTGCAAAGAGAGAACCGCCCGGCTGTCCCCCACCCATCTTTGAGCGGTGAGCCCGGCAGTGAGGAACTGGAGCCCCCCGGCCAAAATCCCCAGGCCAAGGGCCGCCGCCAGCAGCTTTCCCGAAAGGCTTCGGAGGCGGGACCCGCCCCCCAGGGCCAGCTCCTCGGTAATCATCCGGGTGGCTGCCACCCCCACCCCGGCAGTCGCCAGGGTGAGGAAGAGGTTGTAAACGGTGGAGATCAGCTGGTAGAGCCCCATCCCCTGGGCCCCGATCTTGGCAGCCAGGTAGACCCGAAAAACCATGCCGATGCCCCGGAGCGCCAACGACGCCCCGGTGAGGATCACCGTGTTTTTGAGAAAAGTCCCCCGGTCCATCCTGTCACCTGCCTTCGGTCTATCTGTATGGGGACAAGGGGAAAAAGATTCCCGGAGAGAAAAAGAGAGTATGACAAAACAGTAAAAAATTCTCCCTGGGAATTGCCAAGGCCGGCAATTTTTATTACAATAGAAGGCAGAAGAAACACCCCGTCTCGGGGCGGAAAGGATGTGTATGAGCCCATGCGACAGATCATTGAACAGCAGATCATGGCCCTGGCTCCCAACCCGGCAGCTGCGGCCAACGGCAGAAAGATCTCCCAGAAGGGGGGCTTCGTCCGGCTGGAGGCTTCCGCCGATGATACCTTCTTCTTGGGGGAATGCACCGGCAGCGGCGCCAAGAACTACATCACCACCGCTGATTTTCTGGACCCCGGACAGCCGGTGTTCCGCTGCACCTGCCCCAGCCGCCAGTTCCCCTGTAAGCACAGCTTGGCTCTCCTTTATGAGATGATGTCCGGGAAGACCTTCGCCCCCTGTGAGATCCCGGAGGATATTCTGACCAAACGGCAGAAGAAGGAGGCCAAAGCCGCCAAGGCCGCCTCCTCGGAAAAGTCAGACAAGGCCCCGCCGAAGGTGAACAAGGCGGCCAGGGCCAAAAAGCTGAAAAAGCAGCTGGAGGGGCTGGATCTGGCCCAAAAGCTGGTGGAGGAACTGATGAACTCCGGCCTGGGCACCATGGGAGGCACCGCCCTTCCCGCTTACCGGACCCTGGCAAAGCAGCTGGGGGACTACTACCTCCCGGGGCCCCAGCGGCTCCTGAACGGGCTGATCCTGGAGATCGAGGCCTTCCAGAAGGATGGGGAGGACCGCCACTACGACGCCGCCATCGCCGCCCTGGAACGGCTTTGGGCCTTGGTCCGCAAGTCCAGGCAGTATCTTTCCGCCAAGGTGGAAAGCGGCGACGTTTCCCAGGACGACAACCTCCTTTTTGAGGAGCTTGGAGGGGTCTGGAAGTTCACCGAACTGGCGGAGGTGGGCCTGGGGAAGGCAAACCTCCGGCTCTGCCAGCTGGCCTTTTGGGTCAGCATGGACGAGGCCCGGGGAGGATTCGTGGACACCGGCTGCTGGGCCGATCTTGCCACCGGGGAGCTATCCCTCACCAAAAACTACCGTCCGCTTAAGGCCCTGAAATACATCAAGCAGGATGACAGCTGCTTCGGGGTGGTGGAGACCCCCATGGCTGTTTTCTACCCCGGGGAGGGCTGCCGCCGGGTGCGCTGGGAAGGCGGGGAGATCCGGGAACTGACCCCGGACGACCTTGCCGCCCTCCGGGGCTTTGCCGCCCCGGCCATCCCCGCCGAAGCCAAGGCAGCCAAGAATCTCCTGAAAAATACCCTGGGGGATCCCATGACCTTCCGGCTGGTGGCCTTCTCCGCCATCCTCCGGGGAGAGGATGGGAAGCTGGCCCTCCGGGACGGGGAGGGGAACACCATCCGCCTGGGGGACGCCCCCTGGATGGAACCCACCACCCACCGCCTGCCTATGCTGCCGGACGGGGCACTCCTTGCCGGGCAGACCCTGCTGGGGGGCTTCTGGTATGACGCCGGAGCACGGCGCCTTACCGTCCAGCCGCTGTCCATCGTCACGCCGGAAGGCATCATCCGGCTGCTGTACTAAAAAGGGGGGTTGTGAAAATGGATCTGACGCCTTTGTATGAACTGCGGGAACGGCTCCGGGCAGGAGCCATCGCCGGGGCCGCCCTGGCGACGGAGGACTTCCGTCTCAGCCGGGCCCTGGAGGGGCTGGCGCCGCTGGAAAAGGCCGCCCCGGTCTTTGCCAAGCTGGGGCAGCTTGCCCGTTCCGTTCTGGCCCCCGACTGCCAGGACAGGGCCGGGGCCCTGCTGGAGGCCATCACCCTTTGCGACGCGGTGCTCTGCACCCAGGGGGCGGTGGCCGTACCCGGGGATCTGGAACCCCTGCCGGGGCGGGCCGGGGGCAAGGCCCTGACCAACGCCCCCTACTCGGTGGTGGCCCCCCTGGTGGAGGCCCTGACCACCAAGGGCAGCGGCCACTACGAGACGGTCATCAGCACCCACGGCGACCACCCGGAGTTGTTCTCCGACTACCGGGTCCGGGACGCCATGGTCAAGGCCCTGGGGGCCGGCTACGCCGAACTTGCCGACAACGCAGGCCGGTGGCTCTGCCAGGAGGACGAAAGCATCCTGCCCAGCCTTATGGAGGGCTTCGACCCGGCGGGGAAAAAGGATATGGCCCGCAGGGTCCAGGTCATCGACGCCGTGGCCGGGGGAACGGTCAACGACTGGTACATCGCCCAGCTGGAGGGGGCCAAGAAGCAGGTGCGGGTGCTGCTGATCTACGCCCTGCGCCACTGTCCGGAAAACCTGCCCCTCCTGCTGGAGATGGAGAAGAAGGAAAAGGGGGACAACAAGGAGGCCGTCCGCTGGACCCTGGCCCGGATCCAAAACCCCGCCGCCCTGCCCTTCTGGCGGGAGAAGCTGGAGAAGGACTTTGTCGAGAACACAAAATACTTCATGGCCTCCAATTCCCCCGCCGCCACCGCTTTGACGGCGGAGCTGCTGGAGCAGGAGCTGGAAGAAGCCCCCGCCCCCTTGGACCGGCCCTGGTACAAGGAAAAGGAGACACGGCTGGCCAACCTGCTGTACGCCCTGGTGGGCAAAACCGGGCCTGCGATCTGTGACGCCTACCGCAAGGGGGCGGCCCTGGGGACCGCCCTGGACGGGATGCGGGTCTGGACAAACGACGAGGGGAAATCGGTAAACGAGCAGATGTTCTTCCAGCGGCCCGGCGGCAAGAAGCACCCCTTTTCCGTCGCCCTGGTGGAGGTGCTGAACCAGACCATGCAATGGGAGCCGGACCCGGGGCTCTGCGCCCTGGCGGAGGAGCTGTACGAGCAGTACGGCGGACTGTGGGCCGCCCCGGTGGTCTCCGCCGCCCTGCTGACCAAGGGCACCGAGGAAGCGGCGGCGGTGGGGAAGAAGCTCCTTTCCCCGGGGCTGCTGCAGCGGCTTACCGGCAAAGAGGAGCAGAAGCTGCTAATGAACCTGGTTCTGGACCAGCTGGCCGGGCCGGGGGGCGCCCTCCCCGAGTATATGCGCCGGGGGATGGACATTGTACGCCCCGCCTACCGCCGGCTGAACAACGATCCCGCCGGGCTGGTAAAGGCTTTTTGGGTGGACCTCTACTACACCCCTGTGGCCGCTCCCCTGGACGGGTGGTGGATCGACCTGATGATCCGGGAGCAGATGGACCAGAAGCTGCAATACTTCATCGACCCCGGCGCCCCGGACCTCTGCCGGAAGATCGGGGAGTATTACAGCCGCCAGGTCAAGATGGGCTCCCTGGATATGCCCTTCGTCTCCGCCTTTGAGGCTTTGCAGGCCTGCGGCTGGACCCAGTGGAAGGGGCTCATCCAAAGCTACATCAAGCACGCCGTCCGGGCGGTAAGCTATTGGGAGGTCTGCAACATTCTGAAGAGGTTCCCCATCCCCGACTCGGAAAAAGCGGATGAACTCCACGCCATCTGGACCATGGGCAAGTACAGCGGCTGGCCGGACAAGACCATTGAGCGGCAGCTGGAGGAATGGTGGGGGAAATAAGCCCCGCCCACCGAACACACCAACCGAAAAGGAGCATTACCGCCATGTCTGAAAAAACCAAAGTCCAGCGCCTCCCTGCCGAGGAGCTGTTCCAAAAGGAACTGGACGCCCTGATCGCCGCCGAACAGTACCCCGTCCCCGCCGGGTGGCGGATGTCCCCCCGGTCGGTCCTTACCTACATCTGCGGGGGCAAAGCGGGGGATACCGTTATCACCCCCAAGTACATCGGCCACCAGCGGCTGGTGGAGATCGCCATTTCCACCCTGGTGACAGACCGGGCCCTCCTCCTCATCGGGGAGCCGGGAACGGCCAAAAGCTGGCTGTCCGAGCATCTCACCGCCGCCATCAACGGGGATTCCACCCGGGTTATCCAGGGGACGGCGGGGACCACCGAGGAGCAGATCCGCTACTCCTGGAACTACGCCATGCTCATCGCCCAGGGACCCTCTCCCGCCGCCATGCTGAAAAGCCCCGTCTACCGGGCGATGGAAGAGGGGGCTGTCGCCCGGGTGGAGGAGATCTCCCGGTGCGCCAGCGAGGTCCAGGACGCCCTGATCTCCATTCTGTCGGAAAAGCGGATCTCGGTCCCGGAGCTGGGGCTGGAGGTCCCGGCCCAGAAGGGCTTCTCCATCATCGCCACCGCCAACACCCGGGACAAGGGGGTCAACGAGATGTCCGCCGCCCTGAAGCGGCGCTTTAACATCGTGGTCCTCCCCTCCCCGGAGACCCTGGAGGAGGAGATGGAGATTGTCCGTTCCCGGGTGGAACAGCTTTCCGCCGGACTGGATCTGGCGGCCCAGCTTCCCGCCGAAGAGGTGGTGGAAAAGGTCTGCACCATCTTCCGGGAGCTGCGCCAGGGCCAGACCCTGGACGGCGCCCAAAAGCTGAAGGGCACCTCCGGGGTCCTCTCCACCGCCGAGGCCATCTCCCTTTTGGCCAACTCCATGGCCCTGGCGGGGAGCTTCGGCAGCGGGGCGGTCACCGACCGGGACCTTGCCGCCGGCCTTGCCGGGGCGGTGATCAAGGACGAGGAAAAGGATAAGCTGGCCTGGAAGGAATATCTCCAAAACGTGATGAAGAAGCGGGGGAGCCGCTGGCTGGGACTCTACAAAGAGTGCCAGGAACTGCTTTGATGGGTGGAAAGGAGGCCCCGCCCCATGGAACTGCCCCTGATTTTTGGAATCCGCCACCTTTCCCCCGCCGGGGCCTGGCACCTTCTGCAAAAGCTGGAGGAAGTCCGCCCCCGCCTGGTCCTTATCGAGGGTCCCTGTGACCTTTCCCCGGTGACAGACGATCTGGTCCGCCCCGAGACGGTGCCCCCGGTGGCGGTCCTGGCCTACACCCAGGAGGCCCCGGTGCGCTCCATCCTCTATCCCCTGGCTGAATACTCCCCCGAATACCAGGCCATCCGCTGGGCAAAACAAAACGGCGCGGACTGCCGCTTCATCGACCTGCCCTCCGGGGCTTTCCTGGCCCGGGGGGAGGACGGCCGGGAGGAAGCAGAGGCCGAAAACACCCCGGAAGCCGCCCCCTTCGACCCCTACCGGGCCCTGGACAAGGCCGCCGGGGAGGACGGCCACGAAACCTTTTGGGAGCGGATCCTGGAGCATACCGCCGCCCCCGACGCCTACTACCAGGGGGCGTCCCGGTTCGGGGCCAGCCTCCGGGAGACCGCCGGAGAGGACGCCGCCCCTGACGGGGCCTCCTGGAACCGTTGGCGGGAAGCCCATATGCGGGCCAAGATCCAGGAGGCCCTGGCCCAGGGGTACGGTCCCGGGGAGGTCGTTGTGGTCACCGGAGCCTACCATGTGGAGGGGTTGAAAGCCGCTGCGCCTATGACCAAAAAGGAACTTGCCGCCCTGCCCCAAACGGCGGTGAGCTTTACCCTGATGCCGTATTCCTACTACCGCCTTTCCAGCCGTTCCGGCTACGGGGCCGGCAACCGGGCCCCCGCCTATTACGAGCTGCTCTGGAAGGGATTCCTCCGGGGGGAGCCGGACTACGCCGCCCGGAGCTACCTGTCCCAGGTGGCCCGGCACCTACGGAAGGCGGGGAACCCCGCCTCCTCCGCCAGCGTCATCGAAGGGACCCGGCTGGCCGGGGAACTGGCCGCCCTCCGGGGACCGGCTGGCACCGCCATCCCCGCCCTTCGTGACCTTCGGGACGCCGCCGTTACCTGCCTGGGGGAGGGCAGCTTTGCCGCCGTCAGCCAGGGGATGGCCTCTGCCGAAATCGGGACCCGGATCGGCGCTCTCCCCGAGGGGGTGAGCCGCACCAGCATCCAGGAGGACTTCTACCGCCAGCTTCGAGCCCTGAAGCTGGAGAAGTACCGGGACGTGGCCCTGCAGGAGCTGGATCTGGACCTCCGGGAGAACCGGGCAGTGAAAAGCCGGGAGGCTGCCTTCCTGGATCTCCACCGGTCCTTTTTCCTCCACCGTCTGGAGGTGCTGGGGGTCTCCTTTGGGGTCCAGGAGCAGGTCCAGCAGGACACCGCCACCTGGGCGGAACGGTGGCTCCTCCGGTGGAGCCCCGAGGCGGAGATCCAGCTGGTGGAATCGGCTCTAAAGGGGGATACCATCCCCCAGGCCGTCTCCTTCCGTCTGAAAGAGCGGGTGGAGGAGGCCGCCGGGGTTGCCGACCTGGCCGGCGTCCTGGAAGATGCCTTTGCCTGCGGGATGCCGGGGGCGGTGGATTACGCCACCCGGGCCCTCCAGGGGATGGCGGTGGACGCCGCCTCGCTGGAGGATCTGGCAATCACCGCCCAGCGCCTTTCCCAGGTGGTGCGGTACGGCGGCCTCCGGCTGCTGGACCCCGCCCCCCTGATCCCCATTTTGCAGCAGATCTACCTGCGTTGCTGCCTCATCCTTTCCGGGTGCTGCACCTGCGACAACAACGCCGCCGGGCAGGTGGTCCAGTCCATGGAGCGGCTGAACAGCGTTCAGCTGGCCCACGACTTTTTGGATCCCCAAAGCTGGATTACAGCCCTGGGGGAGATTGCCCGGTGGGATCACCTGAACCCCCGGCTTTCCGGCTTTGCCGCTGCCATCCTCCTGGAACGGAGCGCCATGACGGCGGAGGACCTGTCCCGGGAGGTGAGCCGCCGCCTTTCCAAGGGCACCCCTGCGGAATTGGGGGCGGGGTGGTTCCAGGGCCTGGCCGCCCGGAACCGGTATGCCCTTATCGCCCGGCTCTCCCTGTGGCAGAGCCTTTCCGACTACCTGGACACCCTGGACGAGGAGGAGTTCAAGCGGGCCCTGGTCTTTCTCCGCCGGGCCTTCGCCGACTTTACCGCCCGGGAAAAGGACAGCATTGGAGAGAACCTGGGGGAGGTCTGGGGTCTGAACCGCCAGCTGGTCAGCGAAGCGGTGAACGCCACCCTCTCCGAGGAGGCCCAAGAGCTGCTGGAGGGCCTGGACGACTTCGATTTTGACGATCTGTAAAGGAGGCGGCAGCATGGAAACCGAAGCAAGACTCCGCCGGTGGCGTCTCATTCTGGGGGAAGAGGCCGGGGACCGGCTCTCCGGAATGGGCGGCTGCGGCCTTTCGGAAGAGGACGCCATGATGGACCAAGCCCTGGCGGCCATCTACAACCGGGCCGAAACCGGGGGCTTTGGCTCAGGAGGGGCCGGAAAAGGCCCGTCCAACCCCCAGATCAGCCGGTGGCTTGGGGATGTCCGAAGCCTTTTTGACAAGGACCTGGTAAAGGTTATCCAGGGGGATGCCATGGAGCGGTGCGGCCTCAAGCAGCTGCTCTTTGAGCCGGAACTGCTGGAGAACCTGGAGCCGGACATCAGCCTGGCCTCCACCATCATGCTCCTTAAGGAGCAGATCCCCAAGCGCAGCAAGGAAAGCGTCCGAACCTTTATCCGCAAGATTGTGGAGGAGCTGAACCGGATGCTGGAGCAGGACATCCGCCGGGCGATTACGGCGGCGGTGAACCGGCGGCAGCACTCCCCCATCCCCTCGGCATCGGCCCTGGATTACAAGCTGACCATCTCCCGAAATCTGAAAAACTATGACCCGGCCCTGGGGACCATCGTACCGGAGAAGTTTTACTTCTTCGACCGCACCAGCACCACCGCCGCCAACAAGTGGACGGTGATTCTGGACGTCGACCAGAGTGGATCCATGGGGGAATCGGTGATCTACGCCTCGGTTATCAGCTGCATCCTGGCCAGTATGGCCAGCCTGCGGACCCGGGTGGTGGCCTTTGACACCAACATCATAGATCTCACCGACAAATGCGACGACCCGGTGGATCTCCTCTATGGCTTCCAGCTGGGGGGCGGTACCGACATCAACCGGTCGGTGGCCTACTGCGAACAGTTTATTGAAAATCCCCGTAAAACGCTGTTTTTCCTCATCACCGACCTGGAGGAAGGGGGCAACCGGGCGGCCTTGCTGCGCCGTCTGGGGGAACTCCATCAATCCGGAGTGCGGGTGACGGTGCTTCTGGCTATTTCCGGAAGCGGCAAACCCTACTGCGACGAGCAGATGGCCCAGAAGGTGGCTTCCATGGGGATCCCCTGCTTCGCCTGCGCTCCGGAAAAGCTGCCGGAATTGCTGGAAAAATCCCTTCGGGGGTAAAGTCCGCCTGAATTGGAGGCCCAGAGCCGCTTTGGTATCTTTGGGCTTAAGGAATGGGATTTCCGCCCAGCCCAAAGGGGAGGCGGTTCCTCATCCGTTTTGAGAAAGGCAAAAGACCTGGAGGCATTTTTGTGGCTTCAGGTCTTTTTATGATTTTTGAATCCCTGTGACTCCAGGCAGTCACCAGGATTTTATACAAAGGGAAAGCCCCCCTCTTTTGAGGGGGGCGGGTAGGGGTTGGCCGCGGGGCCTACCCCGCTGGTTGCCCGACTAGGATTCGAACCCAGACAAACAGAGTCAGAGTCTGTCGTGCTACCTTTACACAATCGGGCACCATTTCTTAAAACAGCTTATTTATTATATCCTGTGCAATCCTATTTGTCAAGGGGGATTCCGTTTTTTTACACGGAAAATTTTCCGGTCTCTTTATAATAAGGAAAGATGAGCTTTTGCCGGCAGCCAGCCTGGCATTGAAAAGAAAGTTTGCCTCACGATCTCCTCCGCTGGACAGAAATCTACAGTTTTCGGATCCTCCCCCTAGTATAGAGGAGGAGGGAACGGGGTGCAGCACAAGAAGATACAGCGGGGGCGGCGGAGGGGAGGGAAAAAACGGGTTTCCAAAAACTTTTCAAAAAAAACCGAAAAAAGGTGTTGACAAGAGGGAGGGGATG
>CAJUFK010000081.1 GCA_910585535.1 uncultured Angelakisella sp. | reverse complement strand
TCCCGTTCAAAGATTTTAATGGCATACCAGCGCAGGTAGCTGTCTGCAACCCGGCCCTGAATCGACTCCTCGATATGGGCCAGAGCGTGTTCGACACTGCCGGTGAACACATGGGGCAGTTCCCCTGTCTGATGACGCCGGGCCATGTCTACGGCTTTTTCGGCGGCGGCCATGCCGCCTTCGCCCTTGAGGGCGCTCATCTCCACCACCTCGCAGCCAAGGGCCGCCCCCAGCTTGGCAAGGCCGATGGTATCGCCGTTTTTCCGAACAAGGTCGATCATGTTCACCGCCACCACCACAGGCAGGCCCAGTTCAATAAGCTGGGTGGTGAGGTAGAGGTTGCGCTCGATATTGGTGCCGTCCACAATGTTAAGAATGGCGTCCGGCTGCTCCTTTACCAGATAGCTCCGGGCCACCACCTCCTCCAGGGTGTAGGGGGACAGGGAATAGATGCCGGGAAGGTCCTGAATGACCACATCTTTATGGCCCCGGAGCTTACCCTCCTTCTTTTCCACCGTGACGCCGGGCCAGTTGCCCACATACTGACTTGAGCCGGTGAGGACATTAAACAGAGTCGTTTTACCGCAGTTGGGATTGCCTGCCAAAGCAATTTTCATATCCACAAGATTCGCTCCCTTCAAATATTAGTTACGGCTAACCTATGGTGCAAAGAAGAGCGGCCCACACGCCGCCTGGATTTATTGAACTTCGATCATCGCCGCGTCGCTTTTGCGGACGGACAGCTCGTAGCCCCTGACATTCAGCTCCATAGGGTCGCCCAGTGGGGCCACCTTACGCACAAAGACCTCCACACCCTTGGTAATGCCCATATCCATGATCCGGCGTTTTACCGGGCCCTCCCCGTGGAGCCGGGCCACGGTAGCGGTTTCGCCCACCTTGACATCCTTCAGTGTTTTCATACCATTCTCCTCCTCTATGTTTTCTTAGAAGCTGGATTCCCAACCGTATGACGCCATCTGGCCGGGTCGTTTTCCGCCCTGCTGCTAAAGGCTGAACTGCGCTTTTGTGCCTTGCAGGACGGAAAATCCCTCCCCCATCTGGCATCCCGCTTCTTAAACCATAATCCGGTTTGCCATAGTTTTGTCCAGCGCAATTCGGCTGTCCTTTACCTGTACGATTAGGTTCCCTGCAATCTCACTTACCACGGTTACATCGCTGTCTACTACAAAGCCAAGTTCGGCCAGATGCTGGCGCACCTCATCCTTGCCGGTGATTTTGCGGATCATGACGGTTTCCCCCGCCTTGGCCATTGTCAGCGGCATCATCCTTTCGCCTCCTTCCCACACTTGGTTAGTATTCTCTAACTTCAAAACCGCCATTAGTTTACCACCACTAACTGATGTTGTCAAGTCCTTTTGAAGAAAAACTTGCCTTTTAAGTTAGAATAGGCTAACCTGTATGCAGGAGCTGTTGAAAGGGGAATTTTTCTTGTGAATATTCACGAATCCGCTGCGGGTATATCATCCTTCTGCCCCCGGCGAAGAAATTGTCCGGCGCATCTACAGCAGAGATAAGCTATTGACACAGGTTTTTATTCGGCGGGGCGTTTCGCAAGAAACATCGATGACAGATGCCTGTAAGGTAGAACATAATCTAAGTGATGAGGCATTTGAAAATATCAAATCTCATGCCGCAGGCGAAAATAAGAAAAGGAATTTCGCCCGTTGCGACGGGCGGCCGACCCTCCGTTACGCAGTGGTTATCGTGGGTCCTGCCTGGAGTCTAAACAGCGTGTCATCCGAAGCGCAAAATCGCCCCCCGCAACCTGGCAAGGGGCGATTTCTACTTCCCGCCTTCTACTGCTTGCGACTCCAGGCACAACCTATGCCCCTGCACAACCCTTAGCCGCGAAGCGGCGGGGAGGGTGTGCCTGCGGCCGCAGGGCCGCCGCCGGGGAGGGTCTGCCTGCGGGTGCTAACCCGCCGCCAGCAGTTCTTCCACCCATTCTACCGTTGCAAAGGCCAGTCGATAGTGAGGCTGCTCATTCAGCGCTTCGATTTCTTCCTTGGCCTGGCTGCTTTCCTCCCCCTCCGGCGCCGCCGCCGGTACACACAAGGGAGGGAACATCACACACCACCAGTTTTGCCCCTTGGCCTCCCCGATGGTCAGCCGCAAAGCCTCATATTCCCCCGCCGGCAGGGTTTCGTCCCCGTACTGCCGGGTGTTGAAGTACATCCGGGTCACTTCCCCCTTTACCGAGGTCTCCTGCCCCGCCTCCCGAAGGGTCCGCCGGGCGATCTCCTCAATGGCGGGAAGGCTCTCCTCCGCCCGCTTCCGGGCCGTCTCAAGATCCCCCGCAGTGGAGAACAGCTCCCCCGTCTCCTCCAGCACCGCGTCCCGAACCAGCAGCTTCAGCGCCTGATCTTCGGGGCTGTCGGAGTTTGCCAGGATGTGGAGCCGCAGTACATCCTCCCGTACCTGGGCGCATCGCTGGCCAAATCCCGCCAAGGGGCAGAGGAGCATCGCCAGCAGCAGCCCGCCTCCCAGGGCGGCGTCCAAACGGCGGCGGATGTTTTTTTTACCGGTATCTTTCATCGGGTTGTCCCTCCTTTGGTTGATACCGGAAGTCTTGTCCAAAGAAAAGGAAAATATTCCCACCGGAGGAAAAACTTTTTTCCTTCTGGGCCAAAGAAAGAAGGCCCCCGGACGGCTAGTCCTCTTCCTCCTCCGGCAGCAGCGGCAGGCTGAACCAAAAGCGGCTGCCCTGCCCCGGGGCGCTTTCCACACCGTACCGCCCGTGGTGCAGCTCCACCACCCCCCGGACAATGGAGAGCCCTAAGCCGCTGCCCACCGCGGCCCGCTTGTGGGCCTTTTGGGCCTTGTAGTATCGGTCCCAGACATAAGGCAGCTGCTCCGGAGGGATGCCCGGGCCGCTGTCCCGTACAGCCAAAGTTACCCAGCCATCCAGGACGGTCTGCTCCACCGTCACCGTCTTGTCCTCCCCGGTGTAGTTGATGGCGTTGTTAATAAGGTTATAGATGACCTGGGAAAGCTTGGAGCGGTCCCCCTCCACCAAGGCGTCCTCCCCCGGGGAGAAGCGAAGGAGGTACCCCTCCCGCTCCACCAGCTGCTGGTACCGCAGCAGCGTTTCCCGCACAAGATCGGTGAGGGAAAGGGCGGCGGCGTTTAGGGTGTGAGCCCCTGCCTGAAGCTTTCCCAGATCCAGCATATCGTTGACCAGACCGGTGAGTCTTCGGGTCTCGTCGATGATGATTTGGACGTTTTCCGGGGTGTTTTCCCCCGGGATGTCCCGCATCATCTCCCCGTATCCCGCGATCATAGTCAAAGGGGTGCGAAGATCGTGGGAGACGTTGGCGATAAGTTCCTGGCGCAGTCCCTCCACCTTGGAGAGTTCCCCGGCGGCGTAGGTCAGGGCTTCGGAAAGTTCCTGAACCTCCCGGTAGCCCCCGCCCTCAAAGGTGACATCGTACTGCCCTGTGGCCAGAACCCGGGCGCTGCGGCTCAAGCTCACCAGGGGAGAGGCGATGCGCCTGGAAAGGAAGAAGGCGATTACTGCCGACAGCAGGAGCAGGATGGCCGCGATGCACAAAAACTGGACTTTCAGCGTCTCCGACGTGGTGTTCAGGGGGGTCAGGGCGCTGCTTAGGAGGATCATCAGGGTGCCCTGTTCCTTGCTTTCCACCAGCTGGGCGCAGACCACCAAGGTGGTGTGCTTCCCCTCCTTCTTCCACCGGCCGCGGTCCCCCCGGAAGTCCTCCTTGGGGGCGGAGTCGGCAAAGGGGTTGGGGAAGTCCTGGCGGAATAACTCCAGCACCGCACCGCCGTTTTCCTCCGCTGTCTGGAAGAAGCCCAGGGCCTCCTCCCTGCCCATGTCGTGGACCATGCTCATTGGGCCGGAAAGGGACTTGTACACCGTTTCGCCCTGGCGGTCAAAGATCCGGACGTAAATATCCGGCTGGCGGGTCAGCCTGTCCAGCTTGTCGGAGATGTCCTGCTGATCGATGTTCCTGGCGATGGCCTGGGCCGTTTTCTTGATGGTCTGGGTTTTGATAGCCTCGTAGAAGTTGTCCAGAAGCACCACCTGGAAAAGCCAGAGGAGAAGCATCAGCACAGCCACAAAGGCGGTGAGGCAGGCCATAACCTGCCAACGGAGACTCAGCTGTCCCAGCCTCCGGCAGAAGTTCCCCTTACCCCTCAAAGCGGTACCCCACCCCGCGCAGGGTGACGATGCGGCCGCTGTAAGGCCCCAGGGACTTTCGCAGCAGCTTGATATGGGTATCCAAGGTTCGCTCATCCCCGTAGAAGTCGTAGCCCCAGACGTCGCTTAGCAGCTTTTCCCGGGAAAGGGCGATGTTCCGGTTCTTTACCAGGTAGAAAAAGAGGTCGTATTCCTTGGGGGGCATATCCACCGGCACACCGTCCACAAAGACCTGGCGGCTGGTAAAGTCGGCGGTGATGCCGTCGATGGTGTAGGTCTCGCGAAGATCCTCGTGGTCTCCTGCCCGGCGGAGGATGGCCGCCGCCCGGAGCATCAGTTCCTTGGGGGAAAAGGGCTTTACCACGTAATCGTCCACCCCCAGCTCAAACCCGTGGATGCGGTCGTATTCCTCCCCCCGGGCGGAGAGCATAAGGACAGGGGTGCGCCGGTCCTTCCGCCGCAGCTGGCGCAGGGTGGAAAAACCGTCCAGCTCCGGCATCATCACATCCATGATAATGAGGTCAAAGCTGCATTGGGCGCAGATGTCCAGGGCCTCCATGCCGTCGGCGGCCTCTGTGACCTTGTAGCCTTCAAAGTTGGCATATTTTTTGATTAGCTGACGGATATTGTCCTCGTCGTCCACCACAAGAATATGGTACATAAGCAACCCTCCTTACAGCACCTATTTTACCTTAGCAGCTTGACGGCCAGGTGAAGAAAAGATGAATTAACCGTGATGATGGCGGCGTTTGAGAAGAAGCTTTTCCACCCAGCCCTTCTGGTATTTCAGGGAAACGTATCCGATTACCGACATCACTGCCGCGCCGATGGTATCCACGATAAGGTCCTTCATGGTGTCCGCCAGGGCCAGCCGCCCCAGAAAGGGGGTGCCGTCCTCCAGGCCGAACTTCTGCATATTGGTGTGGAGGATGCCGTCGGCGGTGAACTCGTAGATTTCCCAGACGACCCCCAGGGTGACGGCGAAGCAGAAGGCAAAGGTAGCCACAAAGACAGGGGAGAGGTTCATAGGCACCCGGTCGGTTCGGTTCAGGAATGTAATGAAGGAGAAGCCCAGAGCCCCCAGCATCGCCCCGCTGAAGGTATGAAGGATGGTGTCCCAATGGGCCACGTTGTAATAGAAGGACCGCACCTCCCCCAGGTAGATGGCGCAGTATAGGAAGGCGGCGTACAGGATCAGCATATTGGAGGGGATTTCCAGCTGGACCCGCCTCCGCAGCATACTGGGGAGAGACAGGGCGAACACCCCAAGGATACATTGCGCCAGCATAAGGACATAATCCCCCTTGACCCGGTGGTTGGGCCGGTCCGGGTCCGGTTCGGTGGGGGCCAGGGCCATAGAGATGGAAATAAAGACGATGGAAGCCACCAGCGTAATGGCTACAAAAAGGAAGACCCTTTTCTGCCAGCGGGAGGGAGTGCGGAAATCGTTCATAAGAAAAGCCTCCTTTCAGGGAATGCCAACAATACAAGTATACCACAAAAAGCCCTGTCATGCCAAGCTGGCAAAACCAGAACGCGGCCCTAAGGTCCCGGCCTAAGCGGAAGGGCTTGCCGCATCGAAAATGCTCGGAATACATACGGTATTCGGCGTAGCCGACGGGCTCGAAAGGCTGGCGAAGCCAGGCTGTCAGAGTTCCCTGTGCTTTTCTCCCAGCAATCACTCCCCCCCTTGCGAAAAATCCAGGTTCCCCGGCTTTAGGGACACACCCCAGGCAAGGGACGGGCTGGGGGCGGCATATATATGGGGTGTCCAATAGTTACGGAACGAGGAGGAATCAAAACATGAACGGACACCATTTCTTAAAAAGGCTTTTCTGCGCTGTCCTGGCAGGGGCCCTGCTCTTTCCCGGCCAGGCCCTGGCCGCCGGGTACCTGCCCATGGAGGAAGCCGAAGCTGCCATGGCCGCCATCACCAACGAGATCATTGAGGAGGAGGTGTCTATGGCCGCCGCCATCACCCCCGGGGTGGACCTGCCGGTGAAATCCGCCGTCCTGATGGATCAGGGAACAGGGGCGGTCCTTTACGCCGAAAACGAGGATGTAAAACTGCCCCCTGCCTCCATCACCAAAATCATGTCCCTGCTCCTTATTATGGAGGCCATTGACAGCGGCAAGATCGCCCTTACCGATAAGGTCACCTGCTCCGACACCGCCTCCGGCTACGGGGGGAGCCAGATCTGGCTGAAACCCGGGGAGGAGATGACGGTGGACGACCTGCTGAAAGCGGCGGCCATCTCCTCCGCCAACGACGCCACCGTCTGCCTGGCCGAGTATGTCGCCGGCAGCGAGGCCGCCTTTGTCCAGCTGATGAACGACAAAGCCCGGGAGCTGGGGATGACCAATACCACCTTCCAGGGGGCCACCGGCCTGGATTCCGACGGCCACCTCACCACCGCCAAGGACATCGCCATCATGTCCCGGGCCCTTTTGGAGCATCCCCTGATCCTGAACTACTCCACCGTTTGGATGGAAACCCTTCGGGGTGGGGAGACCCAGCTGGTGAACACCAACCGCCTGGTCCGCTTCTACCAGGGGGCCACAGGGCTTAAAACCGGCACCACCAGCGGGGCGGGGAGCTGCCTTTCCGCCACCGCCACCCGGGACGGCCTGGGTCTCATCGCCGTGGTCATGGGGGCGGACACCTCCGACCACCGGTTCGCCGCCGCCCGGAGCCTGCTGGACTGGGGCTTTGCCAACTTTATGAAGGCGGCCCTCGTCCCGCCGGAAAATATCCTGCCGGTGCCGGTGACCGGCGGGGTGGAGACCCAGGTGGAGGTCACCTGCCTGCCCCCGGAGGGCATCCTCATTGAGAAGGGGAAGAAGGAGGCCATCACCCAGGACGTGATCCTACCCGAATCGGTAGCCGCTCCGGTGGAGGAGGGGCAGGAGCTGGGGACCATCGCCGTCTGCGTGGATGGGGAACGGGTGGCGGAGTACCCCATCCTGGCGGCCTCCGGGGTGGAACGGATGAGCTTTGGCAAGGCCCTGGGCATCCTGGGCCGGACCCTCATCGCAATGGGATAGCGTCTCCCTTGTTGCCCGGGCCCTCTCCCTCACCGGGGAGGTTCCCCGGGAGATCCGGGGCTGGATGGCAAAGGAAAGGCAGCACCGGCGGCGGGAGAAGGACTTCTCCCGCCGCCGGTGTTTTGTTATTCGTAGATGTTCCACGGGGATAGGGCCGTGGGGTTTTCGGTGACGGTGCGGTTTTCGTACTCCAGGGGGCGGCCCTTTTCCACCAGGCGGCCCATAACCACAAAGCGGTAGCCGTTGGGGTAGGTGGGGACGATGCGCCGGCAGCAGGTGGACAGGGTCATGATCCGGTCATCGGCGGTGACCTCCACCCCGAAGTCGAAAAGGCTTTTCTTTTTTGCCTCGGCCAGAATGGCCTCCATCTGGCTGCGGCTGGGGTCGGGGATGTTGTAGACAAAGCTGGTCTTGGTGTGGAAGGCGGCGAACACCTCAAAGACCATGCTTTCCTCCCCGGCGGCAAAAAGAAAATAGGGGTGGGCAAGGCAGTAGTCCTTCTTCTGGTACCGCTTCAGTTCGGTGAAATGCTCAAACTCCCGGGAGGCTTCCACTCCGCCATCGGGGTTTTCGTCCTTGCTGTGGGCATAAAGGACCAGGTTTTGGGACTGGCTGTCCCGGCCGGTGAGGCGGTTGCGAAAGTCGGAAACGATGGCCCCGTTTACATCCTCCGCCTTGTAGTCGTTGTGCTTTAAGTAGTAGGTGTTGTCCTCCACCTGAAAGACAGGGCTGTCAATGGTGGTACCCCCCAGGTAGAGCCACCCCACTGTGTCGGGATTCACCTCCCGGAAGGCCGCCGCGCTCTTTACCATATCCTCCCGGATCTCCAGAAAGGTCCGCTGGTCCCCCTGGGTCCAGGCGGAACGGCTCTCCCCACTTCCGGCGGCGCTTTCCGGGGCAGGGGAGGCCTCCGTCGGCACCGTTTCGGGGGCTTCCTCCACCTGGTCCAGGGGATCGGGAACAACAGCGGCGTCCTCCTCCGGGGGCTGGACCGGAGGAGGGGCCTCCTCTGCGGAGGAGATCTCATCTGAACTGCCGCCGGTACTGGCCGAGAGCGGCGCTTCCGGGGGTTCCGCCTCCGCCAAAACAGAGGGGGGCTCCGCCGAAGCCGGAAGACCGGGGCCTGGGGTGGGGCCGCCGCACCCTGCAAAAGAAAAAACTAGAGCCAGAGTTAGGCAGAAAGCCGCCTTTTTTTTCATAAAACCATCTCCTTTGGCTTTTGGGTACTCTCCCGGCAGATCAGCGTTGGGGTGATTGTCTCCGGGGAGAGGCCCTCCCGGTGCCGGATGAGGTTCACCGCCTTGCGGGCGATGCGGTCAAAATGAACAGAGACACTGGTCAGCGGCACCTCCATTCCCGCCGAGACGGCGGTGTCCCCGTATCCGGTGACCGAAAGCTCCTCGGGGATGGAAAGCCCCATCCGCCGCGCCGCCCGGCAGATCCCCCAGGCGATAAGGTCGGAGCCGGCGGCAATGGCGGTGACCCCCTGCCGATGCAGTTCCCCCAGGGCGGCAGCCCCCAGCTCCAGGGAGTACGCCCCCTCCTGAACCAGTTCCTCCCGGAATGCCAGACCGTACTCCTCCAGCGCCTCCCGGTAGCCCCGCAGAAAGTCGGCGGCTGCGGTGCAGCTCAGGGGGCCGCAGGCGCACCCCACCTGGCGGTGCCCCAGTTCCAGCAGATGCCGGGCCGCCAGGTATCCCCCCTGGCGGTGGGCCGGGACGATGGAGTTGGGCAGCAGCCGGGCGTTGACACAGCCCAGCAGCACCACCGGCAGCTTTAGCTGTTCCAGCACCTCCAAACAGCTGTCGGCGTCCTCTCCCAGGGAGGAGGGATCCAGAATGAGACCGTCGATTTGGTGGCGGACCAGGTTTACCATCTGTTCCACCATCTGCTCCTCATCCAGCCCTGCAATGGACAGGGTCAGAAAATAGCCTGCGTTGCGGCAGGCGCTTTCCACCGAATGGATCAGGTCGGCGTAGTAGTAGTACCCGGTTTCCGGCAGCAGCAGGCCGATGACCCGGGTCCGCTTGGTGGCAAGGCTGACAGCGGTCTGGTTGGGGGTGTAATTCAGCTCCTGGGCGGCCGTTTCCACCAGCTGCCGGGTGCGCTCCGAGATACGGCTCTCCTTTTTATTCAGGACCAGAGAGACCGTCGTCACCGAAAGTCCGGTGCGCCGGGCTACATCCTTGATGGTTACACCCAAAAAGATCCCCTCCCTCTTTGCAGGGCCCTGGATGCCAGGTTTTTGCCCCAGATGATAGACTGTCCTTATTTTATCACGTTTTGCGGGGACAATCAATCTGTCAAAGAATAGGAAAACTAGTTTACCATTATGACGAAGATGGTGGAGAAAGTCTGAAAAAGCAAAAAACATCAGATTTCTATTTGCTTTTTGCCCAAATTTTTTTGATATAATTCGTCAAAATTAAATGAATTTCTTGAAAAAGGATTGACACATTCACAGTTTTGTAATATGATAGGGATAATTGGTAAAACGTTTTATCAACAGTTTTGCCAGCAAAGATGTCCTGGGCCCGGGGCGGAAAAGCAAAGAGGAGGATACGACATGAGCAAAATGAAAGAGACCAAGATCCTGGGTTTCCCGCTGTGGATGTTCCTGATCCTTTCGGTGGTGATGATGTTCGTCGCAGCCAAGGACTGGATGATTAACAACATGGTGGGCGCCCTCTGCTTCGCCATGATTATCGGAACACTGCTAGGCTGGGTGGGGGATCAGATCCCGGTCTGGAAGACCTGGTGCGGCGGCGGTATGCTGTTTACCAGCCTGATGGCCGGCGCTATCAATACCTTTGGCCTTATCGGGGAAAAAGCAAACGAGGCCCTGAACACCTTTAACGGCGGCACCGGCTTTTTGAACCTTTACATCCTGGTGCTTATCACCGGCTCGGTCCTTTCGGTGGACCGAAAGATGCTTATGAAGTCCTTTGCGGGCTACATCCCCACCATCATCGCCGGCGTGGCCTGCGCCCTGGGCCTGGCAGGCCTGGTGGGCATGGTCACCGGCGTGGGCGGGATGAACGCCATCACCTCCTTTGCCATCCCCATCATGGGGGGCGGCAACGGCGCCGGTATCCAGCCTATGAGCAAGATGTGGGCGGCCGCCACCGGCGGTGACGCTTCCAGCTGGTTTGCATCCGCCTTTGCCGTCATCAGCCTGGGCAACCTGGTGGCCGTCTTTATGAGCGCCCTGCTGAACAAGCTGGGCCAGGCCAAACCGGAGTTCACCGGCAATGGCCAGCTGATGAAGGGGATGGACAACGTCGCCGTCCACGATCCCGCCGCCGACATCAAGCCCACTGCTGCGGACTACGCCACCGGCCTTGCCCTGGGTCTTTTCTGCTTCAATGTGGCCACCCTTTACGGCAAAAAGATCTCGATTATTAACAACGTCCTGGATCTTGGCTTCACCATCCATGAGTTCGCCTTCATGGTCATTCTGGTGGCCATCCTTAACATCTCCAACATCCTGCCCCCGGAGATCCGGGCCGGCGCCAGGGGGATGCAGCTCTTCTTTGTTAAGTATATGTCCTTCCCCCTGATGATTACGGTGGGCATCGGCACCAATCTTACCGACTACGCGGCGGTGTTTACCAACCCTGCCAACCTTCTGTGCATCATTGCTACCGTCCTGGGCGCCATGATCGGCACCTACCTGATGGGGAACCTGTTCCACTTCTACCCGGTGGAGGGGATGCTTACCGCCGGCCTCTGCATGGCCAACGGCGGCGGCTCCGGGGACGTGCAGTGCCTTGGCGCTGCCAACCGGATGGACATGATGTCCTATGCCCAGATCTCCTCCCGGATCGGCGGCGCCCTGATGCTGGTGGTGGCCAGCTTCTTCTTCGGGCGTTTCCTGTAAGTTTCAGAAGGGGCGGCGGGGGAAAACAGAAAAAGCCGCCGCCCCTTTTCGGAGAAAGGAGGGCGGCCCGGTGACAAAGGGCAGACAACAGCCGGTATTCCAGGCGGACGATCCCTACCGGGAATACAGCCAGCGGCACCTGAACATCCGGACCAGTACAAACCGCAGCCTGCTGCTGGTGCTGGTTCCCAGTCTCCTTTATATGACCATAGGCAAAGAGATCTTTCTTCTCATCGGGGCGGCCTACCTGGCGGCGGTGTTCTGGACCGACCGCCGCCAGCGGCAGCAGCTGATGGACGAGTACACCCGGATGGAACAGCAGCGGCTGGGGGAACTGGAAGCCGCCCTTACCGCCCTGGGCATCCCGGAGAACCGCCGTTACACCTTCGGCTACTGCCGCCGGGAGGATGGGTTCGATCCGGTTCTGCTCTGCCGCAGCGGCGAAACGGTATACCGGCTGGAAAACGTCTTTGTGAAAAACTGCATCTACGGGGCAGACGGACAGATGCTCTACCTTTTTGACCTGGACCGTGAAGCGCTGGCCCAACCTCCCCGGCAGTACCAAATCCGGGAGCTGGCCTGGGAGGCCATCCCGGAAAGCCACCAGGATCTTCTACGCCAGGAGGGCCTGCGGCTGGACCGGTTCCTGGTGGTGGAAAGCTTCATCTACGCCGCGGTATTGGCGGAGATGAAGACCGGCAGGCGCAAGCAGTTCCTCCATACCACCTACTGCCTGACCAAAATGAGAAAGGAAAAGGTGTACCGGGCCGCGCTGCCCAATGGGGAGGCGCTGCTGCTGCCCCAGCCGGAGGCGGAGATCCTGGGCCTGGCCGGGGGTTCTGGAGAGAAAGCGGGTGGATTATGAATATCCAAGTGTATCAGACCAAACTGACCCCATTTGGCGTCGATGTGACCTTCCGGGTGATGACCCCCGACGGCTACGAAGAGGGCGCCCGAAACTACCCGGTGCTTTATATGCACGACGGACAGGACCTTTTTTACGATGAGGACGCCGTCAACGGCCAAAGCCTGCGGTACGCCCAATACTACCGGGACTTTAGCAGATTCCTGCCTCAGGTTATGATTGTGGGCATCGACTGCCCGATGGACAATGTCCAGCGCACCCGGCAGTATTCCCCCTACAGCAAGCACTTTGAGGTCCCGCCGGGGTCCAGCTTCGAGGCCGATATTGCAGGCACAGGCAGGGAGTATTTGGAGTGGATCGTCAGGGAACTGAAGCCCTGGATCGACCGCAACTACCGCACCCGCCCCCAGAAGGAGTACACCGCCCTGGGGGGATACAGCACCGCCGGGATGCTCTCCACCTACGGCGTTGCGATGTATCCCAAGACCTTTTCCCGCCTCATGGTCATCAGCGGGGCGTTCTACATTTGGATGGACTGCCTGGAACAGACGCTGGAAAGCTGCAATACGGACCACATCAGGTATATCTATCTGGACGTGGGGGTCAACGAGCAGGGGCGGATGACCACTGCGGAGCAGTTCCTGAAAGGGGCCGCCATCATCCACGAAAAATTCAGAAGCTATGGCTTCGGCCGGGAACAGCTGAAGTATGAGATTTTTGAAGACCAGGAACACAGCCAGCGGGCATGGCGGCGGCGCTTTCCCGACGCTGTGCGCTGGATCTTTCAGGACCTGTGATACCCGCCGCCGGCGGAAGAACAAAAGGAAAGTATGGTGAAAAACCATGAGAATCGACATTTTCGACACGAAAATATCCACTCTGGAGGACCGTCCTGTTCGGGTGCGGGTGATGACCCCCGACGGCTACGAGGCCGGGGAAAAGCGGTACCCTGTGATCTATGTCAACGACGGGCAGGATGTATTCCGGGATGACCAGGCCTTTTGGGGGGCGGAGAGCCTCCGCTTTGAACAGTATTACAAGGATTACGGCGCCTTTCTTCCCCAGGTGATCCTGGTGGCCATTGAGTCCCCGGAGGATCACGCCCTCCGAACCGCCCAGTATTCCCCCTACACAAAGGACTTTGTCGTCCCCCCGGAAAAGAAATTTGAACCCCGCATCGAGGGCCGGGGAAAGGAGTACCTGAAGTGGCTGGTGGAGGAGTGGAAGCCCTTTATCGACCGCAGCTACCGCACTCTGCCCGGGGCGGAGGATACCGCCGTCTGCGGCTACAGCACCGGGGGCCTCATCAGCATCTACGCAGCCCTCAGCTATCCGGCGGTGTTCACCCGCCTTCTGGCCATGAGCAGCGCCGTCTGCATCTGGATGGATAAGCTGAAGGAGACGCTGGACAGCGCCTCGTACAGCCATCTGAAGTACATCTATATGGATGTGGGCACCAACGAGTTTGGGCGTATGACCACCAAGGAGGAGTTCCTCCAGGGCGCCAACGACCTGTATCAAAACTACCTTGACCATGGCGTGCCGGCGGAGGCGGTTAGGTACAACATCTACCCCGAGGCGATCCACAACCAGAAGGAGTGGCGCAGCCGCTTCCCGGACGCTTTGCGCTGGGTGTTCCAGGATTACCCAAACAGGGGATAGAACTTAGAAGCTGTATTCACAACCGTTTGGTACCATCTGGCCGGGTCTTTTTCCGCCCTGCTGGGTCGATTTCCCTCGCCGTCCGTCGGTATGGCTGCGGAAATTCTCCTTGCCTGACGGGAAAAACCTCGTCCTTCCGGCATCCCTCGGCTATGAATACAGGTTTTTAACCGAAAAGAGAAGCAGGAGAAAAGTCTGGAGCTGCCAATGGGCGCCCCGGGCCTTTCTCCTGTTTTCTTTTTTGGCCCCGGCGTACAAGAGGCGGGAGGCTGTGTCTTACGCCCCCAGAAAGAGCCGTACCGCTACCGCGCTCATAATGATCCCCGCCAGGTCCGCCGACAGCGCCGAGGGCAGTGTGTGCCTGGTCCTTTTCACCCCGATGGCCCCATAGTACACCGCAATGGTGTAAAAGGTGGTTTCGGTGGAGCCCTCCATGACGCTGGCCACCCGTCCGATGAAGCTGTCCGGGCCGTAGGTGGCCAGAATATCGTTAAACAGCACCATGGCACCGCTGCCGGAGATGGGCCGCAGCAGCGCCAGGGGCAGCACCTCCCGGGGAAGGCCCAGGGAAGCAGCCAGGGGGGAGAGGCCCCAGCTGAGGACGTCCAAGGCGCCGCTGGCCTTGAACATCGCCACCGCCGTCAGCAGACAGATGAGGGCCGGGACGATGGAGACGATGGTGGAAAGGCCCTCCCGGGCGCCCTCCAGAAAGGCGTCAAAAGTGTTGATCCCCCGGCAGATGCCGAAGAGAAAAATCCCCCCGATGATCCCCGGGACGATGAAATGGTTGATGACCGCCATCATCCGCCCAACTCCCTCCTTTGCTTCCGCCCCCGGAGGGCTCTGGACATAAACACCCCCACACAGATGGAGACGGTGGAGGCCAGCCACACCGCCGGCAGGATCTCCATAGGCTCCTTGGAGCCGGCGGCCAGCCGCAGATAAGCGTTGGTGGTGGGAAGGATCTGCAGGGAGGCGGTGTTCAGCACCACAAAGGTCACCATGGCCTGGCTGGCTGTGCCGGGTTCGGGGTTCTCCCGGGCCAGTTCCTTCATGGCGGCAAGGCCCAGGGGGGTGGCGGCGTTGCCCAGCCCCAGGAGATTGGCCGCCATATTCATGGAGACCGCCTTGATTGCAGGGCTGTCCGGGGAAAGCCCCCGGAATAGGAACCGGTTCACCGGCCGGAACATCCGGCTGAGTACGTCGGTAAGACCGCTTTTCTCCGCGATACCCATCACCCCGCTCCACAGGCAGATCGTCCCCGCCAGGGAGAGGGCCAGTTCCACCGCCTGGCCGCAGCCGTTCATGGCCGCGGTAGAAACCGCCGCCATATTTCCCCCCACAGCTCCGGTAATTATGGACAGCAGGATCATCCCGCCGATGATGCCGCTCATCATCCCTTGCCTTCCCCCTTTGCCAGATCTTCACTCTTTGGTAAATTATATTCATATATTTCCTAGTTTTTTCGTAAAAGCAGTTGTTTTTTTGTCGATATTCTTGTATAATGAAGAAGACAAAGGTGGTTCATGGAGAAGAGAGGATAGGAGATGAACGGAATGAACACCACGGGGATCGTACGGAAGGTGGATGATCTGGGACGGATCGTCCTCCCGGCGGAGATGCGCCGCCTTCTGGAATTGGACAAAAGCGACGTAGAGATCTTTCTGGACGGCAGCAAGGTAGTCATCCGGAAATATTCCCCCAACTGCATCTTCTGCGGGGGGCGGGAGAATCTTATCCAACTGGAGGGGAAGTTTGTCTGTGCCCAATGTGTAGCGAAGCTGAACAGCGCCGCCCTGTAAATTCCAAGAGCCGCCCTTTGAGGCGGCCATTTGTTTTTAGGGTGTGACCCAAAAGTCCCGGCACCCATCTTTTTCTACAAGGGAAGGAATTTGCCGCGTCCGAAGGGCCGCCTGGCGGCGGCCTTTAGTGGTCACGGACCTTGGGGCCTTTGGCCCCAAGGTCCTGTTACTGGGTGCGTCCGCGCAAAACACCCCACCGGGGTGTATTTGCGGG
>CAJUFK010000080.1 GCA_910585535.1 uncultured Angelakisella sp. | reverse complement strand
CACCATGGAATACTGCATCGCCGGGGATACCCAGCAGTTCCTCACCACCGGCATCCATACCTTCGGGGTGGCAGGGTCGGTGGCTGTGGGCATCCTCTTAGTCTCCTCGGCGACCCGGCTGCTCCACCCGATCAAAATGGCCCAGGACCGGTGAAAAGAGGCAAAAATGAAAGAGAATCGGCAAAAGGAGAAGAAATTCTTAAAATTGATGCAGAATATCCGTCATAAACTGCCCAAAGGATGTTGACTGCCCGGCAAAAAAGTCTATAATGGATGGGGATTTTTGCGGGAGCCCTTTTCCCAATCTGCCCGCAGTCCCTGGAAAGGCTTTTTGTCATGGAAAAGACACATCAGCAAAGAGTTCGGGAGTTCTTGCTCCTGAATGCAGGAACTCTTTTGGTTTCCATCGGGGTCTATTTCTTTAAGATGCCCAACAATTTCTCCACCGGCGGGGTCACCGGTATCGCCATCGTCATCTCAAAGTTTATCCCAGGGGTATCCACCGGTACCTTGGTCTTTCTCTTTAATATGATCCTGCTGGCGGTAGGCTTTTTGGTCCTCAGCCGCAAATTCGGCTTTGCCACCGTTTATTCCAGTACCCTGATGTCAGTGGTCATCTGGGTTTTGGAGCGTCTATACCCTATGGAGGCTCCGTTTACCAACGAACCTCTGCTGGAACTGATCTTCGCCGTGGGGCTTCCCGCCCTGGGCTCCGCCATCCTGTTTAATATTGGGGCCTCCACCGGCGGAACCGACATTGTGGCAATGGTGCTGCGGAAGTATACCAGCATCGATATTGGCCGGGCCCTCCTGATGGCGGATTTCCTGGTGGCCTTTTCCGCCTGCTTCGTCTTTGGCATCCACACCGGCCTGTTTTCCATCCTGGGCCTGCTGATGAAGTCCATGCTGGTGGATACCGTTATCGAGGGGATCAACCAGTGCAAGTATATGCACATCGTATGCAGCGACCCGGAGCCTATCTGTACATTTATCGCCAACCAGCTTCATCGGGGCGCTACCATCCTGGAGGCCACCGGCGCCTACACCCACCAGCACAAGTTTGTCATCCTCACGGTGATGAGCCGGGGCCAGGCGGTGTTTCTGCGGCGGTACGTCCGCTCCATCGAGCCCCACGCCTTCATCATGACCACCAGCACCAGCGAGATTATCGGCAAGGGCTTCCGCACCGAAAACTGACAGCTTCTTAAAGTCTTTCAAGATCTCCAGGCTCGCCGGGGATGGTAAATGGCTCTTAGGGACAGGCGCATCACCTGTCCCCTTTTTCAAAGGAGGGTATTTTTATGGAACTTCACCAGCTGACCAAGCACTGCTACTGGTCCGACCCCGTGTCCTACGGGGACCGCCCCAGTCTGGGCCTTATCGCCGGGGTGGAGGCCACCCTGGCAGTGGACACCGGCAACGGCCCGGGCCACGGCCTCTGGCTCCTTCGGGAGGCGGAAAGGCTGGGGCTTCCCCCGGTGCGGTGGGCGGCCCTGACCCACTGGCACTGGGACCACATCATGGGAGGACGGGCCATGCAGGAGGCGGGGGTCTCCCTGATCTGCACCCGGGGGACGGGGGAGCAGCTGCGGGTCCTCTCGGAGTACCAGTGGACCCACGAGGCCATCGCCCGGCGGGTGGAAGAGGGGCTGGAGATCCCCTTCTGCCAGAAGGGCATCCGGGAGGAGTACCCCGACGAGCCCCGGGCCCTGGACCCGCCCCTCCCCGACCTGGAGATTGAGGGCCCCGTAACCATCGACCTGGAAGGGGTCACCGTCCGGCTCCTGCCCCAGCCCAGCGACCATTCCCCCGACGGCCTTTTGATCCACTGCCCGGAGGACAAGGTGGTCTTTTCCGGGGACAGCCTTTCCCCCAATATGTACGTCGCCCCCTGGCACTACACCCGGGAGCTGTTCCTGCCCTTCCTGGACGCACTCCGCGGCCTGGAGGCGGACTGGTACTTCCATTCCCATATGGAAAAGCCCCTGACCGGGGAGGAGTTCCACCGGTTCTTCCAGGATCAGCGGCGCCTCTCCTGGGCGGCGGGGGAGGATATGACCATGGGGGCGCCCCTGGCCCGCCTGGCCGAAAGGCTGGGCCGGGAACCCGATGAGGAGGAGAAAAAGGGCCTGTCCTTCCATGTGAATGGCAATCTGATGCGGGGAAGGCTGGGCGTTGCCGGTCGGTCCTGGCCGTAAGCCCGGAAAAGAAGAACAGGAGGGAAGAAGGATGACCACAGGACAGATTCGCTCCTTTGCCCCGGAGGACACCTCCCGGGTGATGGAGATTTGGCTTTCCGCCAGTGAAAAGGCCCACGATTTTATCCCAATGGAATATTGGCGCTCCACCGCCCCCCTGGTGGAAAAGGAGATCCTTCCCCGGGCCCGGACCAAGGTCTTTGTCCGGGAGGGCAGGGTGGAGGGGTTCCTCAGCCTCATTGAAGGGGACCACATCGGGGCGCTCTTTGTGGCCCCGGAAAGCCAGGGGCAGGGGATCGGCAGGGCCCTTTTGGAGGACTGCAAAAGGGGGAAGGAACTCCTCACCCTGGCGGTGTACAGAGAAAACCAAGGTGCCGTGGGGTTTTATCAAAGCCAGGGTTTTTCCGTTCTGGAGGAGCACACAGACAAAGCCACCGGCCAGAGGGAATCCCTGATGTGCTGGCGGCCATAACCGAAAAAACAGGAGCCTGGGGCTGCCCCGGGCTCCTGTTTTAGTGATAGGGCCCACAGAGGCCCACGCAATAAATTTCTCATTTATGTTTATGGTTGAGATGTACCGTGTTTGTTATACGCGGAAAACAGCTGGTTTGTCAATACCAATAGCAGCTCAGGCTGCTACTTTTCGTCGCCAGCATCCTCCCCGCCGTCCTCGTCGCCGTCCCCATCCCCATCATCCCCGGCCAGGGGGCTGTCCTCCAGGCTGTCGTCCAAAAGGGTCCCCTCCTCAAACTCCGGGGCAGGGGCAGGATCCCAGCCGAAGAGGGTGGGGGAGTCGTCTTTTTCCGGCTCCGGGGGAGGGGAGAGGTGGTCCGCCCAGGGGACAGTGACCATCCGGGGATAGGGGAACTCGATGCCCCGGCGGTCGAAGGCCTCCTTGATGGCCAGACGCATCCCCCGTTCCACCTCCCACTGTTTCATGGGCTTCACCTTGCAGGCCACGCTGATGTCCACCGTGGACTCCCCCAGGGCGTCAATGCCCCGGACCACCGGCGGCTCCTCGATAAGATCCTGGTGGGCCTCCCCGTACTCCCGAAGGGCCTCCTCCATCACGGTTATTACCTGCCGGGTGTCGGCCTCGTAGGCGGTGGAGACTACGATGGTGGCGATGTAGCTGCCCCGGGTGTAGTTGATGACCCGGTCGATAGACCCGTTGGGAATGATGATTTGGTCCCCCTTGGCGGAACGAAGGTAGGTCACCCGCAGGGCGGTAGCCTCCACGGTGCCAACGGCGTCCTCGGTTTGGATGTAATCCCCCACCGAAAACTGGTTTTCAAAGATCATAAACAGGCCGGTGACCACGTCCTTTACCAGGTTCTGGGCCCCGAAGCCGAAGGCGATGCCCCCAATGCCCCCTACCGCCACCAGGACGTTTTGCACCATGCCGCCGCCAAATTGCCCCAGCACCAAGAGAAAGGCCACAAAGTAGACCAGGTACCGGGCCGCGCTGCGGATCAGGGTCATCAGGGTGTCCACCCGGCGGCTCTGATCCACCGAGAGAATGGCCCGGTTCTTTTCCATGGTGTGGGCGGTGAATTTGGAGATCCATTTCATCACCAGCCCGGCGCAGAAAAAGATGAAAACGACGCCCAAAAGCCGCCAAAGGAAGTTGCCGAAGTTGTCCCGGAGAAAGCCCAGCAGTTCCGTCAGATTTTCCAGGAACTGCTGGCCGGTGGTATCAAGAAAGTGCATCAGTTCCCCGCTGAAGGTGGGGTTCATGATTCAGTCCTCCTTCCAACGATCTTTCCGCCCACAATGGTCATAGCCGCTTTGGTCTCCAGCAGGGACTCCGGGGGCAGGGCGAAGAGGTCCCGGTCGGCCACGGTGAGGTCGGCCCAGTACCCCGGGGCCACCCGGCCGCAGTAGTCCTCCAGGCCCCCGGCCCTGGCCCCGCCCAGGGTGGCGGCGTTCAGGGCTCGGTCCAGGGTCAGCCGCTCATTGGGGTGCCAGCCCCCCTTGGGAAAGCCGTTGTAGTCCATCCGGGTCACCCCGCAGTAGAGGTTGCCGAAGGGGTCCATACTCTCAATGGGGCTGTCCGACCCGGCGGAAAAAACGGTCCATTGGGAGAGGGTGTTCCAGGCGTAGCAGCTGCGGCCCAGCTCCTCTCCCACCCGTAGGTCGGCTATGTGCAGGTCGTACTCCAGAAAGACCGGCTGGGCCAGCACTTGGATCTTCATCTCCCTGATCCGCTCCAGCTGGTCCGGGCGGGTGATCTGACAGTGGACGATGCCGTGGAGGGGCCGCTCCCGGATGTCCGGGAAAGCCTCCCGGGCCTTCTGGATGGCGTCCAGGGCCAGATCCAGGGCCCCATCCCCAATGGCGTGGATCACCGCCCCCATGCCGTGTCGGTGGGCGGCAAGGACCTGGGCCTCCATTTCCTCCCGGGAGATGGAGGCCATCCCCACCCCTGCTGACAGGTCGTCCCGGTAGGGCTGGGAAAGGAGGGCGGTGCGTGCCCCCAGGGAGCCGTCCGAGACGATCTTTACCGGCCCGATGATAAAGTTCCCCTCCCGCCAGCCGGGATAGAGCCCCATCCGGAAGAACTCCTCCAGGTCCTCCGCTGTGGGGAAGAGGCACTGTTCCACCACCCGGATGGGCAGGTCGATCTGGAGGTAGGCATCCAGGACCTCCTTCCAGGAGAGTCCCGGCACGGTGCAGAGGTCATCGCTGTGGACCATGGTAAGGCCCAGGGAGGCGGCCTTTTCCGCCGCCCGGAGGATCCACCGCTGGGCGTCCTTAGCCGTAATGGTCCCCTGGGGGAGAAGGTTCACAGCGTTTTCCAGAAAGATCCCGGTGGGTTTTCCCGATCCGTCCCGGACGATCTCACCCCCCGCCGGGTCGGGGGTATCCCTGCCAATCCCGCCAAGGGCCATGGCGGCGGAGTTGGCCAGGGCGATGTGCTGGCAAACCCGGGTGAGGACCAGGGGGTTCTCCGGGGCCATGGCGTCCAGCTGGGCCAGGGTGGGGAAACGGCGGTCCGGGAAGTGGTCCTGGTTCCACCCCCACCCCAGAACCAGCTGCCCCGGGGGAAGGCCATGCTCCCGGATAAAATCCCGGAGGATGGCCCCCATCTCCTCGATGGACCGGGCCGGGGAGAGATCGGCGACCTCCATCTGCCGCCCTGTCTCGGCCAGGTGGAGGTGACTGTCGCAGAGCCCGGGGAGAAGGGGCCGCCCCTCCAGGTCGATAACGGTGGTTTTTTCCTTGGCCAGAGAGAGCAGTTCCGGCCCGCCCACGCCGATGATGATGCCGTCCTCAACGGCCACGGCGGCGTTTTCCGCCCCGGGGCCCAGCTTGGCGTTGTGAAGGATCAGGTCCATGGCTGACAGCTTCCTTTCCTTTCTAAAAATCCCGGATCTCCTCAAAGGTATCCAGCAGGGCCTCCCGGTCCAGGGCCCCTTCCGGCAGATCGTCCAGGATGGCGCAGAGAGCGGCGTAGACGTCCTCCCGTTCCTCGGTTTCGATAAAAACCATTCGGTTAAAGGGCTTGGTGTAGGCGGCCACCGCTTCCCGGGCCAGGTCCATGGCGTTTTCCGGGGGTTCCCCGGCCAGCTTTGCCAGCGTCCCCCGAAGCTTTTTATAAAGATTGGCCGCCCGTTTGGCCGCGGAGGCCGGGACCCCCTCCATCCCGTCCCAGTGGCGGAAGGGATTGGTGAGGTTTTCCGCCAGCCACTCCGGCTTCCGGGCCTTGGTGATCCACAGGTTCAGGCCCTCCCGCTTTTTGTACAGCTTTTTTGCCGTTTTGGCGGCATCCTCCGGCAGGCTGGACATCCAGAACCAGGTGAGACAGGGCAGCTCCTCCGGCAGGGGGATGTCTGCCCCGGTGAAGCCGAAGAGGTCTACAGTGGTGAAGGTTTCCAGCTCCGGAAACCGTTTCAGTTCCCCGAAGTTTTTCAGAACCCCCGGCTTGCCCCAGAGCCGCAGGCTCCGAAGCCGGGGGTACTGCTCCCGGAGGACCCGGAGGTCCAACTCCTCCACCCCGGTGCAGGAGACTGAGGAGAGAAAGGGCAGCTCCGGGTGGGGAAAAACGGCCCCCTTGAAGTCGATGGACAGCCCTTCCCCCTCCCCGGAGGCATGGATGCGGCACCGGTCCGGCTCCCGGTTCAGCAGGAGCAGGGCCTCCAGGCGATCCCCCAGCCACAGCTCCTCCACCCCGGTAAGGTCGACGATAAGCTTTCGCAGACTGGTCCCCCGGAAGTCTAATGTCCTTTGCCCGTGGTTTTCCAGCCGCAGGTCCACCAGGAAGGGGTCCTCCCGAAGGTAGTCGGGGAGGTCGGGATACCACCGGGTGCAGTTCAGCTCCAGAAGGCAGGGGAGGGCCCGAAGCTCCTCCGCCCGGCGGATGGGGATCTGAGTGTCGTAGAGCCGGGAAAGGCACTTTTTCACCGGGATTCCGGCCACCATGACCTCCTCCCGGCTCCCGGCGGCGGCCTTAAAGGCCCGGCGCTGTTCCTCCGGGAGGGTGTCCCACCAAAGCTGGCTAGCCATAGTCCCGGTGATGCCCCACCCGCCCCAGGAGTTGGAGTCGTCGTCGATGAGGGGCGGGATATTCCCCACAAAGCGGTAGTTTCCCGGCACCTCCAGGGGGACATGGAGATGGTCGTACCGGTCCTGCCAGAAGAAATAGTTCAGGACCATGGGCCGCAGGCTGGGAAGTTCCTCCGGCGTCAACGGTTCCTTGCCGTGCCAGTCCAGAAGGAGCAGCAGCCCCTGGTTTTTCTCCTTCACCTTGGTGATTTGGCAGGCCGCATATTCCTTCAGCTGGCGGCTGTAGGTGCAAAAAACATCTCCGGCTTGGGCTTTCATGGCCACTCCTCCCTTTTCTCCACCCCTGTAAGGTCAAAGGGCGGGGTATACTCCTCCCTGGCGGAGGTTCGGTCCTGGCTGAAGCCGGAAAACCCCAGCATCTGGGCGATGCTTTGAACCCACCGGTACTCGAAGGTAGCGGTCCGGCGGTTCAGGGCCTTCCGTTCCATGGGGCGGTACGGGGTGTACTGGCTCATCAGGCTGAGGTAGAACCCTTCCACCGGGAGGGTCTCTGCCAGCCAGTGCAGCAGCTTCTTCGAGTCCTTCCGCTCCCCGGGGAGGACCAGGTGCCGGACGATAAGCCCCCGGCGGAGCATTCCGTTTTCGTCCAGCTGAAGGGGGCCGGTCTGGCGGTACATCTCCAGGATGGCTGCGCTGGCCCGCTGGAAGTAATCCGGGGCCCCGGCGCAGTCCGCCCCCAGACCGGGATCGAAGAATTTCAAGTCGGGGAGGTAGATGTCGACGTATCCCTCCAGCATCCGAAGGGTCTCCGGCTTTTCGTATCCTCCGGAGTTCCACAGCACCGGGATGGTGAGGCGGCTCCCCGCCAGGTCCAGGGCCTCCAGAATCTGGGGGGTGTACTGGGTTCCGGTGATTAGGTTGAGATTCCAGGCCCCAGCCTCCTGGAGTTCCAGGAAGATCTCCGACAGCCGCCGGACCGTGACCTCCCGGCCGAAGTTTTCGTGGCTCAGGGCGTAGTTCTGGCAGAAGCAGCACTTCAGGGGGCACCCGGAGAAAAACACCGTCCCGGAGCCCCGGGCGGGGTCGCTGCCGCTGATACAGGGCTCCTCCCAGTGGTGAAGGGCGGCCCGGGCCACCCGGGGCAGGGCCCCGGCCCCGCAGAAGCCCCGGGACTGCTCCCAGCGGGCCCCGCACTCCCGGGGGCAGAGGGTACAAGAGGTCATAACGCAAGGCCTCCTTTCGCAGAGAGGTAGAAAACAAGTCTGCGGACATGATACCATGAAGCGAAATGGTATCATTGGCCATCTTTTCCGGTTGTCCCAGAGGGGCGAGGAAAAGGGCCCTATAATTCCTGTATCATGGCCGTTCTACGGACATTATACCATGAAGCGAAGCGAATTGGCCATCTTTTCCGAAAATTTTACAACGCAAAAGAAAGCCTGCAAAATAAAAATTTCCGGGAGCCGCCCGTAGGGGCGGCTCCCGCTTCTGACGTTTGGAAAGGATGGATTTAGATTCCCTTTTTTTCGCGGATATGGTATACTGTAAAAAACAGCAGGGGGAGGGCTTTGGCGATGGAGGAGGACCGGCGGGAAATGGAGACGCTGTGGGCCTACTATGCAGCGGCAGCGGAGATCCGGGGGCGGAGCGGCAGGGAACGGACAGTGCCGGAGGGGGGAGAGGAGCCCCAGTATCCTCAGTCCCCCTTTTCTCTGCTCTGGTTTTACCAGCAGGAACCCAGGGAGCTGAATACCCTGACCAGGGCCTTTTTGGGGGACAGAAAGGCCCTGGCCGCTTTGAACCCCAATAAAAGGGAGCCGGAGGGCTGGAAGGACTTTCGGCTGGAGGGCTTTTCCCTTAACGAAAACCAGCAGGCGGCCATCCTTTCCGCCTTGACAGCCCCCCTTTCTTTTATTCAGGGGCCTCCGGGGACCGGTAAAACTGAGACCATTCTCAATCTGGCCAACTGTGCCGCTCGCCTTGGCAAGACGGTGGCGGTGGTCTCCACCAACAATTCCGCCCTGGAAAACATCAAGGAAAAGATTGAAGATCCCCAGGTCACCAGGCTCCCCAGCTGGATCTGGCTGCGGGAACATTTTGCTCAGCTGGGCAGAAGGATGTTCCGGGAGAAGTTCCGGGATACAGTCCCCAACGGCTTTCGTTTCCGAAACATCTGGGAGACCATCGGCACGATGCGGGTGGGACGGGAGGCAGCCATCCAGGCGGCGGATTTTTTGGAGAGGTATCCCGTTATCACCTCCACCGTCCACTCCCTGAAGCACTGCTTCCAGGACGGACTTTCCTATTGCTACGACTACATAATTATGGATGAGTCTTCCCAGACCGACGCCATAGCGGGGTTGGTGGCCATGAGTGCCGCCAGACACCTGGTCCTGGTAGGGGACCCCAAGCAGCTGCCCCCGGTCATCAGTTCCAATTTTACCCGGGAACTGGAGGAAGTGGCGGAGGAGAAGGGCTGGAACATCCCCCAAAAGCACCGGGTCAACGAAGACCGGAGCTTTCTGGATTGTTGCCTGGACATCTTCGGGGAGCGCACCGCCAGGTCGGTCCTTCGCTGCCATTACCGCTGCCACCCAGGGATTATCAACTTCTGCGCCAGGGAGATCTACCGGGAGGAGGGGCTGGTGGTCTGTACCCCCAACTACGACCGCTCGGTCCGGGTCCCCATCAAGGTGCTGTGGTTTGAGGGGAATTACTGCGAACACCGGGTACTGCCTGCAAAAAAGGAGGAGACCCGCCGGATCTCCAAGCACAATCAAAAGCAGGTGCGCTGCTTTATGGAGGAGGAATGGCCCCAGCTACGGGAGCGCATCCAGTCGGCGGAGCCTCCCAGCGTCTGCATCCTCTCCCCTTTCCGGGGCCAGCTGGCTTCCCTGGAGGAGGCCATCCGGGAGGATCTGGCGCGCCGGAAGCAGGACACGGAGGTGATCCTGGAAAACGACGGGGAGACGCCCTTGGGGGAGGAGGACGGCTGGGAACCGCCGATGCTCACCATCCACAAATCTCAGGGGCGGGGGTACGACATCATCTACCTGCTGCCGGTGGAGGACGGGGACTGGGAATGGCCTTGGTCCCAGAAGAAGCGGCTTATCAATGTAGCGGTATCCCGAGCCAAAAAGGAACTGCGGCTGATTCTCTCCACCGCCCTGATGGAGCGGGAGATCCAGGAGGAGCTGACCGGCAGGTTTGTCCGCCCGGAGGGCGCCGGAAACGCCCCGGAGGAGGGGAAGGACCAGCGGTTCCTCCAAAAGCTGGTAAGCTATGTCCGGGAGGAAAATCTAATGCTGAAAGAGGAGGAAAGGATCATGGGCTATCCTAATAGCGAATACCAGTTTGGCTTTCACGCTTCGGGACGGCGTTCCATCTTTGACCAGCTGGCCCAAAGGCGGCAGAAGGCCGCCCAAGGGAAGGAGCGTTCCGCCCCGGAGCAGTGTGTGGAGGAGATGCTGGAAGGACTGATAAGGGAGGCCAGAGAGAAACAGATCGACCTGGCTATCTACCGCAACGTGCCCATTTGGGCTCTTCGGGATGGCCAGGGGAACCGCCCGGTTATAGGAACAGACCAGCGGGAGCTGACCTCCATTTATAACAAGGGCCATTTGGACTTTGTGGTTTGCCGCAAGCTTAAGAAGGCTCTTGGCGATCGGATCCTGTTGGTGGTGGAGGTTGATGGCGAGTATCATCGTAAACCTGGCCCGGAGGGGGAGGCGCAGCAGCAGCGAGACAAGCGGAAGGACGCCCTAATTCGAGAGGTGTTACAGGCTGACTGTTACAATGGTAATAGCAGGGAGGGCCGGGAGCTTAAAGGAGAAGGCGCCTTTGCCTTTCTGCGCCTGCCTACCGATGGATCCACCTGCCTGGAGACCAGGGCCTTGTGGAAAGAAGCCCCCGAGGAACTGCGAAGCCAATACTTCCCACTGGAAGATCTTCTGGAGGCACAGCAGGAGCAAGACGTTGGCTGGTATCTTTCGGTCAATTTTCTCCCTTGGCTCTTCCAGAATAAGAAAAGCATTCTGTGGATTCGCTTGCGGTTGGAGGATGTTGGCCTGCTGCACCAAGAGTGGATCCCTGCCAAGAACAAATCTATTTGGATTTCCACCGAGAAGGGAAGAGCCATGGGGCTGATTGATACCACTCAATACAACAGGGAGAATAAGCTTTACAGCGGCGTTGTTTATGCCTGGCACGCATATTCCAAAATTCAAAGCCTATTAAGAGGCACCCCGTTACCCATTTGCTGCCTGTTAGACGAAATCTATGAATGGCTTCGGGGCTGGCTGGAGGAGCAGGGGGAGAAAAAGCAAGCGGTTTGGGAGGAACTAAATCTTAAACAAACCTTTGAATATGGCGTGGAACCCGATTACTCCCGCCAGGAGGTCCAGGCCCTGTATCTTCTGCGCCTTTTGTATGGGTATGCCTACGAGTACCGGGAACTTTTCAGGGCCCTGTTTGCCAAAGAGAAGCGGCCCGGGAAGCGTCTGGGAGTGGTTTCCCTGGGCTGCGGCAACATGACCGACTACTGGGGCCTGCGGGCCGCCCTGGAGGATCACCCCGATGGGGCAGAGGCGGTGGACTACACCGGCGTGGACCTCAACGGCTGGGTGGAGGAGTTCCGCTTCCATGCGGTGGAAGGAGACACCGCCGCCTTTGTCCAGGAGGATGCGGTGCGGTGGCTGGGACAGCCCGATCTTCCCGCCCCGGACGTCTACCTTTTCCCCAAGTCCATCAGCGAGTTTGAGGGGGAAGTCTTTGCCAGTATCCGGGACGGCATCCGGGAGCAGCTGAAGCAATCCGGGAAGGAGCGGGTCTGTCTCCTCTTTGCCCTTCGCCCCCCTTGGAGCGAGAATGGCCAAAGGATGTCCGGCCAGTTCCATGCGAAGGATAAGGAAAAGTGCGACCTTTTGCGGAAGGCCGTGGAGGAGGCAGGTTACCGCCTTGCAGAGGAGCCGGAAGCGGGCTTCGGCTCCGGGGAAAAACTCTGCGACGCAGATCCCGCCTTTCACTATCCCCCCTATGTGTGGGATTGGCTGGTGAATGAAATGAACTGTAAACGCTATCCTATCAAAACGACCAACAGCATCCGGCGTCTCATCTACCGGTTCCAAAGAGAGGAGTGACCCGCCATGATCCTCAGCGCCAGCCGCAGAACCGACATCCCCAGCTACTGGTCGGATTGGTTCCTCCGCCGGCTCCGGGAGGGGTTCGTCTATGTGCGAAACCCCATGAACCCCCGCCAGATCAGCCGCGTTCCCCTTTCCCCCCAGGTGGTGGACTGCATCGTCTTTTGGAGCAAAAACCCCGGCCCTTTGGCAAAGCGGCTGGGGGAGCTGGAGGACTACCCCTTCTATTTTCAATACTCCCTCACCGGTTATGGAAAGGATGTGGAATCCAACCTGCCGGATAAAAAGGAGGTACTCATCCCCCTCTTCCAGGAGCTGTCCAAAAGGCTGGGGCCCCATCGGGTGGTCTGGCGGTACGACCCCATTCTGTTCAGCCAGCGGTATCCCCCGGAATACCATCTCCGGGCCTTTGAGGAGATCGCCAGGCGGCTGGAGGGGTATGGAGAACGGGTGGTCATCAGCTTTGTAGACCTTTACGCCAAGACAAAAAGGGGGACCGCCGGGCTGGAGCTTTGGGATCCTCCCGGTGACGGGGAACTGCTGGAGTTTGCGGGAAAACTGGCGGCTTTGGCCCGGAAATACGGCTTCGACATGGAAAGCTGTGCCGAAAAGATCGACCTGGGTCCGGCGGGGGTCCGGCATGGGCACTGCATCGACAAAGCCCTGATTGAAAAAATTATCGGCTGCCGCCTTACCGCCTCCAAAGATAAAAACCAGCGGCCGGAATGCGGCTGCTTTGAGAGCATCGACATCGGTATTTACAACACCTGCCGGAACGGCTGCCGGTACTGTTACGCAACCTTTAATCCGGAGCAGGTGGCGCGCCAGACCGCCCTTTACCACCCGGATTCCCCGTTGCTGTGCAGCAGGGTGGAGGAAGGGGACGTTATCCACGAGCGAAAGGTGACCTCCCTTCGGGACGCCCAGTTCAGTCTGTTTTAGGAGGGCCGAAAAGTGAGAACAAGAGAGGAGATCCTGGCGGACGGGGGGATGCTGTTCGCCTTCCTTTCGGAGACGGAGGAGTGTTCAAAACAGGCGGATTTCGTCCTGGCCATGGGGGGCAGCGATTTGCAGGTGGCCGATACGGCGGCCCGGGCCTTTTTTCAAAGGGGGGCGAAGTGGCTGCTCTGTACCGGCGGCCTGGGAAAGGATACGGCAGGGGTCCTGCCGGAGGCGGAAAGCGTCCTCTATGCCAAAAGATGTATCCGGTTGGGAGTCCCCCGGGAGTGCATCCTTATCGAGGACCGGTCCGCCAATTCGGGGGAGAACTTCCGGTTTGGCAGGATGCTGCTGGAGGAACGGGGGATCCGGCCCGAGACCGGGGTTATCGCCGCCAAGCCCTACATGGGAAAACGCGCCTGGGCCACCGCCGCCAAACAGTGGCCGGAGGTCCGCTGGACGGTGGCCTGCCAGCAGGTGACTTTTAAGGAGTACCTGGAAGAACGGAAGGACCCGGAGACCATCCTGAACCTGATGGTGGGGGATCTTCAGCGCCTGCGGGCCTATGCCGGAACCTTCCAGGAGCCGGTAGAGGTCCCCGAGCCTGTTTGGGCCGCCTTTCAGCGGCTGGCGGCGGACGGCTATAACCGCTTTGTCCTTCCCGGCTGAAGCCCGGCGGCTCCGGACCGGAAGAAGGATTTCTCCGCTGCTTCCTCAAATTCCGGGAAAAGGTTGGAAAAGCCACCGGTTTGTGCTATACTGTACCATGACAAAACTTTTTTATTTGGAGGAACACGACCTTGAACAACTGGCAGGACATTTTCTTCGGATGCTTTATGGCCCTTACCCTGGCCGTTATCCTTTACGCCCTTTGGAAAGCGAATATCCGCAACAAGCACAGCGAAAAGACCAAAAAGGAGATTTCCCGAACCCTTCGTTCCATGGCCCCCCTGCGGGAGTGGAAGGTGCTGGAGCAGGTTACCGCCACCGACCGGAAGGGAAAGGACCACACGGTGGACCATCTGGTCATCGGGCCCTTTGGCGTATTGGCCCTTACCGACATCCATCGCCGCGGGGGCTATTACGGGGAACTGCGGGACGAGGAATGGGTCATCTCCACCGGAGGGGAGAACCAGGTGGAGACCCTTCGGGTGAAGATCCCCAGCCCGGTGAAGAACAACGAGGGCTTTGTAGCCGCCTTCCGGGAGCTTCTCACCGCCGGAAAGGTGTACAACATCCCAGTGGAAGCCCTCTGTCCCATTACGCAGACCCAGGTGGAGGTCTTTGTCACCGGGGCCCAGTCCCAGGTGGTGGAGCCTAAAAGGCTTCGGGAGGTCCTCTCCCGCCAGAAATACCAAAAGGACAATGGAGTGGACACCGAAAAGATCCTGGCCCTCCTGTCCGGGGAATGACCCCCGGGGAAATAGGGGAGCGTGTCCGCCGCCTGGTCAAGGAGGCCGCCCCCCCAGGGGTGGAACAGTTCGGCTTCTGCCCCCTGCCGGCCCTTTCCGGTTTTTTGGAATGCCGGGGAAAACGGCTCCTTCCCAAGGAGGGCGGCTCCGCCATCCTGCTGCTGCTGCCCTACCAGGCGGGGGAATTTCCGGGGCGCAACGTTGCCCGGTACGCCCTTTGCAACGACTACCACCGCATTGCCGGGGATATACTACAAGGGATTATCGCCCCTTTGAAGGCGGCCTTTCCCGGGGAGGAGTTCCACCCCTTCGCCGACAGCTCCCCCATCCCGGAGGTGGAAGCTGGGGCCCTGGCAGGGCTGGGCTTCGCCGGGAAAAACGGACAGCTGGTCACCCCCTGGTACGGGAGCCTGGCCTTTCTCTGCGAAATCGTCACCACCTTGGATCTGCCCCAGACCGGTCCGGATAGAACCGCCGGGTGCGGGGACTGCCGCCGGTGTCTGGCGGCCTGCCCCACCGGCGCCCTTTCCGAAACCGGCTTGGACAAGGCGAAATGCCGTTCCCACATCACCCAGAAGAAGGGGGACCTCACCCCCTGGGAGCGGGAGGAGATCCGAAAAGGGGGGATGGTCTGGGGGTGCGATCTCTGCACCGCCGCCTGTCCCCACAACCGGGAAACGCCCCTGTCCGCCATCCCTGCCATGAGAGAGGATCTGGAGCCTGTTTTGACAGAGGAGAACCTCTCCGCCCTGGCCGCCCGGAAAAGCTACGGCTGGCGGGGGGAGAAGGTGCTGCGGCGGAACCTATCGATCATCAATAACGGAGGCTGATGGAGTTTGGAGATCTTACGGCGGGAGCAGTACCGCGAATACGAGGACTTTGTGTCCACCCATCCCAGGGGGGAGTTTATGCAGTCCACCCATTGGCAGGAGGTCAAGGCCAACTGGCAGTGGGAGGCGGTGGTCTCCCGGGACGGGGAGGGAAAGATCATAGGGGCCTGCGGGGTGCTGATCCAGAAGATGCCCCTCTTTGGCACCACCTTTCTTTACGCCCCCCGGGGGCCGGTTTGTGATCCTGGGGATAAAAAGGTGCTGGCGGACCTCAAGGCGGGGGTGGACGCCCTGGCCAAGACCTACAACGCCCATCTGTTCAAGATGGACCCTGACGTTCCGGCCGATGACGCCGCCTTCCTCCGGACCATGGAGGAGATGGGGTTCCGGCGCTTTTATGGCCCGGACGGATTCGAGACCATCCAGGCCCGGTTCAACTACCGCCTCTACCTCCAGGGCCGCACCCAGGAGGAGCTGCTGGCGGGCTTTACCCAGAAGACCCGGTACAACATCCGGGTGGCCCAGAAGCATGGGGTAGAGATGAAGGTGGTAGGCCCGGAGTATCTGGACGAGTTTATGCGGATCTACCGCACCACCGGGGAACGGGACGGCTTCAACACCCGGCCCAAGGAGTATT
>CAJUFK010000079.1:5074-15694 GCA_910585535.1 uncultured Angelakisella sp. | reverse complement strand
CCCTGTTTGTCTCGGGTTGTGCGGTCCCCGTCCGTCTCTGCTTAACGGTTTCTGGTCCGTCCCCTACGGATGGGTTCCGGCGGCGGTGGTAGCAATGGCACCTTGGGTTTCTATTCCCACTTAACTTCGCCCGGGCGTTTCCGGCCTCCGCTCAGTTGGCCGTATTCGGAGATTTTCTCTGCGGAGAAAATCGAGCCCTTCGGGCAATGGCCTGCGGGCCGGGGAGAGATAGAAACGAGGTCACCCCTCCATCCCCCGCCGCCGCGCGGCGGCCCCGTAGGCGTAGCCGGAGGGGGTATTCCCCCCGCAGGGGATCTTCCAATAGCCCCGCAGGGATAAGAGGGTATGGGGCGTTTGCCCCATCCTTTAGGAGATCCAGGGGGAACCCCCTGGTGGGATTCCCAAGGGCAAAGCCCTTGGGGCGCTCTTTGGTTCCTTTCTGTCGCGACAGAAAGGGACCCCCCGCCGGGTAGGCGAAACGCCGTTGAGCCATCAACCACAACCAAGCCCCAGGATGAAAACCCAGAGATGGGACGCCCAAAAGGCCACAGGCTAACGAAAGACACAACATAAGCAATCAGGAGCAGAACCCACCCCATGGCACCCAAAGAAAAACCCCGCCAGGCCCAACCCACGGGCCAAGACTGCGAAGGACCAACCTACCGCAGCAGGACGTCACCCATCTTACAGTTCAACCCCCTGCTCCAGCACCAGGTCCCTGGTAATCTCCCCCATCAGGGCATTAAGGGCTGGGGCCTTTACCGGGTCCCCGCAGACACAGAGGACAAAGGGCCTGGGGGCGTAGACGATGCCCACGTCATGGGTGATGTTCCTGTCCTCCCCCGTCTTGTGAGCGCATTTCACCTTGCCGTCCAGCCAGAAGGGAATTTTTCCGTTGAGCCGCTGGTCCCCCAGGATCCCCAGCATCCGGCGGCTGGCCTCTGGGGAGACGATCTCCCCCCGGTAGAGCCCCGCCAGCAGCCGCCCCATCTCCCTGGGGGCGATGGTGTTTTTGATCCCCCGCCCGGCGGCTTCGCTGTCAAAGAGGAGCCGCCGCAGGGCGGAGGTCTCCATCCCCAAAGCGGTCATGGCGGCCTGGATGCGTTCCATCCCCAGCCGCCGGATGAGGAGGTTGGTAGCGGTGTTGTCGCTGAGGATGACCATAAGCACCCCCAGATCCATAAGGCTCACCGTCACCCCGGTATGGAGGTAGTTCAGCGCCCCGCAGGAGGGCAGCTTCTCCTCCTCCCGGATGGTGAAGGGCTCCTCCTCTCGGGCTTCCCCGGCCTCCAGCTGGCGGAACAGCTCCACCAGCACCGGCAGCTTGATGACGCTGGCGGCCTCAAAGGGCTCCGCCCCCCGGAACTCCGCCTCCTCCCCGCTGGCAAGATCCTGCCAGTAGAACCCCGCCCGCCCCGGAAAAGCCCGAACAGCCTCCAAAGCAGCTTGGACAGCAGCGGCAGCCATGGCGGCACCTCCTTTGGAAAACAGAATAGTACCATTATATTCGCCTGACAGGGATTACACAAGGGAAGGCCCCGGTTTTCTGCCACTATAGTTATACTATTTTTCTGGTTTCGGCCACCAAAGATTTTGTCCTTTTCCGTAAAAAAGGCCCTTGACAAGGGGCAAGGGATATGGTAAAATAATCGGCGTTGCAGGTCATCCGCTGGTGTAGCTCAGCTGGTAGAGCAGCTGATTTGTAATCAGCAGGTCGGGGGTTCGAGTCCGTCTGCCAGCTCCATTTTGTCGGTGTCCTTTAACGCAATTTGCACACAACACAATATACCGGAAGCGGTACGAAAACCAGCGGTTATGCTGGTTTTTTCTTTTATCCCCCCTCTGTTTTGCCGCTTTTCCACAATCCAAAGCCCCCCGCCCAAAGGACAGGGGGCTTCTTTGTTTAACACGATTTGGACACAATTAAGCCTATTCCACCAGGGGACTGTTTGCCTCCTGTTTGCCAGCCTCCAGAATTTCCCGTGTCCGTCCGCTTAAACAATCGGCCTTGCTCAAAACATCTTCTTGCTGGAGGTTTGCGTACTTATCCATAACGACATTCATGGAATTATCCCCCATGACCATTTGTATAGTTTTGGCATCCACTCCGCGCCGGAAAAGGTCTATACACATGGTATGACGGAACCGGTACAGGTTGTTTTTAGAAGGATCGAGCCTTGCTTTCCTAAGAAGCCGCTTATATCTCTGGGCGTAGTCGTCAAAAATCCTTAAGTTCCCGTTCCGTCCGGTGAATATCATTTCCTCTGTTCCGTTTCTCCTCTTCTTATCCATATAAACAGCGTCATGCTCCGCCTGGAACCTCCATACCCTTATAGCCTCCAGGATATTGTCCTCTAAAGGCAGTTTCCGGTGCTGGTAGCCTATTGCCTGGCCCGGCCTTTCGTTCTTCAGCTCTTTGATAACCGCCCTGTAGGCAGAGGAACGCTTTAACTCACCGTCCTTGAAGTCGGCGCTCTTTCCCAGGGCCTTTGTGATAGAAACCGTCTTTCCGGTAAAGTCAATGTCCCCCCATTGAAGGGCCAGGGCTTCACTGGGACGGCACCCGGTCGCCAGCAGGATACTGACCCAGCAGTAGACCATTTTATCCGATTTGACCGCTTGCAGGATTTTCTGAATATCCTCCTTGGTATATGCCGTGGTCCGTTCCTTATGGCCTGCCTTGGTCTTGGGCTTTTCGATATTGGCGGCGAAGTCCATTTTTAGGAGCTGGCTCCCCCTCCCGGCATCGGAATAGTATTTGGTAAACCTGCGGACCAAATCATAGACCTTGTTGATTTTGCTTTGCCCGTAGTAATGGGTAGGCTCCGTTTCTTTTCCTTTTGCGTATTTATCTTGTGCAAGCTCATCAAAGAATTTCTCCAATACACTACGGTTGATTTCGTACATCCGCTTATCTCCCAAATGTTCAAGGATGTATTTGGAGGCGTTCAGATAGTCCCCATAGGTGCGGTCTTTAACCCTCCTTCTTACTGTCCGTAAAAACTCGGGAAAGCATTCCCTTACGGTCACATCCTGCTCCGGCTCATAAGAAGCTATCCTCAAGCCTGCCGCTATCCCCTCCCGTACGATAGGAGTATCCGAACAAACAAGGGCAATCTCCCTGGAATGCTGTTGTATGTACTCCTTGTAGCTTTCCCAAACCTCCATTTGGCTCTTCCCGGAGATAATTTTCCGCTTTCTCCTGCCATTTTCATCCTTGCCAAGGCTAAGGGCGATACACCAACGCTGTTTCTGCTCGTCGAAATAGGGCTTGTGTTCCTCTCGCTTCATGGTCTCCCACTCCTCTTCTGAAATATCCTCAATCAAAATTGAGCAGGGGACATTAGAACGCTGTTTGCCCGAAAAGTCAACCGGTCGCTCTTGATTTTGGAGGGATGCCGGTTCTTCCCCCAGGAATTTGTTCAGATCGACAAGGCGGATATGCTCCTTCCGGCTGCCAACCGTTGCCAGGTCTCCACAGTCGATAAAGTCTTTTACAACTATCTCGCTGACTCCCAAAAACTCTGCGGCCTCTAATAAGGAATACAAACCAGGATGCCCCATAATTGAAAACCTCCATAACTTCCCTAAATTTGTATTCTTATATTCAAATGCTTAAAAATAAGCTGTTTCCTTTCCACTGCCTTTTGTTTCCGGGAAAATTTTTTTCATTTTAAGAAAAGCTCGTTTTTCACAAAAACCTCACCAAATTTTCCTTATTTTCCAATCCGGGTTTTTCTTTCACTCTAAATTTTTTCAAAACACCCCCGAAAACCCCTTATTTTCAAGGAAAAAACGGTCATAGAAAATTGGTTTTTGATAATTATTAAAATTTTTTGTTTGTATTTTTCATCACATTCTTAATTCTTCAAAAAATTTCCCCTGTTAAGCTATCCGCTATTTTTGACAGGCCCGGTCATTTTCCCTCCGCTCTTTTTTTCTGAACCAGACAGGAAAACGCCCCCAAACTTTCCGGGAATCCTCCCAAGGGCTTCTACTTCCTCTTTTCAACATGATACCGGGAAGCCGGTGATTTTCTCCGTTTTCTCATAAAAAATAAACACCCGGCGAAGCTGGCCGCTTCTGCCGGGTGCCTTTTTGCTCAATCAAGGACGGAGCATCTTCCCGTAGCGCTCATAAACATCTACAATGTCTTCCAGCATATCCGCCGCTTGCAGGATAGATAAGCCGGGATAAACCAAAAGCTGGGCGATCTGCTCCCCGGTTTGATTCAAGAACACGCCGTAGAGGTTGTTTTTCAACTGGTAAACACTAAAATGACTCCCTGCCTTTTTCCCTTGCATATGTATTCCTCCCTTACATTTTCACCCTGGTTAGATACTTCAGATAGGCTTCCAGCTTCTTCAAGATGATTTCCCTGGCTACCTCCGCTTCTTCTCCTTCTCCTAATCTGACTTCATGGGATTGAAGAAACACCCCTTCGCATTCTCCTTTGCTGTTTGTCTTTTCCAGTCTGACCAAAAGCTCAAAACTCAAAGGATTCACCTTCCTTCAAAAATAAATTTGGAGGTTTTTCTTTTGGGTGTCTATTTATCAGCCGGCGCTCTTTGCTTTCGCTTCTTTTCTTTGAATCCTTATAAACCGCCATGTTGTCCGCTATGCTTTTTTATGCTTGCTGTCTTCCAGGGCTTTCTCTTTTCCACTCCACCCACCTATTTCTTTCTTTTCTTTTTCCTTCAACCTCCATTAAACCCTTCTCATCCTCTGGGAACCCCCTGGGGCTTCCTTGGACAACTTTTCCCCCTTTTTCCCTATTCTTTCCCCTTCACCCCTCCGGCCCCTCTGGAACCCCTTGGGTTTTGTCTGGAATCATTTCCCCAATTTTTACCTCATCTACAACTTTCCACAAAACAAAAAGGGCCAGGGAATTCCCCCGGCCCTCTGCCTGTTACCTGTCCTTTTCCTCTTTTATCACCTGCCGAATATCTTCTATCAACAGCCGTCGAATGATTCGATACTGTATCATACTTAGCCAAACCAACAAAGCCAATCCCGCCAAAAGAAGAAAGGCCAGCAGAAACACCTTTTCCATGCTGTTTCACCACTCCTTTGAGAAGGGGACGGAGCTTGACCGCCCCGCCCCCCTTGTATTTATCCCTTCCCCTTAGCTTCCTGCCGTTTGGGGTTTGTCACCTTCACCCCTTCGCACAGCTTCAGCTTTCCATCCTCCAGGGTGATGCCGTTGACACAGGTAAACCCAAGATAGACCCGCAAGGTGTCTTCATTCACCCACCGCCTTCCAAAGCGGCTGTTGATGGTCTCATAGAGGCCCCGCCCTTCATCAAAGGCCAGCACCGTATAAATGACCGTAGCCGCCAGACTTTCATCCGGGACAAGGGGCCGGAAGTTCCCGACACCAGTCTTTACCATGATGTTTCGGGTATGGGTCCCATCCAGCAGAAGCTCCTTCCCTTCAAACCTCACGCCCAGCACCTTTTCCCCGGATTCTGCCAGGGCTTTGATTTGGCTGACGGTCAAGCCCAGAATCTCCCCGCTGTCGTAGCTGTACAGCTCATACCCCACAACACGCTTGCCCAGGTCTACCCGGTTAATGATAGCTTTGCACATTTTCTGTCCCATCCTTTTTCTTTTGATTTAGGCCGTTTCTTCAACCTATGCCCCTATTGTAACGCTGGGTGACTTCCTTGTCTGCGGACGATTTGCAAGAGGTTTTCTTTGCTTTTCCATGGCTTTTAGGGAGTCTGCCGGACTTGATAAACCGCCCTCTTTATGATAAGATAGGGACAGAGGAAAGGCGGTGGTAGTCTTGGCGATTGCGGAACAGCTGTCTTGGGTACGCCAGGAGGATTTAGAGCGAATCAAACGCTTTCGGCTTATGGATGATGTGTTTCTTACCAAATGCTTTGAGGATGACACTTCCTGTACCCAGCTTGTTTTGCGTATCATCCTAAATAAACCAGATTTAATTGTGCTGGATGTCCATACCCAGGTATTTGTGGCAAACCTTCTGAATCGCTCTGTTAAACTGGATGTTGTCGCTACAGACAGCGAAGGGCGCAAGATCAATGTGGAGGTCCAGCGGGAGGACAAGGGAGCAGGGAGGAGGCGGGCCAGGTATAACGCCAGCATGATGGACGCCAGCTTTCTGGAGAAGGGAACAGACTTTGACCAGCTCCCGGAGGTCTATGTCATTTTCATTACGGAGAATGATGTATTGAGACAGAATAAACCCCTTTATGAAATTGAACGCTGTATTCTGGGGACTGGTGAGAGATTTGGCGATGGTTCGCATATTTTGTATGTGAACGGAGCCTACCGAGATGAAACACCCTTGGGAAAGCTGATGCACGATTTCGCTTGTCCCGAACCCTCACAAATGTATTATGACGAGTTAGCCGAACGGGTGAAGTTCTTTAAGGAAAGCAAGGAAGGAGTTGCTACTATGTGCAAAATCCTGGAAGAAGTCGAAGCGCAGGGATTGGAGAAAGGCAGGCAGGAAGGTAAACAAGAAACAATGTTTGATACTGCGAAACGGATGCTAAAGGACGGCAAGTTGTCTTTGGAAATGATAGCTGACTACTCCGGCCTTCCTCTGGAAGAAGTTCTCAAACTGAAACAGGCATAGTGTAAACCAACAAACAAAAAGACCTGGGTCCAATGCTGGATTCCAGGTCTTTCATTTTGCTAAACGGTATATTGGTTCATCCTCTACTCGTATGGTGCCTGGGTTATGCTCCCTTGTAAAATTGCTCTCCGGCTGATTATTGTTTTCATAGAATTTTATGATTGTTATGTTGTAACCGCCATTAGGATTACCTGGATTATTCGGGTCACTTGGGTCGGAAGGGTCTCCTGGGTCAGATGGGGTTCCTGGATTACTTGGAGTACTTGGGCTCCCTGGGTTGGGCGCTGGCCCCGGTGTTCCATCTGGATAATTTATCTTGTCCCAAGTATGAGTACCTGCATCTCCTTTTGTATAGATATGGGTTCCCCATCCATAATTACTGGCTATTGCATCAGAAATTATAATAGCATTTGTCCCAGGGTCTGTTGGCATCATTATATTTAAGACATGGTCATCTTTGTCTATCATTAGCCCCTTTGGTAAAGCCTTGTTCGTTAGGTTACCCATTCCTCGACCATCTGTTCCACCTAATAAACTTGCACTCGCTAAGTTAAATTCTGCTATGTTCTTTGCTGTACCCGCTACCTTTATCCCTATATCTGGTCCGGCTGTGTAATCTGGATTTAGTAGCCTTGGATAATACCATACAATACTCTCTAATAAAATTCTAAATTCTGGATCGGAATTTATATCATTGGATAATTTAACCCATCCTTCCTTTGTCCCATCAGAGAATAATGCTTCAATTATTAAAGTTAGTGGTACATCTCCACTCGAAGTGGCCCCTTCTGCTAATGGAATTCTTATATCTTCACTATTAAACATAATCTCTGTTGTATATGCTCCCGCTACTCTCTTATTACTGGTGTTCCTGCCTTGGGATTCTCTGTTAAACTTTATTTGATAATTTAGTTGTAGTGAGTATACTTGGTTTTCCAGAATTTCTAATATATAATCCTTCATGCTATCGCCGTATACTCCCCAGTCCCCATCATTTGCAAATCTGTTTAGTATGTCAGTTCTGTATACTAAGTAATAATGTGTTAATCTCTCATCAAATTCTGATGGTGTCATATAATAATCACTGTTTATATCCGAGCAAGCCCTATTATAAAATTGCGTCAGCTTACTATTATAGTATCTTGCAAGAGTAGTTGCTTGCTCTCTCCTGGATTTATCTAAATCATATTTATCACCAAGTGTACTTACAGTTGGTGTAGGAGAATTACCTCCCCAGTTAATTGTAGGACCTCCTGGGCTACCTGGCGTGCCTCCAGAACCTCCTGGAGATGATGGGCTTCCTCCTGCTCCAGTACCCAATAAATATTCTCTAACCGCTATACCATTTGCCCCAAAACTACCCCCTTGAACCTCAATAATTGCTTTCGGTATATCTATTCCTTCTAATTTTCCTCCTTCTTCGTTGATAATGCCCCCTCTATTACTATCAGTTTCCATCCCTAATCTGTTAGTAGTCATATAGTTATCAATATCCGATGGGGGAGTGGAATACCATATATCTTGGACTGGCTTCTCTACTCCCGGAAATGGCTGGTCCCCAGATAATATGCTTATTCTATAACCTTGGTGAGATATATCATATCCTTTACCACCTGTTATTGTTTCTGAATTTGAACCAGAACCTTGTGTTGCATTAGGGTCATAACCACCTGTTGATGTTGCATGAGCCGGAGTTATCAACATCATCACAACTAAAACAACTGATAAACTTCTTTTGAAGTAACCTGTTAATCTCTTCATATGGTCTCCTTTCTTCGAGTTTTGCTCAACCAATATACTAAAGTCATATCTTATCACCAAATTAACTCTCCTAATTTAATTCTTAAAATACCTCCATCTATTTAATAATGTCTATAAGTCCATTTATAATCGTGCTTTATTATTCTTTTTAATGTTATTTGCTTTATTTTATACGCTGAAATATATTAAGTGATTTCATTTTTCCTTATGATACCAGGAAAGGGAAGCAGTTTTATCTAACAAACTGCTTCCCTCTGTGTTACCTTTATTATTGTTATCCTCTGGTATAGGGTCTCCTGGCTTCGGGGCATCTGAAGTATCTAACATCCAAGCATCAAATTCTTCTGGAGTCATCCCTTCTAATTCCTGCTATAAAAGTGACCTAAAGCATTTCTTGCTTTAGGCTTCCATGTAAACTCTTAATTACCAATTTATCTCTGAACCATCTGCTATCCCTGAAATTTGGGGTTGACAAATGTAATGTGTTGTGATATACCAATTTTAGTTCCAATTGATTTCTGAACCATCCGCTATCCCTGAACCTGTACCTCCTCCGGTGGCAGACCCCTCGTTTGGGTTATAAGGAGTATTCCCACCTAGGGACTCTATTATTTTCTGTAGTTCCGCCTGCTGCTCTGGGGTAAGAGCACTTGAACCTCCACTATTTCCTCCTGTATTACCTTGATTTCCTTGATTGTTATCCTCTGGAATAGGGTCCCCTGGCTTCGGGGCATCTGAAGTATCTAACATCCATTTATCAAATTCTTCTGGGGTCATCTCCTCTAATGGATTCCCTTCCTTTGATTGGTCAGTATCACTTCCCCCTACTGGTATATATACTGGCTCATATATCCCCGTCTCTTCATTATATACCATCTCTTCATAAAATTCTGGAAGTTCCTCTTTTACCACTATATCCCCTTGGGGATTATCTTGGGTATCTTCCTCTCCTTGCTGTATCTGGAAATTATTTACGATTTTTCCATTTTCACCCTCTGTTGGTTCCTCCCCTTGGGAGGTTTCTTTTATGTCTTGCTCACCTTCTGGCGTTGTGATAGTTTCTACTACAGGCTGATTGTTGACAGAATATCCCGCATAGAAGGAAGCGAATAAACCAATCGCTATAAGTCCTGCGACTATCTTCTTTTTCATAAAAGTTGATTCCCCTTTCATACTGTTCTCTTTTTGTAAGAAAGCTCCCAAATGGGAGCCTTATTTTATATGGAGATACTTCACAGACCAGACAAATCCACTTCTTTTTGTTCGATTGCTTCTGCAATCCTGTTAAGACCTCCATTGTCTTTTATTAGCTTTCCAAGTATTTGCTGTTCTGTTCCTTCTGTAGTAACCAATAAACTATCATCTGCAATTATTACGACTTTTATTTCTCCGGCATATTCAATAGAAGTCGTTCCTTCACACTTTTTGTGAAGAAAACTTAACTTAGAGCCATGTCCATTTTCTTGAAGACCTGCTACTAAAAAAGATACGGCTACACTCCATAAACAAAAGCTAAAGGATAAAAGAACAGAACAAATGATTTTTCCTTCTGTAGATGTAAATATTTCAGGAACATATATCCTTTCTGTTTCTATGATTGCACCAAAAACACAAGCAACTATTAAAAGAAATATTCCTAAAACCCAGCGTTTCCAGTTCACTCCCTTCATACATTTTGCAATCTTTTCTATCAAGCTGTCCTCTCCTTTCTGTCTGTCTGCCTCTGGTAAACCAGCTGTTCCAAGTGCCACCAGAAAGCCATGCTGGACTGACAACCATGGGGCCAGATCGTTTTCCTAGCCCCATGGCCCTTTGTCACCCAGCGAAACATAAAGGGCCATTGTCATGGAATGAGATAATTCCATAACAATGGCACACAGCATGAAGAAAGAAAGCTGTTAGGTATTGCAATTAACCATATTAACAGCTATAATAAGATTGCAAGTGTGAGAGATTGTTATGGAGGTGCAGTCTCCATGGCTATTCCCAGGTGAGGGGGCCTAATCCCTCATCTGGGCCGCTTGCTCTATGTCTCGCAGTTCTTATTATAATGGTTTCATCACAGGAAGTCAACGCCTTTAAGCTGATTCTTTCAGAATACCTTGGCTTTTTACCTTCTTTTTCCTGGAGTATGCCTCAAAACTCCTTTGTCCTACAAGGGCAGGGGAGTTTTTTCTATCTCTATTGGTCTGACAATTCTTATTATCGCAACCTGTGATTTTTTTACTGTCGTATCATGGTGCCCCTGTGTA
>CAJUFK010000079.1:0-4974 GCA_910585535.1 uncultured Angelakisella sp. | reverse complement strand
TTGGAGGACAGGGAGTTTTTTTGTTGAAGAGTATGACAGACTCTTATTATCGCAACCTGTGATTTTTTTACTGTCGTATCATGGTGCCCCTGTGTATCTGCATATCTTGGAGGACAGGGAGTTTTTTTGTTGAAGAGTATGACAGACTCTTATTATCGCAATCTGTGATTTTTTTACTGTCGTATCATGGCGCTTCTGTGTATCTGCTTTCTGTCATTGGGCTATGTAGTGATTCGCTTATGTCAAATAAACCTCCCCTTTGAGTTATATTTATTTGAGTTACCCTATTCTCCAGCATATACTTCCCAGCGTAGTTGTATGTATATCACTTTTCTGTATCAAAATGTGCTTTGCTATACAAAGTATAAAGGTAGGGGAAAGAAGCCGCATAGGCTCCTTTTCCCTACCTTTTGTATGGGGGAGGAATTTTTTCAGTTGTAATAACACTCAACTAGCCCAATGGTTTTTATCTATGTGTGTCCGCCTTTCCCGGTCAGTATTGTTTCGTTTTTTATGCTGGGTGACTGTCTTTTTTTAATTCATCTGCTCCCGGAAATTTTATCTCATTCTATGAAATCTTCCGGCCCGGTTTGGCACATTAAAAATGCTGGTGTTTTTTCCTCACTGTATCGGGAAAGTATATCTCCCCTTTGCCCCCTGTCATCTAACTTTAACTTTTCACAGAATTTTTTATGAAGGCTGTTAGACAGAGACATTTACATATGGATTACTTGAAAACTATAGTGCCGTTTTTGTTTTGCTATCGCCTATTATTTAACAACTTTATAACGCTTCGTTCCTTCTTCAAATGGCTTAGGTCTAAATCCAATCTCCCTAAAAAACTTCACAAGACCCTTTGGCTTCAGCACAAATGTATCTTTATCATATGTCCGCTTTTGTGGATGTTCTTTCCTTGTCATTGGTGTCAACTTATTACGGCAATAAACAAACAGGTGGGATTCATGATGGATGATATTATCCTTGCCCACATTCGGGTAAATGCAACGCTGTAAATATCTTGGCTTTTTCTCTGTTGTCCTAATATAACCGTTTGAACAAGTCCAGGAAAGTTTTCTGATTTTCTGATAGATTGCAGTATCGACGACAAAAAATACATTGGTCTTTCTTCGATAGCAACTAACAAATGTATATTGGGGAAACTTTTTTATAATAAACGCAAAATTTTCCCCTGGTGCTGAAACTTTCCTTATCAGAGTCCCAAATAAAAGGAAAGCGATTGCTAAATCTGTTTTGTACTTCATATGTAGTTCAAAATCTCCTTACAAAAAAATTTTTAATTTTTATAAATATATTTGAATGTACTTTTTTAGGACTACTCCTCATTTTCTCTTCCGCAGGGATTGACCCGCCCAGATTCCTCATATAAGGCCACCCGCCGATAGAAGGTATTGGCTTTCACTCCTAATAAACGCATCGCTTCAACCGCTGTTATCTCCCCCTTTCTCCACCTGGTGTATTTGTCAAGAAATGCCTTTTCCTCAATCTGGACAGGCTTTCTCCCTCTGTACTTCCCTTGCTGTCTGGCGATCTCTATGCCTTCCATCTGCCGCTTCTTCCTCATTCGGAGCTCTTCTTCCGCTATGGTCCCCATCACCTCAATGAGGATATTTTGAACCATTTCCAGAAGATAGGAAGAATCTCCGGGAACATCAACAAGGGTCGTGGGAAGATTCAATATCCGTACCCTTGTATGATGCTCCTTAAACCATCTCAATTCCTCTTGAATCTGCTGTTTATTTCTCCCCAGCCGGTCAAATTCTTCAATAATCAGCTCCACTTGATTTTCTTCTGTTGACACTCTCTCAATAATGCTTTTCATCAGCTGGTAGCTTGGCCGGTCAAAGTTCTTGCCTGTTGCTTTGTCAATAAAGATGTCCTTTTCTTCTATCTCTGGGCAATACTCTTTTATGGCCTGCTTTTGTCTTTCTGTCTCCTGCTCATCGGTACTTACTCTAGCATAGGCAAAGTTGAAAATCATTTTTTCCTCCTTTCAAAATATCTTTATTTTGAAGTATTTCTTTAGGCTTTACCCCCAAGAAGCAGACTGAAATCTCAAATTCCCACCCCCAAACAATTTCATTAAAATCAAAAAAATTATTAAAAAATATGTCATTTTATTTAACACCTGTATGAAACAAAGCTATCGAATTTGGACAACAAAAAAAGACCACTGTCAATCAAATTTGACAATGGTCTTTTTTATGTTCGGTTTATTTTTCTAATAGTTCCACCAGATAACCTCTGTTCGGTCATTTCCGGCCCTGCTTCCGACAGAAGTCGATGTAAGAAATTCTGTCCTTTGCCACCCGTTCATGGTGAGGTATTTGTCGTAGAGAAGAAGGTCATAATTGCTTATGAGTATTTTGCATTTGGCGTTACATATCAAACGAAGAAAGTTTTCTTGTTCCTCATAGTTGAAGGAACGGGCATATACTTCCCCCAGATTTTGAGGCATCTTTCTTATTTTTATATCTTTTGTATCTGCGCCTGCTCTTTTTCGCTTCTCTGTTTTTCTTTTTTCCTTCTCTATTTTGCCTCTAACTGCTTTAGATAGACTATCCACCCTTTGCCAATCAATTCCCTCTAACGCCTCCTGTTCGCTTGTGGGGCTGATATAGGAGGGGTCAAGATACATCATCACAGAGGGATTGTCTAACCAGTCGCCGATCGTTCGGCCTTCTTTCCCTGGGTCGTTATCAATTTCTTTTTCCTTGCGGAAGAACATAAAAGCGTCTAATTGCTGAACCTCGATTCCCTCTAACCGCTCCGCACAAGCAAACAGGCTTTCAGCCCGCTTGTGATACTGTTCTGTACTCCTAAACTTAGATTCCGAGAAAACCTTTCCCATGCCGTCCCGGCTCATAGTGTAGACGATATAGGTCGCAACCGCTAAGTCTATATCATCTATTCCATATAAATGATTGCTTCGTGGAAGCTGATATTTGCTTTTCAAGTCATAAAAGTTAAGCCATTTTTTTAATAATGAATCGAACTGTTTCTGAAAAGCAATATCTGTTGCCTGACGCTCTTTCAGCTCAATCCAGGAATCCTTTACCGATTTTTTTATTTGTCTATGGCTATTTGGATTTATGGTATCACCTGAAAAATGTCCAAAAAGCTCTTCTAATGAACCTTTTGACCTATGAGGAAATATTCCTTGAAGGTAGTTAATAATATAATTTCGCTGTCGCTCCTCTTCATCTGTTTCGCAGAGGTCAAAAAGTTCCTTTGCCTCTTCAAATTGCTCCCTGCTATACTCCGAATCCATTACCCGCTGTATCAATTCTATTGCGGTATCTCTTTGGGATAAGACACGTATCAAGGCGCATAAGCCAGAACTAAAATCATTGTAAATTTCGATAGGGTGCCTGGGCTTATTCAGTAAGACCCGGCACCCTCCACCGAAAGGGGTAACAAAAACATCGGAGTGCATATAATCCAATCTATCAGCGATAAAATGGGCCATTCGCCCCTTCCCGCCGTAAAAAGGAATGACAGAAAGAAGTTTCTGATATTTCATTTTTCCGCCTTCTTTTCTGCACTGACTGATTCATTCATTCGTTTGCTGTGGATGAGGAAGACGCTCATCAATCTTTTTTGCATCAAAGGCCAAAGCACGATAAACCCGTTTATCGTTGCTTCTAAATGTTACGGATAAAGCATCCTGTCCCCGCTTAATATATTCTTTCTCTGCCAATAGTTTACGAATAGAATTAAACTGGTATTTCCTAATATCAGCCTGTTCTAAAAGATTGTTGAAATCCATAACCGGAATGTAATATAAATCGTTTTTTGGTTCTATCTTATTTTGCGTAATATACTGACATAAAAAATCAAGTATAGTTTCTATCAATTCATCTTGTTTTTCCTCAAGTTCATGCGTAATAGGCTCTGTCTTTATTTGCATGTATTCCTTTCTAATCAAGGAAGCGATGGCGAAAAATTCAACATCCTGCAAAGCCACTCCATACCGGAGAAACTCTTTTATGTCAGATTGTAAATCAAACAAATTTGTTCTTATTTTTCCATGAGGCTTTCTCTTCTCATCTTTGGCTGTTTTCTCAAAACAAGAAATCACCAATGTTTCTTCGTTAGTATCTTCATCTTGTAGTCTTACCAATTCAAACTGATACCCAATAAAAATTAAGTATCGTTTCACGATTGGGAAAATATGCCCCTTGTCCGCTCCGCCGTTTTGCTCAATGATAGCATGACAGATTTTTTCTCCAAGCTCTTCAACCAGCGACTTTTGGGGATTCAGTTGTTGCTCATCTTGTTTGTCTTTTTCGGGCTTTTCGATAGTGCTGCTTATTATTTCAAGAAACTTCTTAGGTCCGGTTACCTCAATGATTGAGTTTTCAAATCTCCAGAGTAAACTTTTGGGAATCGAAATAGCCTTTTTCTGTTCTCCAGCTTTACTGTTTTTCCCATTCTCTCCATCCGTCATGGCATAGCCCCCGCTTTATATAGCCGTTATATTTTTCCGTTTCACCTGTTACATATGTTACATATGTTTCATGTGTTACTGATACACTTTTTTCAAAATTATATCATGTTTGTCATCTTTTGTCAATTTTCTGTCGATTACGCCTTTCGCTGGTTCCCACTTGTTTGCCCTCTGTTTGCCATTTCCCTCTGAACTGTTAGCCCCTCTATCGGCTGGTCTATCTGCTTAGTGACCTTGCACAGGCCAGCCCTTTGGGGGGTACATCGGTTTGTAGAAAGTCCCCGTTGTCCCCAGCCGCTTGCAAAAGCTCCGCTTTCCACCCGGTTTTTGGGGAAATATATCTGGTTTCCGCCATTTTTTAGCGATATTTTATAGAAAATCCATAAACATCAGATTCCCTATTGACAAATCTTCGCCCTTCCGGTATAATATTTACCGTTGCAGGATTTCCGCTGGTGTAGCTCAGCTGGTAGAGCAGCTGATTTGTAATCAGCAGGTCGGGGGTT
>CAJUFK010000078.1 GCA_910585535.1 uncultured Angelakisella sp. | reverse complement strand
GGCGATGCAGAACTCCCAGGGGCTGACGATGGCGGCGGAGGGGGCGTAAAGGGCGCCCACCACTTCTGTGCTGATGGCGGGCTCCATGGCCCGGACCTCCTCCCCGGTGAGGATCTTCATGTCAGGGACGCCGTTTTTGTTCCCGCGGTCAAACAGCGCTTTAACCGTCTCCATCTCTTCGTCGCTGAAGGCCAGAACAAAGGAGCCAATCTCCTTGCGCTCCACTGCCAGCTTGTCGCAGAGTTCCTTTGCCAGCTTGACCCCCTCGACGTTGAGGCGTGCCATTTTGGTTCCCGGTTCCGGGTCGTACCCGGCGTGGAGAATGGCGCTGTTGGCCTTGGTGGTCCCGTCCGCCACGTCGTTTTCGGCCTCCAGGGCCACAACCTTAAGGTCGTACCTGGACAGCTCGTAAGCGGTGGCGGCGCCGATGATCCCACAGCCGATGATCGCTACATCGTACATCATGTTCGGATCCCCTCCTGTGTTTTTGTGGTTCTTTTCCTGCAAGAACGCCCGGTTACGCAAAAAGAGCCAAGGAAAACAGAGCCCGAAACGGGTCTGTTTACCTTGACTCAGGCTCTCACAAGATAAAAGACAACTGTATTATAGCATATCCCCAGGAAAAAGCAAGAGGGAGAGGAAAATTTTTAGGAAGAAACTCCAAAACTATCGGCCCGGCGCTTTTTTGCCTGGTCCAGGACCCACTGGAAGAACCGCTCCAGCCCCTTTGGTGGCTCGGTCTCCTCCGGGGGCTCCTCCCGGGAGGAACTGCTTCCGTCTGCGGAGGACGGATCCAAGCCCTCCGAGGTCTCCGGTTCGCCGGGATCCTCCGGTTCCGGGGGCTGGCTTTCGCCGGGATCCTCCGGGGCGCCGCTTTCCCCGCCCAGATCGGGGAGGGGAGGAGCCTCCTCTTCACTGTTCTCCGGGGGAGACTCCGGAGGAAGGTCTCCCTCCTCTATAATGGGATCGGATTGGGGCGGGCCCAGGTCCTCCTTCCGGCCCTGGCCGAAGAGCCAATAGCCGTCGTAGCAATCCCGCCACGCCTGGGCAAAATCGGGGGTGCAGTCGGGCTGGGGCCAGTCCTCCGCCCCGGCCCTGCGGGTGATGGAAAAGACCGGTTCCGGGGGCTCCCAGCCCTCCTCCGGCTTTTCCGGGTCCTTTTCCCGAAGAACGATGATGAGGTCAAAATCCTCCCCCTCAAAAAAACGGCTGGCGATGGACCGGTAAAGGTGGCTGGAGTGGCCATAGATCTCTTCCGGGGAGAGGGCAGCGCAAAGGGCAGCGGCCAGTTCCGGACTGGGGGGATCCTGGCCGGCCTCCGGGTCCCACAGGCCGGTGACGGTAACCTCCCCCTCTCCGGTCCGTTCCACCTGGTAGGAGAGTCCGGCGGTGGCTTCTCCCCCAGCCAGGGCCTGCTCGGCCCCAGGGAGGCGGGGCTGGCTCAAAGCGCCTACAAGGCGATACCCTCCAAAGATACAAAGCAGCACCGCCGCCACTGCCCAAAGGTTGATGCCGGTTAAGAACCAGCGGAGAAATTCCCCGGGGGTGGAGAAGGGGAGACGAAACCGGGGCAGGAGCCACATGGAAACCGGAACAGGGGAGGGCCTCCTCCTCCTCTTCCGCTTGGGGGCTTGGCTGCGTGGAACGGGGGCCTTTTTCCGCCGGGGAGGGGATTGGCCTTGTTCCGGGGCGGGATCTTCCCCTGGTTTCGCACCGGCAGATAACCCGGCCGTAGAGGATTGGCTTTGTTCCGGGGTGGGCTCTCCCCCCTTATCCTTCGGAAGGGGGGCGGACGCTGCCTCCGGGGCGGGTTCGGTTTGGGGTGCGGGGTCCGGCGGGGCGGGGAAGGGAATTTCCGGCGGGGGCGCCGGCTCCGGGATAGGGGCTTGTTTTGGGGCTTCGGGCATCCGTTCCCCTCCTTTCGGCAAAATCTGCATCTATTGTACCACAACCTTGGGAAAAAGTATAGCCAAAACCTTGACTTCCCCGGACAGGTAGTATATAATGAAGACACCTCTCGGAGAGGGTTCTTTTTTTGTGCGCCCAAACGCCGGCTTACCCCGGTGGTGCAGGCGGGAAGAGAACAGCCTCTCGTTACAGAAAGAGGGAGGCAAACTACCGTCCTGGCATACCGCCGGGGCAGCCACGATTAGGAGGTGCCGATATGCGAGTGAAGATCGTCCTGGCCTGCACCGAGTGCAAGCAGCGCAACTACAACACCAAAAAGAACAAGAAAAACGATCCGGACCGGTTGGAAATGAAGAAATACTGCCGTTTCTGCCGGAAGCACACCGTCCACAAGGAAACCAAGTAAGGAGGGCCAAGGGATATGGCAGATACCGAAAAGAAACCCGGCTTCTTCGCCAGGATCTCCCGCTCCATCCGGGATATGCGGGGAGAGATGAAGAAGGTCGTCTGGCCCAGCAGAAAGCAGATCCTCAACAACACCCTGGTGGTGCTGGCGGCGGTGGCTATCTCCGCTATCTTCATTGGCGGGCTGGACTCCCTTCTGGGATTGGTCGTCCGCTTTGTCCTGGGCCGGTAAGCGGCCCCATCACTGCTGAAGGGAGTGTGAAGGATGGCAGAGGAAGCAAAATGGTATGTGGTCCACACCTACTCCGGGTATGAGAACAAGGTGGCGGACAGCATCGTAAACGCAGTGGAAAACCGCCAGCTCCATGACTTCATCTACGAGGTGAAGGTTCCCACCGAGATGGTCACCGAGATCAAGGATAACCAGACGCGGGAAGTGGAGCGCAAGCTTTTCCCCAGCTATGTTCTGGTCAAGATGATTATGACCGACGACAGCTGGTACGTGGTGCGGAACATCCGGGGAGTCACCGGCTTTGTAGGCCCCGGCTCCAAGCCCATCCCCCTCACCGAGGCAGAGATCGCCCGTTTTGGGGTGGAGACCCGCAAGGTCGAGGTCAACTATGCCGTGGGGGACAGTGTAATGGTCTCCGGCGGCTATATGGAAGGATTCATCGGCGTGGTGGATTCCATCGATACCGAGAAAAACATTGTCTGCGTCACCGTCTCCATGATGGGCAAGGAAGTGCCGGTGGAGCTGGCGCTTACCCAGGTACAGCCCCTGGCCTGACGGTCTGCAGACACCGAACGCCCTGCTTTCCCCCTTGGGGAGGGCGCATCCGTGGGAGGGGGCGGCACTCCCCCATAAGAGTCCATCAAAATTTCCCCGCACACCGTCTGGACGGGCTTTGAATAGGCTCTGATGAACGGCCGCCACCCGCTAAGAATTACCACTTTTTTGGAGGTGCATTACAATGGCACAGAAAGTAGTTGGCTACATCAAGCTTCAGATTCCCGCCGGAAAAGCGACTCCGGCCCCCCCGGTCGGTCCCGCACTGGGCCAGCACGGGGTAAACATCATGGCGTTTACCAAGGAGTTTAATGAGCGTACCAAGAACGACGTGGGCCTCATCATCCCCGTTGTCATCACCGTTTACGCGGACCGCTCCTTTACCTTCATCACCAAGACTCCCCCCGCCGCCGTCCTCATCAAGAAGGCCATCGGCCTGGAGAGCGCTTCCGGCGCCCCCAACAAGACCAAGGTGGGCAAGATCACCAAGGCGCAGATCCAGAAAATTGCCGAGACCAAGATGCCCGACCTGAACGCCGGCAGCCTGGAGGCCGCCATGAGCATGGTGGCCGGCACCTGCCGCAGCATGGGTGTAGAGGTCGTTGACTGACAGCCGCTCCCGTGGGAGGAGACATCCGTTATAAACCACACTTGGTAGGAGGAGAATGAACGATTATGAAACATGGTAAGAAATATGTGGAGAGCCGTAAGCTGATCGACAGCGCCGCTCTCTATGACATCACCGAGGCCATCGAGCTTTGCACCAAGACCGGCAAGGCGAAGTTTGACGAGACTGTAGAGGTCCATGTCCGCCTGGGCGTGGACAGCCGTCACGCCGACCAGCAGGTCCGCGGCGCCGTGGTCCTGCCCAACGGCACCGGCAAGAAGGTCCGGGTTATGGTCTTTGCCAAGAACGACGCCGCCAAGGCCGCCGAGGCCGCCGGTGCGGAGTACGTGGGCGGCGAGGAATATATGCAGAAGATCATGAACGAAAACTGGATGGACTTCGACGTGGTCATCGCCACCCCCGACATGATGGGTATTGTTGGCCGTCTGGGTAAGATCCTTGGTCCCCGCGGCCTGATGCCCAACCCCAAGGCTGGCACTGTCACCCCCGACGCCGCTAAGGCCGTCACCGAGGCCAAGGCCGGTAAGATTGAGTACCGTTTGGACAAGACCAACATCATCCACTGCCCCGTTGGCAAGGTTTCCTTCGGCGTGGAGAAGCTTCAGGAGAACTTTGACACCCTTATGGGGGCCATCATCAAGGCCAAGCCCGCCGCCTCCAAGGGTCAGTATATCCGCTCCTGCACCCTGGCCACCACCATGGGCCCCGGCGTGAAGATCAACCCCGCCCGGTTTGTGGTCACCAGCACCTCTGCAAAGGAATAATCCACCGCAGCTCCAAGCCCCTGCCAAAAGGCGGGGGCTTTTTTGCAGATAGAAAACCACAGACGTCAGTTGGACGAAGACAAAGCAGGAAAACAGCTAACCATGGGAAATATCTGAATGAACCTGTTTACAGGCAGCAAGCAGCGGGCCTTCGCGGATGCTGGACCTTACCAACGCGACGTGATGCGTGCGGCTGCCATCAGAGGGCTTTGCCTGACTGTGAAGAACCCCCGGCGAAGCCGGGGGTTCCTATTCTGTGGTCCGGTGCCAGGGGCTGCGGCCCTTTAGCTCCCCTGTACCGAAAAGTATGCCCTTGGGTGGGAACAGATCGGGCACTTCTCCGGCGCTTTTTCCCCTTCATACAAAAAACCGCAGTTCCCGCACTGCCAAACGACCTTGCTCCCCTTCTGAAAGACAGTCTGGTCCTTGACCTCTTTCAAAGCCGCGTTGAACCGTGCCTCATGGGTCTTTTCAATGGAGCCTACCCCCTCAAAGAGCCGGGCGATGTCGGTAAATCCTTCTTCCCGGGCCTCCTGGGCAAACTTCTGGTACATTTCGCTCCATTCGTACAGTTCCCCTGCGGCAGCATCCGCCAGGTTCACCGCCGTTTCCGGCACCGAGCCTCCGTGAAGCAGCCTGAACCAGATGGCCGCATGGGCCAGCTCGTTACAGGCCGTTTCGGTAAACAGCTGGGCGATCTGGCGGTAGCCGTCCTCTCTGGCCTTAACTGCGTAGTAGGTGTACTTGTTCCGCGCCTGGGATTCCCCCGCAAAAGCGGCGGCGAGGTTTGCTTCGGTTCTGGAGCCCTTCAGTTCCATGGTATTTTCCTTCTTTCCGGCAGTTTTTTCTCCGCCGGCAGGGAGCGCAGGGTTCAGCCGGTGGCCTCCGCCGCTTCCCGGCACTCCTTACAGAGACCGGTGAGCAGCAGATGCCGCTTCTGCACCCAAAAGCCCTGGTTCTCCAGGATCTGGCGATCCAGCTCCTTCAGGGCGCCGCATTCCACATCAAAGACCCGCCCGCAGGCGGTGCAGGTCATGTGGTAATGCTCATCCAGCCGTCCGTCAAAGCGGTCACTCCCCACAGGCATAGAGATCTTTCTTAGTATTCCCATTTCAGAAAGAAAATTCAGGTTCCGGTACACTGTCCCCAGGCTGATCTTGGGGTTTTCCCGGCGGACCTGCTCGTAAACGGTGTCGGCGGTGGGGTGGATGGGGTTTTCTATTACAGTTTTCAGGATCAGCTCCCGTTGCTTGGAATAATTCATGGTCGTTACCTCGCCTTGGGCTGGAATCGATAGTAGGAATCTTTCTCAATTTTATCATACCACGGAGGAAGCCCTCCTGTCAAGAAAAAGGGGACCGCCTGCCAGACAAAAGGCCCCAGCCTCTCCTGCATCCCGCAAGAGAAGCCGGGACCTTGCATTATCAGGACCTCCGGTTCAGTAGTACCGCACCGTCACCGTTTTTTCCATCTCCTCCAGGTTTTTTGCCAGCTCCTCCACCAGCCGCAGCTTCAGGTTCAGGCTGATGGGCAGTTCCGGGTTCTGATGGGCGGGATTCATGGCCCGGCCTACGTAAAAGTTGACGTTGGTGGCCTCCTCAAAAAGCATCCTGGCGATGAGGGAGGCCCCGTCTTTGGCCCCCAGCCAGGTGGGCTCCCCGATCTCGGTGGAAAGGCACTGGGCCGCCAGAGCCACCACCCGCCCCAGGGTGATGACCCCCTCGGTCACCAGGTCCACCCCCTGGATGGTGGCGATGGGGGGGATGTCCGGGTCGGGGAAGTCCAGGGTGGGACAGACCGGCTTGCCCAGGTACCGGCCCACCAGGGTGCTGGTGGTGCCGCCGCAGACGATGGTCTTGCCGTCCAGGGCGAAGAAGTCCCGGAGAATCTCCTGGTCCTGGGCCGGGTCCATGGGGGGACCGATCATCAGGTTCACCTGCTGGCGCTGGCGGATCCGCAGGGCCGCCACGGTGGTGTCGTCCCCGGGAATATCCATGTACAGCTCCCGGCAGGCGTCGCTGATCTTGGCCGCCATGGATTTGGCGGAAAGGTCCGGCGTCCACACCCGCTGGGCATACTCGGCGATCTCCGGCAGCTGCCAGCCGAAGTTCAGCACCGTTCCCACACCGGCGTGGATGGCCCCGTCGCTCATCATCACAAAAAGATCCCCAACCCGGCCCATAAGGTGGGTCTCGTAGATGGTCTTGCCGGCGATTTCCCGCTTCTCCTTGGGGTAGTCAAAGATTTTGCCGTTTCGCAGGAGGATGAGGTCCGGGTTGTCAAATTGTACCAGATACACCTCCCCGGTGTACTTATTCACCTGGAGGATGGTAAAGGTGCAGTAGGCCACCTGGCGCACTGCACAAACCGGTAGAGTAAGGGCGATGGTCTCCACGCTGTCCTCCACCGTCATATCCCCGGCCAGCATGGTGGCCAGGATCTTGGATGTCAGGGTGGAAAGAATACTGGCCTTTACCCCGCTTCCCAGCCCGTCGGCCAGCACCATGATAACGCTGTCCTCCCGGTTCACCGTCTCCACATGGTCGCCGCAGAGCAGTTCCCCCGCCTTGTTCATGGAGAGCCAGCCGTTTTCCAGATACAGCTTACTCATGTTTCTCCCCCTCCGCAACGGCCCCCCGAAGCTTGGTGAGAGCTACCTTGGTTTCGGCGGTGGTCTCCCCCAGAAGACTGGCGATCTCCTGGACGGTACGCATCTGCTTTTGGATGATCCGGTCGGTAACCTCCAGGGTCTGCTGGCGCAGTTCCTGGGTGCGGCGGTTCTCCCGCTCCTGGTCGGTGACATCCTTCATAATGGCCAGGAGGAGCTTGTTTTCAATGTCGTAGACGATGGTTTCCTCCACAAACTTCTTGCAGCTTTCCAGCCACACCTTTTTGTCCTTGATGGGCCGTCCGTCCTCCAGAACAAACACGAAGTCTACAGGATCCAGGAACTCCTCCACCGGCTTGTGGGCCGTGGCGGTCTGATGGTCTACCTCCAGCAGGCGGCAGGCTGCGCCGTTCATCTGCTGGACCGTCAAATCCTCTCCCACCACCAGGATGGCGTTGGGGGTGGAGCCGATAATCTTATCCGAAAGGGACTCGGCCCGCTCCCGCATATAGGGCAGGCACATGGTAATTTCCGCCTTGCCGTTAAAGACGGCCTTGGCCTTCTCCCGGCAGGTGGGGTAACCGCAGGAGCCGCAGTTGAGTTCATCCAAGGGGCTCTGCTTGCCCATCTTGGCCAGAATGGCTTCCAGCTCCTCCAGGGTGGGGATCTTCTCCTGAACCGGCCTGGGGGGGATGACACAGGCCATAGGGACGGCCCGCTGAGCCTGGAAGTCCCGTTTTGGGGGAGTATCGGGGAAGCCTGGAGCCGCATAGTCGGTGACCCGGTCCTGGCACTCCAGCAGTCCTCCCTGGCGGGAACGGATCATCGGCCCGTTGATACAGGCCCCTTCGCAGATGTTCATTTCCACGAAGACGTTGTGCAGCCGTCCGCTTTGAATATCCCGGAGCGCGGCGGCGCACTTTTCCGGGCCGTCCACGGCGTAATACCGGTAACCGGTACCCTCCCGGTCCATGCTTTGGATGATCCCCCCGGGCTTGGGGAAGAAGCGGGAACGCCGGCCCCCCAAATCACAGGACAAGGGCTCCGGCTCTGCCTGTTCCTCCTCGGCCCAGGCCCGAAGCTCCTCAAAGGTGAGGACGCAGTCCACCGCTCCGGGGAAGTCCTCGGCCTCCGCCTTTTTGGAGATGCAGGGCCCGATGAACACCACAAAGGCTTCCGGGTCCTCCTCCTTTATGTACCGGGCGTGGGCCTCCATAGGGGAGATCACCGGCGCCAGACAGGGAACCAGGTCGGGATAATATTTCTGTACCAGCCGCACCGCCGAAGGGCAGCAGGTGGAAAGGATGATGTCCTGGGTCCGGTCCCGGACCATCCGCTCATATTCGCTCTTCACCAGATAGGCCCCCATGGCGGTTTCCTCCGCCCCGGCGAACCCCAGCTTTCTAAGGAGGACCGCCAGTTCCTCGATGCCCTCCACCGGGAAGTCCACAATGAAGGAGGGGGCCACGCTGGCTACCACCCGCTGGCCGGCGGCGATGGCCGCCTTTACCTGGGGCAGATCGGAGCGCACCACCTTGGCGTTCTGGGGGCAGGTGACCACACACTGCCCGCAGAGGATGCACTCACTGCCGATGATCTTGGCCTGCTGGCCGGAAAACTCGATGGATTTCACCGGGCAGACCCGGATGCACTTGTGACAGCTTTTGCAGTTTGCCCGCTTGAGACCCAGCACTTCCATTTCTGTCAACCCCTTTCCGCCAACGCCTTGTGGAAGATGTCTTCAATGTTGTCCTTGGTCACCCCGGTAACGATGTCCTCGTCGATGCGGATGGTGCAGCCGTGGGTACACTGCCCCAGACAGAAGGAAGCGTTTAGGTTCACCTTGTCCTCCAGTTTTTCGCCGGCGATAAGCTCTTTCAGCTTCTGGATGATGTCATAGGAGCCGCGCAGGTGACAGGAACTTCCAATACAAACAGAAATATTCATCTTCTTCTTTCCTCCCGGTATACTGCTGCCGCAACCCCGAAAGCTGCAGCGGTTTTCGCCTTTTATCCTACAATAACGGCGGGGAAAATGCAAGGGGAATCGTTAAAAAAAAAGCATACTTTTCTCCTCTTCTCCCATCCATAGACTTTCCCCCAAAAAAGTGATAAAATTTAGGTGTCATTGCCAGAAGAGAAAGGATCCTGAACCATGAGTGATTTCCTACACCTAGTCGAGCTTTGCAGCGGCCATACCGTTTTCCTCCAAACCCACAACTTTCCAGATCCCGACGCCATCGCCTCGGCCTACGGCCTCCAGCGTCTGCTGGACCGTTACGGGGTGCCCTCCACCCTTTGTTACGACGGACGGATTGACAAGCTCAGCGCCTCCAAAATGCTGGAGGCCTTCCGCATCGAGATGGTCCCAAAGGACCGCCTCCGGGAGCGAATGGGCCGCCGGGATTATATCGTTTGTGTGGATACCCAGAAAAACGGCGGCAATGTAACCGACCTGGTGGGGGACGAGGTGGCCTGTGTGGACCACCACCCCACCTTTGTCCCGGTGGAGTACCGCTGGCAGGACATCCAGACGGTGGGAGCCTGCGCCACCCTGGTGGCAGAGTATTACGCCGGTCTAGGTGTCCCTCCGGATCAGGACACAGCCACCGCCCTCCTGTATGGCATCAAAATGGACACCCTCCAGTTTTCCCGGGGGGTGACACCCCGGGATATTGCTATGTTCGCCTACCTCCATCCCCTCTGCGACCAGGACAAGCTTGCCAGCCTGGAACGGAACAACCTGGAGCTGGAGGATCTGCGGGCCTACGGGGCGGCGGTGGAGAGCATCCGAATTTACGGATCCATCGGTTTTTCCTCGGTGCCTTTCTCCTGTCCCGACGCCATGCTGGCCATCCTGGCCGACTTTATTCTTTCCCTGGTGGAGGTGGAGGTGGCCGTGGTTTCCTCCCGGCGGCCTGACGGGGTGAAGCTTTCGGTGCGCTCCGAGGATCCAAAGATCCACGCCGGAGAGCTGGTACGCCGCGCCCTTCGGGACCTGGGGGAGGGGGGAGGCCATTCCCAGATGGCAGGGGGGATGATCCCTGCCTCCCGGTCCGCCAGCCTGGGCCCCTACCCCGAGGACCGGGTTCGGGAAGTTTTTCTGGAGGCATTGGGCCGGGATCTGTACGGAGCCCCTATGATAGATTGACAGAAATAAATAAATATACTATACTAATAAACGAAGGAAAAAGCCCATGGAGAATACATAGATACAATTCAATAAGGAGGTGCGCGAAATGGACCGGCAGAAAGCAGCCGCAGGCTTTGCCCTTTTGGCAGACCCAAACCGCCTGGAGATCCTCCGCCTCCTCTCCCAGGGGGAGAAAAACGCTACCGAACTGTTAAAAGGCTTACCGGTAAGCCAACCGACTCTCTCCCACCATATGCGCCTCCTCTGCCAGGGAGGCTTAGTGACCCAGCGGCGGCAGGGCCAAAGGGTGCTGTATACCCTCTGCCGGGCAGCTCTGCGGGAACTGCTCTCTGCGCCTTTGGAGGAACAGCCGCCTCCTAGCCCGGCAGCCCCGGCGGAACCTGTGATAATCATTCGGTCTGGACACCGGACCCGATAGCTTTGCCCCCCTGACAGGGGGCTTTTTTCTTTCCCCCAAGCCGCCCTCCCTTAAAAATTATACAAAGAAAAGGAAATCCCCCCCTTGACAGGGAATAAAGAATATGGTATCTTAATATCAAGCTGATAATATCAATTAAAGACGAACAGGAGGCTTGTCCATGTCCCTGCGGGATAAGAACGGCTTGACCGAGGCGGAATTTTTGGCATCCTACCGGGTGGAGGAATATCCCCGGCCATCGGTGGCCTGTGATATGGTGGTGTTCACCATCGCCCAAGGAGAGGCGGCCAGCTACCGCCGCCTCCCGGAGCCGGAATTGCAGGTGCTGCTTATCCAGCGGGGCGGGCATCCCTGCTTGGGAAGCTGGGCCCTGCCTGGCGGATTTGTCCGCCCGGGGGAGACGGTTGGCCAGGCTGCGGCCCGGGAACTTCGGGAGGAGGCTGGGCTGTCCGGGGTCTATCTGGAGCAGCTGGGGGTATTCAGTGCCCCTGGACGGGATCCCCGCACCTGGGTGATGAGTTGTGCCCATCTGGCCCTGGTGGATGGGGAAAAACTGGCTTTGCAGGCGGGAGATGATGCTGACAACGCCGCTTGGTTTTCTCTTTCCTGTCCTCCGGAGGAAGAGAGACTTTCCCTATCCCTGACCAAGGGGGAGGAACAGCTTTCTGCGAAGATCCTCTTTCCCGGGGAACCACTTCTGGCTGGTCCGGAGAGTGCGCGATTGGAGGATAACCAGGGCCTGGCTTTCGACCACGGTTTGATCCTGGGCTGTGCCCTCCGCCGTCTTCGCCAGGAGGTAGAGGCTGGACTTTCCCCGCTGCCCTTCCATCTGTTGCCGGAGGAATTCACCCTGACCCAGCTTCAGCAGGTCTACGAGGTGATTCTGGGGCGGCCTCTTCTCAAGGCGGCTTTCCGGCGGAAGATCGCCCCCCTGGTGGAGGAGACAGGCCGCTTCGCCGAGAGGGCGGGGCACCGTCCGGCCCTTCTTTTCCGGGTGGCCAAACATCCGTCTTGACGGTTTTGGAAAGCGGAGAAGCCTGATTTCATATTTAGAAAGTGAGGATACAAGATGACAGGGATTTATGATGTGGAGACACTGCGTCAGGACTGGGCGGCGGGAGGCTGTCACAAATTCCTCTTTTTTTGGAAGCCGGAGGCGGAGGCGGACGGCTCCCTGGGGCCGGGGTGCCTGGGTCAATGGTGGCCCAGCCGGTTCACCATCGGCGGGGTGGAATACTGCTGCGCCGAACAGTGGATGATGGCGGAAAAGGCCCGGATGTTCGGGGATGAGGAGATGCTGGCGGCGATTCTGGGAACAAAAAGCCCCAAGGAGATGAAGGCTTACGGGCGGGCAGTACGGAATTTCCAGCAGGAGGTTTGGGAGGCCCGGTGCTACGGCCTGGTACTGGAGGGGAATATAGCAAAGTTTTCCCAGAATCCAGAACTGAAGGAATATTTGCTTTCTACAAAAAGGCGCATTCTAGTGGAGGCAAGTCCCTTTGATCGGATCTGGGGGATTGGAATGGGGAAGAACAATCCCAATGCAGAGAATCCCATGAAATGGCGTGGGCGGAATTTGCTGGGGTTTGCACTTACTGAGGCCAGGGATCGCCTCACCCTCGGCCCTGCGGACGGAGGTTCGGGGGGAGGAACGGGTTTTTGCCGCAGGGGAGTTTAGTAACTGCGTCTGGGGGTTCTATCCCCCGGAATGAAAGGAGATCTTATGAACTACAAAATCATCGCCCGGGAGACAATGGACATTTTGGCCCGGGGCGGATACCAGGGCCCGGAGGGGTGGGTGGACATCTCCGGGATGCAGGAGCGTTCGGCGGCGGGGAGCCGCTTCCTCCCGGAGGAGGAAGCTTTGATACTGCCGGAGTGTCCCCGGCAAGAGACCCAGATGCGGTTGACGGACCGTTCCACCGTTGGGGCCATTCTGGATCTGGCGGCGGAAGGGAAGACCGGCATTGCGGTGCTGAACTTCGCCAGCGCAAAAAATCCCGGGGGAGGGTTTCTTAACGGGGCCATGGCCCAGGAGGAAAGCCTGGCGGCTTCCGGGGGGCTGTACAAGACCCTGACCATCCACGAGGAGTATTACCGCCGCAACCGAGCCTGCGGCCATATGCGGTACACCGGCTGCGCCATCTGGTCCCCGGAGGTGGTCTTCTTCCGGGATGAGAATTTCCGCCTGCTGCCAAGGCCGGTGACCGCCTCGGTGCTGACCTTGCCCGCCGTGAACCTGGGGCAGGTGATCCAGAAGGGGGAGGCTGTTCCCCAGGCCAAAGCGGCCATGAAGGAGCGGATGGAGCGGGCCCTGGCCATCTTTGCCGCCATGGGGGCGCGGGAGCTGGTGTTGGGGGCCTACGGCTGCGGTGTTTTTCGCAACGACCCCAGGGAGGTGGCCCTGTGGTGGACCCAGCTGCTGGCTCTGCCGGAGTACAGCGGGCGGTTCGCCGGGGTGACCCATGCGGTGCTGGACCGGTCCAAAGACCAGAAGTGCTGGCGGGCCTTTGCGGAGACCTGGGGGGAAGGGGGAGAGGACTGTGGCCAGAAATAGGGATGAATCGCTGGGGCGGTTTTTAAGCTTGGTCCTCCGGCACAAACCGGAAGCGGCCTTCCTCCGGCTGGATGAACACGGCTGGGCCGATGTGGACCGGCTGCTGGCGGGATGTGTCCAGGCGGGGCATCCCTTAAGCCGGGAGGATCTGGAACGGATCGTCCGGGAGAACGACAAACAGCGGTACCGCTTTGACGAGACAGGGAAGCGGATCCGGGCCAACCAGGGGCACTCCGTCCCTGTGATGCTGGAATTGCGGGAGGCTGTGCCTCCGGACCGGCTTTACCACGGCACGGCCAGCCGCTTTTTGGAGAGCATCCGGCGGCAGGGGATCACCCGGCAGTCCCGGCAGCAGGTGCATCTTTCCGCCGACCTAGAGACGGCCTGGAAGGTGGGGGAGCGCCACGGCACGCCGTTGATTCTGCCTGTGAACGCCGCCGCTATGGCCCGGGACGGGCGGAAATTCTGGCTATCGGACAATGGGGTCTGGCTCTGTGAAGAGGTACCCTGGCGGTATGTCCTCAGCGGGGAGATCTTGTATCACCTTTGATCCGGCATAGGGGCTTTCCTTTTATCCCATCGATACCGAAACACTACTATAGAATTTCTAGGTGGATCTGTCAATCTGCACATGAATTTGCCAATGTCTGTCTATATACAAGAACTTTCAGATTACAAAGCCCAGGTGTACGATAAAGAGAAGTCGATTGGGCAGATTGTATTGGAGGATGCAGTCCAAACAAATTCCACTCCCGAAGAGACAATAGGAGACATTTGGGGGGGATAGAAAGGGTTGTTGGAAAGTCGTCGAAGAATATTCGTTACCGGAGCAATATATGCAGTATAACGATCTTTTTTCAAATGAGGAAAGAAGGATGGGTATCTTAGCATTTAATGGCAACCTGTGTATTGTAGCAGAATTTTCTGAAGACAGTTTGTCAGCAGATGAGATTTGTATGTTAACTGGTAGTATGGTGATTGAAGCGTAGCAACAACAAGTAAACTGCCAACAAAAAGAACCCGGCGGGTACAAGCCCGGCGGGTTGTTGTCGTTAGCCAAATTATTTCATGTCAAAAAATCTGCCATACCCATAAATCCATTCGCTCCCCGCTACATACCGGTTCTCCCTGCACCGGTCCCCAGCGGAGTTACCTTCCATGGTGTAGATCACCCCTCCCTTCACCTTCTCTGCGATCCCCACATGGTCCGGCACCATATCCTGGTTCCAGTCAAAAAAGATAATATCCCCCCGCTGGGGTAGATGGCTACTGCTTTACCAGCGCCCCCGTCCCCGGAACCAAGCCACCCCATCCACGCACCGGGAGAACTTCGGAATCACGGTCCCAAGGCAGCCGCTTTCATTGGCGCACAAGCTGACAAAATAGGCACACCACTCCACCCGGCTGTCAAAACCATACCAGCTCCAATAGGGCTGACCACCAACATTTCCTACCTAGGACAACGCCACCGAAACAATATCCCCACCGTTCCCGCCGCCAGTACCTATCATAGGGCTTTAAGAAAAAGTAGAGGCCGACCGCCACCCCCACCGCCAGGACAGAAAAAACGAGTTGCCGCAGGGACAGCCCATAGAATACAGATTCTGCCGTTGAATCAGTCTATATGCTGCTGCCACAGCGTTCTCCTGACTGCGATTGGGACGGAATCCAAAACTGTTATCGTGGAATTCCCCTTCACATATGGGTTCTAATATCTGTAAGAAACATAGCTGTATCAACCTATCCATTTCAATGCCAACCTCTCATAAAGAATGACACTACACGCAGGACATAGCATCTCTGTTACCTCCAACAAAGCTGACATGAAACAGAGGTATCATACATGGAACACCACAGTACAAATTCAACTTACGCTATAGGCAAGGACAGCGTTGGTGCAAGCACCGTATTATCGGAAACGGCTACCGAAAACATCGGCAAGTATGGCCGTATGCGAAGAAAGTACCTTCAAGAACATCAGCCGGAACTTTACAATCAGTTGCTTCTTTCAGGGGAATTACAAGTTCATTTGCTGGAGATAAACTATATAGCACATCAGCGACTTGAGCGGATGATGCCGGAGTTGGCAAAGGACAGTACCTTATGAGCGCTGTCCTCTGTTGCTATTTGAATATTCCCCACAATAAGCAGGAACTTATATCCTTGTGCCATGCGAATAAAGGAAGTATAATATGTCTTGTTAAAATGCTTCGTGTTTGATGTTGTGTGTATGACAATCATTTTGTTTTGAAATAGGAAGCCCTATAATACTTGACCAAATTTTGACTTTCTCCCTATATGATGAAAAAGACTGAAGGTGTTCGCATGGCATACAGAATTTTGATCGTTGATGATGAACCTATCCTGACCGAATTGCTTTCCACCCATTTGCAGGATCACGGCTATACGGTTTCCGTAGCCAACAGCAGCGATGAAGCCCTGGCGAAGCTGAATACAAAGCCGAATCTTATTCTTCTGGACATCAATATGCCGGGGATGGACGGGCTGGAGCTGTGCAAGGTCATTCGGAATCATATCGTCTGCCCGATCCTGTTCCTGACGGCGCGGATCACAGAGCAGGATAAGGTCAACGGCCTGCGGGCCGGAGGGGACGACTATATCACCAAGCCTTTCGGCTTGCAGGAATTGCTTGCCCGCATTGAAGCCCATCTGCGCCGGGATGAGCGGAATAACCGCCCGCCGGAGGTCGTGACCTCCCAGGGGCTGATTATCAACC
>CAJUFK010000077.1 GCA_910585535.1 uncultured Angelakisella sp. | reverse complement strand
GCTCTTTGCCTCCTTTCTGCCGCGGCAGAAAGGAGGTCCGCCGGAAGGGCAAATGCCGTTGAGCCATCAACCGCTGCCATTCCCCAGGATGGAATCCCAGAGATGGGACGCTCAAAGGGCCGCCGCCCAGCGGCGGGGAGGGGCGGCTTAGTTCCGGCAATTCTCCGCCTGGCGAACATGGGCAAGCAGGGCCCCGGCTTAAAGGCTATCGTAAAATGCGTCAAACATCGTATCACAAATCCAATTTGCATAGGCCGCTTCCAGAAACTTGTCCGGAAATTCTGACAGCGCCTGTAGATTCCTGCAGATCCTCTCCAATTCTTCGCGGGCCCTCTCCCTGGACCAGTCCTGGTTGGCACAGATTTTTCGGAACTGCTCCAGGATTCCCTCTGTGTCGCCGGTCCACCGCTCCTCCAGATGATACAGGTCGCTGAACCGGTTGATCTTTTCCTGTTCTTCCTCGGTTCCGCTGACAGACAGCAGTTTAACCTGATCGGTACAGTCCTTGCGGTGAAAGGTGATCTTTGCATGGTCCTTTATCGTGTCGCGGTAGGGAAGGAAGACTTTGCTCAGCGGCTCCCCCTCCTCCTTCCGTACATCGGTGGCCTGCTTGTAGGTCTCGTTGCAGTCCCGGCAAACGAAAAACAGATTGGAAGGGTGCAGGATCAGCAGGGGATAAAGCCCTTTGGGAAAGTAGTGTTCCAGGGTGTTTTCCCTCGCCGCGCTGGACCTTTGATGCAGGCAGACGGGACAGGCTTGTTTCAGATGCTTGTTTGCCTGGGAATAGGCCTGGAAAAAACCATCCCGGGTCGCGCCGCTGACGCCCCCGTTGATGTGAGGGCCCTGTTTGCGGGGAAAGGCAACGTTGTAAAAGTAACAGAAAAATTTCTCTACAATCAGTTGCTCCTGATCCTTCAGATGGGGGAACTGAAAGCAAAAATGTTCCGGGTCGGCGGTCCGGTCAAAGGCCAGGTCGTTGGCGACCGCCTGCGCAATCTTCTGACGGCGGGCGGGGGGCAGCAGGAACAGCTCTGTTACAGCCCACTGAAGACCTTCCCGGTTTTTCTGCCTCCCATGGAGCTGCTCCAAAAACCAGGCCGCGCTTTGGGGGAAGGCGGCGCAAAAGGAAGCCTCGTCCAGGCTGTCCCCGTCTTGGGTGGCTGCATAGGAGAAAAAAGCCCCCAGCAGCTGTGACAGCTGGATCATATCCTGTTCCAGGCTGTTTCTGTGCAGCTCCCAAAACATCGGTGCTTCCCTCCTACTGCTCCTGTTCCTTCTTTAGTTCGTGGTACCGCTCATAGAGCCGGAACCGCTGGTACCCCGGGCCTGTCTGGCGGATCAGATCCAAAATCTCTTCCGGACGCCGGGCCTGTTTCATCAGTCGCTCCACCCGCTGCAAGGCGTAGCGGCCCACCGGAGAGGCCGAGAACAAAAGGCGGGCCAGCTCGTCCTGCTGGGCGGCAAAGGGGGAGACCGGCGTTTCCTCCACCTGGATCTCTCCCCCCTCCTTGGCGGAAAAGAGGTTGATCTGCTCCGGATAAGCGTCTGTCAACAGCAGGGTGGAATGGGTGGCGATGACAAACCCGTGTTCCAGGTTTTCTGACGGCGTTTCGCTGCACAGACGCAGGGTTTCGATAAAGTTCATATTCCACTCGTTGTTAAAGTGAACGTCCGGTTCATCAAAGAGGAACAGCGTCTCCGCCGACTCGGTCTGGCGGGACATCAGGACCAGCCCCATGCGGGCCAGCCACATCAGCTCCCCGTCGCTCAGGGTCTCCAGCCCCAAAAGGGTGGGGTTTTCCCCGCTGTGAAAGGCGAGCTGAATCTCTTGGAGGACGCCGCTTCGGTGCGCCGCCAGCAAAACGTTGAGCAGCATCATAGGGTCTCCGCCAAACTCTTTGCTGAGCCGACTGTTCCACATCCGGTCCCGGCTCTTCCGGCCCGGCCAGGGCTCGTAGCAGAACACCGCCGTTTGGGAAAACCGATCTTCCCCGTCCTCGCTGCCGGTCTCCGGGGACAGGATGGCCCTGCTTACCACCCAGCTGTGAAGGGGGCCGCTTCCGTCCGGCTGTTCGGTGCGGAAAAGCTTGGCAAGCAGTCCGTACTGGGGACTGTTTGCCCGGCTTTGGAGCAGACCCTCCAGTTTGGTTTTATCCACCACAAGGGAAAAGGCCACAGGAGACAAGCCGCCGCTGATGCTGCGAAGCAGCTTTTCCCGCAGCTGAAAATAGCTTTCAGCCGCCGCCTGATCCCCGGCATCCGGGACGATGGCGAAAAGCACCGGCACCACCAGCCGGGCCGTGGTCCCGTCAAGGCTGAACACCCAGGGGTTGGTATCCAGCTTTTGGTACTGATCCAGCAGCCGCTCCATCTCCTCTTGGCGGTTCGGGTCCTCCCGGAGAGACAGGTCGTAGAGGCTGCTGGCCAGGGAGGCCCGGGGAAGGGTGAGCAGCACCGATTCCATCAGGTGGTTGGCCCCGGAGCTGCAGGCGACGATCCTCCGCGGCAGATATGCCTCCGGGACCCGGTCCAGCTCCTGGGTCCTGCCGCCGGAGGTGATGGTTACCTTCAGCTTGTTGCCTGTGTCTGCCGGGGAGACCTCCACCCGCCCCCTGCGGACGCGGTATTCCAGGGAAAAGGGAAAGCCGGGGGCCTCCCCCTGGATGATCCGGGTGAAGATCATCCCCAGGGCTTCTAAAAAGCAGGACTTCCCCGAGCCGTTTACCCCCACCAGCAGGTGGACCGAAAGGGCGTCTTTTTCGGCAGGGGCGCGGAATACTGCAGTCACATCCTTCAGGCATTTATAATTCTGTATCCTGATCCGCTCCAGCTGCATAAGCGTTCTCCTCGAAAATATCTCTTGTGGGCTGATAGGTCTCCACCCAGATGGGCCGGCCGTTGTGGTCGGTGAGATAGGTCTGCTCCTCCTCCGGCTCCGGGGAGAAAGGAATCTCTTGAAACTTCCCCTGCTCCAAAAGGCCGAACTGCGTCAAAAGGGTAGCGGCGGACCGGGCGTCCTGAATCCCGGCGGATGGGTGGGGGCCTTTTTCCATCTGCCGGAACAGCACATGAATCGGTGTGTTCTTTTCGGTCAGGAGAAGGGAATGGTACAGCTCCTGCTGAAATTGGGACATCTCCTGTAAAAACTGGGACATCGGCTGGGAAAGCTGGGCCAGATACCGGTCTAAGCGATCCTCGGGCTGTTCCCCAAAGGCGATTTCCACCGAGCTTTTGGAAAAGACCCGGCGCAGAACAATGTCAAACAGGGTTTGAGCCCATTGGGTAAATTGAGCCGCCTTTTCCTCCAGGGTCCAGTACAGCAAAAGCTTCTGTCCAAGCTCCGCCTGTCCCTCCGGGATGGGGACCCGGTACTTTCGCAGCAGCGGCTTTTGCAGCCTGCCGTTTTCGTACAGACGGTCTCCCCCGGGCCCCGAAGCCAGGCCAGCAGCCAGGCCGGGGAGACGGAGGGGCGCAGCCGAAGCCGGACGAGATCTCCTCCAACCAGCGCTTCCTCGGGAAGATCCCCCACCAGGATGCCCCGGGGATCTGCTCCAAGGGTGGACCCCCGGAGCAGGAGGTCCATGGGGCGCAGGCTGTAGCGGCTGATCTGCCGGGTCTGGACCTGCACCCGGGGATAGCTCTCCAGCCGGGCCAGCCGGCCTCCTCCCCTCAGCTTGTTGACCAGGGGGATGCCGTTTCCGGTGGGGGAAGCCTTTGTCCGAAGCCCGGTCAGGGGATCCTCCTCCAGAAGATCCCCAATCGGCAGGTAGTTTTTGGTGTATCTTGCCGCCTGGGCTGTTACGGCCAGCAAGAACTTTTCCAGAAGCTGCTGAAACTGTCCGGCCTTTTCCGCCAGCAGCTCGGGTCCGCGCACCTGTTCGATCATCCTTTCCTGGACCGAAAGGGAGGGGTAACGAAGCTGGACCCGCTGCAATTCTCCCTTGGAGATCCGCCGAATGGTGGTGCTGTTAGCAAGGTGCTGCAGAAGCGGGCGCTGGCATCGCAAAAAGTAGTAGCCGAACTGCGGCAGGATCACATCCCGCCGGAAGGACAGGGCCTGAACGGCCTGGTTGCAGAACATTTCCCGGCCGGCAATGGCGGTTCGGCCAATGGTCCCGGCTGTGGTGACCAGAACCGCACCTTCGGGGATCCTCTGCATTCCCGATTCGCCCCTTTTGCTGAGCCGTTCCGCAGTTTCGTACAGGACGCCCCCGGTTACGTCCTCGACCTTGGCCCAAGGGGCGCCCCCTTCCAAGGCAAAGCGGCTTGGGTCGGCCCGGGAAGGCGTGCTTCCCACGATCCAAGTCTCCACCACATCGGTTAGGGACGCCTGGGTCCAGCGATTATCTGCCATATTCCGCCTCCGCCAGCTGCCGTGTCAGCGCCAGCATCTCCTCCCCCAGCTTCTGCATCTTAACCAGGATCTCCTGTGGTTTCTCCGTCGGCTCGCCTGCCAGCTTGACAGGCTGATACCGATCCGGCAGCAGGACGAAATCGTTGCGGGCAATATCCTCCAGACTGCCAAACCAGAAATGGGGCTGCTTCCAATCCGCTGGCACATCCATGCCGTAGACATTCTTCGACCGGGGGCCGCCGCGCCACTCCTGCCATAGGGCTTCCTGGCTGTTCCAAACCTGCCCCAGTTCGTCAAAGTCGTTTTCTGCCACAGGCAGTCTCCGGGAGTCATTGCTTCTGCCGTCCGCTGTCACCGAGAAGAAGAAGATTCCTTCCCTCGAAATTCGTTCCTGCTCGTTCCGGGGTTTCCGGAGAAAAAGGACCGAGGCCTTCACTATAGACTGGGGATAAAAGGTATACGCAGGCAGCTTGACAATGCCCCTGCAATGAAATTTAGCCAGAATCCACTCCCGGACTCGGATGGCGTCTGAGGCGGTATGAGAGAGAAAGCTGTCCGGGACGATGATGGCGCTTTCGCCGCCGGCCCCCAGGCCCAACAGGATGCGCTGGAGAAAGGCGCGGTGGACGTCCTTGGTGGGGATTGGCAGGCTGCCGTTATCGTCGATTACCTCCCGGTCCCGAAGGGGCTGGCTGCGGAAGGGGGGATTGGCCAAAATAAGATGGTAAGTGTCTCTGCTGATCTCCACAGGGGAGCCCCCGTCCGACACCGTGACCTTGCTCCGGGGTCCGTCATAAAGAAGGGCCAGCAACCGGACACAGTTTCTTAAATGCTTGTCCCGTTCAAAACCCCCGATACCGCCGGAAAAGGACACCCCTTCCTTTTCTGCCCGTTCCAACAGGGCGATCAAAAAAGCCCCGCCCCCACAGGCTGGATCGAGCGCAACTGGAAAAAGTGTTATTGGGTCTGCATTGCCTGCACCGCCGGTAAGTTTTACGATCTCTCTGGCGGTGCGGAATGGGGTGCCCAGCGCCGCGTTGGGCCTGTCCCGCAAAATGGTCTCCAAAAGGTCGAACAGCGGCGGGACCAGCTGTTTTCTGTTTCTGATAAGCTCCCAGGCTGTGCGGGCTGTATCCAGCATCCGGCCGGCCAGCTTTGGCCGGTCAGCAAAAGCGGCCGAATCCGAGATCCCCCAGCGATCCCACTCTTTACATCGGGCCATAAGGGTCCGATAAGAAGAAACAGGATCGGGGGCCCCATCAAACTCAAGCCCGTCATCCGAAAGCTGGATCAGCAAACAGCAAAGCTGTTCAAACAAAACGATGGGATCCACCCCGGAATCCATCCGGAAGTAGTTGTACAGGTCTATGAAAAGCGCCCTGACCTTTTCGCTTCTGACCTCCGTACTTTCCTTTTCTTCTGCCCTTTGCAGATCCGCCCGCCGTTCTTCCATGGTCCAGCCTCCCTTCCAACTCCTAAATTATAGCAAATTATGACACCATCAGCAAGTATACAGGGGGACGGCGGGGGAGAACATTTTCCGTGAAAGCCCCTGCCGGCAGGCGGCCTCACCGCCGCCGTAGAGAAGAAGGACAAAGCCGCCCCCACAGAAAAAACCACCCGCCAATGGGTGGTTTTTTCGTAGAGGCAGCCCTGTCCGCCCGAAGGCGTTAGCCCGGCCCCATCAGCTTGTTCAGCACGCCGCTTTCCTGGAGCAGCGGCGCAAGGCGCATAAGATGGAGAATCTTTACCGCCTCATCCACCTTTTTCCGCCGCTCCTCCTCCAGGAAGGGGCGTAGCGCCTCCAACAGCTGGATGTTCCGGTCCGGCTCCCGCAGGGCCGCCATGGCCCGGCTGAGGGTGCTGAGAAGGGCGGGGTCGAAGGGCAGGCCCCCGCCTGCCAGGCTCTCCTGCCGGGGGGGAGGCTCCGGCTCCTCCCCGCCCCGGGGCAGGCCCCCCAGCATCCCCAGGAGGGAGGCGAAGTCCACTCCGCCGCCGGAAGCCGCGGCTCCGGAGGCTTCCCCCTCTCCGGCCCCGCCGCCGCTCCCTCCCCCCAGCAGCCCCAGCAGAGCAGAGAGGTCCGGACCGCTCTCCCCTCCGCCGGGGCCTTTGCTCTGCCCGGAAACCCCCAGGCTTCCCAGCAGGGCGGAAAGGTCCAGGCCGCTGCTCTCCCTCTCGGGCTCCGCTGTTTGCTCCATCCCTTCCGCCTCCTTTTTCTCCTACCGGTTTGCCAGCAGCTCCTTGAGGATGGCCTGCACCTGGGGGGAACCCAGCAGTTCCTCCATGGCGCCCCGGTTTTCCATCATAGCCCTGATCTTTTCCGGGTCGGCCCCAATGGACCCCAGCACCCGGTCGTAGGAGCCGTCGGCCAGCTCCTTCTTCAGCTGGATGGGATCCTTTCCCATCTTGGAGGAGGCCACCTTCAAAAGGATGCCCAGCTGCTCCGGGGTCAGTCCCTGTCCCTCGCTCATTTTGCCCTCACCCCCTTCCCTTTTTTCCATCCATATGCTAAAGTAGAGGAGGATATTCCGGGCCCCAAAGCGGGGCTCAAAGACCGGAACGGAAAGGAGTATACCGCAATGCGGATCATCGTCATGTCGGACAGCCACGGGAGCGTTTCCCGGGTGCGGCAGATCTTTGAGGAGGAGCCTGGGGCGGAACTGTACCTCCATCTGGGGGACGGAGCCGCCGATTTTGTCAAGGCCGGCTGGCTCTTTCCCAGCACGACCCGGATGGGGGTGCTGGGGAACTGCGACCCCAGCAGGGAGCTGGCCCTGCCCAAAACCGGCCTGGTGGAGCTGGGGGGAAAGCGGATCTTTTACACCCACGGGGACCTTTACCGGGTGAAGCACGGCCTGGAGGAGATTGAGGCCGCTGGCCGGGAGAAGGAGGCGGACATCGTTTTGTACGGACACACCCACACCGCCCTCCAGGAGTACCGGGAGGGCCTGTGGCTCCTGAACCCGGGGAGCGTCCTGGACAGCAGCCACACCCCGGCGGGGTACCTGGCTCTGGATCTCACCCCGACGGGGGTTGTGCCGGTGTTTAAGAAGTTTTAGAGAATCAGAGGAGGAGGAAGAATGAAAAACAACCGTTGGGTCTCCATCGGATGCGGGGTCATCGCCAACGAGCTGGCCCAGGCCATGGCGGCGGAGGGGCGGACCCTCTACGGCATTGCCAACCGCACCTACAGTAAGGCGGCGGCCTTTGCAGAAAAGTACGGGGTGGAAAAGGTCTACCAGACCATCGGCCAGGTGTTTGACGACCCGGCGGTGGACATCGTCTACCTTTCCACCCCCCACAACACCCACGCCCCCCTGTTGGAACAGGCGCTGAAAAGCGGCAAGCACGTCCTCTGTGAAAAGTCCATCACCCTCAATTCCCGGGAGCTGGGAACCGCCATCGCCCTGGCGGAGGAGAGGGGACTGGTCCTCGCCGAGGCCATGACCCTCTACCATATGCCCCTGTACAAAAGGCTTCGGGAACTGGTGGAGAGCGGGGCGCTGGGCCCCCTGCGGATGCTCCAGCTGAACTTCGGCAGCTACAAGGAGTACGACATGAACAACCGGTTCTTTAATCCCAATCTGGCAGGGGGCGCCCTTTTGGACATTGGGGTTTACGCCCTTTCCTTTGTCCGGTGGTTTATGAAGGAGGCCCCCAGCCAGGTCCTCTCCCAGATGACGCCGGCCCCCTCCGGGGTGGACGAGCAGGCGGGGATCCTTTTGATGAACGGGGCGGGGGAGATGGCCACGGTGGCCCTCACCCTTCACGCCAAGCAGCCCAAGCGGGGGATGGCCGCCTTTGACAAGGGCTTCCTGGAGGTGTACGAGTACCCCCGGGCCCAGGAGGCGGTTCTTACCTGGACGGAGGACGGACGGCGGGAGATGATCCGGGAAGGCAGCACCGCCGGCGCCCTTGGGTACGAGATCCGGGACATGGAGCGGGCCGTGGCCGGGGAGGGAAACGAGATGCACCTGGACTACACCCGGGACGTGATGGCGGTGATGACCGGCCTGCGCCGGCAGTGGGGGCTGGTCTACCCGGAAGAGCGCTGACGGAAAGCGGGAGAAGCCGGTCCGGCGCCGGGAAAACAAAAATCGCACAAAAGAGATCGGGAGCATTTGAAAGAAAATAAGCGAAAACAAAAGATCTTCGGGAACAAATCGAAATTTCCGAAAAAAGGTGTTGACACCGGGGACGGCCTTCGCTATAATAAGACTCGTGACTTCCCGCCAAACGGCCCAAAAGGCCGGATACAGGGAAAGAGAATCATTGAACAGGAGGAAACGAAACTATGTCCACCACCATGGCAAATCCCCAGACCGTCACCCGGAAGTGGTTCATCCTGGACGCTGCCGGCAAGCCTCTGGGCCGCACTGCCGCCCAGGCTGCCGTGATCCTGAGAGGGAAATACAAGCCCACCTACACCCCCCATGTGGACTGCGGCGATCACGTCATCATCATCAACGCCAAGGACGCGGTCCTCACCGGCAAAAAGCTGGAGCAGAAGTATTACCGCCGTCATTCCGGCTGGATCGGCGGCCTGAAAGAGGTCCAGTACAAGACCCTTATGGCCGAAAACCCCGAGAAGGCGATGCTCCTGGCAGTCAAGGGCATGATCCCCGACACCACCATCGGCCGCAAGGCTCTGACCCGGTGCCGTGTCTACGCGGGGGCCGAGCATGGCCACGCCGCCCAGAAGCCCGAAGCCTGGAAGCTGTAATTGGAAGGAGGAACAGAAATTATGTACGAGTCCAAGCCCTACTACTACGGCACCGGCCGCAGAAAGAGCAGCGTCGCCCGTGTCCGTCTTTACTCCGGCACCGGCAAGATCACCATTAACAACCGGGACATCGATGATTACTTCGGCCTGGAGACCCTGAAGCTTCTGGTCCGCCAGCCCCTGAATCTCACCGACACCCTGGGCCGGTTCGACATCGTCTGCACCGTCGCCGGCGGCGGCGTTTCCGGCCAGGCCGGCGCCATCCGCCACGGCATTTCCCGGGCTCTCCTCCAGCACAGCGACGAGATGCGCCCCATCCTCAAGAAGGCCGGGTTCCTCACCCGCGACCCCAGAATGAAGGAGCGGAAGAAGTACGGCCTCAAGGCCGCCCGCCGGGCTCCGCAGTTCAGCAAGCGCTGATTTATCCGCAAGATTCCTTAAAACCCCTGGAGCAAAGCGGCTTCAGGGGTTTTTCGTGTGATAAACTTTGACAAAGCAAAGCCAAATAAAACAAGAAAAGTTGAGGTTCATTTGAGGTGCATACCCCTTAAAACCGGCTTTTGGGGTTCATTTTGAGGTTCATTTCGGCAGCCATTTTCTAACAAAATCCGCAGGCAGCCCATGCTATACTCCGGCCATAAGGAGAGCGGCTTGATTAGGATTTTTGCTGTCCATCGGGCTTTGGCGGGCTTGGATGGATGCGGGGGCTGTATTTGCACAGAAAAGCAGGGAGGCCCGGCATGGCCCCCCTGCTAAAAATGGAATATGCCTCTGCTCTCCCCTCCCCGGATGCTCATAAAGCATCCGGGGTTTTCTTTTGTAGGATAGCGTTTTCCTTCAGTTCTCTCCCACATATAGGACAGGTCGTTATCGCTGTTCAGTTCTGAATCCGTAAACGCAATTGTCTTTTCCTCCTTCAAATTTCTGTTCCGTCTGGAAGTGTAAAGCAGATATTAACTTGACACCCCAGAGCTTCCGCCAATGCCAGAATATCTTTTTCTGTAAAATTTCCCCGTGTCATTTTATTGGATAGGTTTTGCCGGGTTTGACCAGATGCTGCAGCCAGATCTCCCATCGTTTTGTTTTGGCGTTTCATAATTAGCCGGATTTTTTCGGCTACCGTAATACCCATGATGTCACCTCCTACTTGTATAATACATCAATTCATTTCTTTTGTCAAACTATTTTTTCAAATTCCACGAAAAAGTGTAAAATATGCATTGACATTTGAAACGAATTAGTGTAAAATAATACTTGTAAGGCAGAGGGGCAAGGCCCCCGATAAGGAAGGAGGGAGGACATGGACGAGATGACCAGCGCCGAGCTCAATCAGTACCTGGAAAACATTGCAAAGCTGATTGAGGCCACCGCCAACGACCCGAAGGAAGCCGCAAAGATCGTGCGGGACAGCAAGGTCAAGGCGTAAAGAAAGGGTAGCGGCCCACCCAGCAAGGAACGCCGCCACCCAACGCCAAAAGGCGAGCCGGGAGCCTTACCCCGGCCGCCTCCATGATAACAGAGTAAGGCGAAAAAATCAAGAACATGGAGACGATTAAAATGAAGAGCTTGAGCACCATGAAATTTGTGTCCAATGCCATTGAGGAATTGACCAAGTACGATGAGGCCATTGCCACAGCTAAAACCTTTGAGGACGCCAAGGGCGCAGCCCGGAAAATGATGGGTTACATTGACTGCCTCGTTACCTTCCTCAACACCATGATTTGCACCGAAAATAACGATTTTACGGGTGACTTTGAGGAGGTCTTGGACGGTTGGATGCACAAAATGTACCAGACCCTTGTAAATAAGGCCACCGAAACAAATCAAGGCAAAGATGTGATTTGGAAATTACTGGTCAAGCGCGATGAGTACACTGTGATGTAATTATCAACATAGCTACCCCAGGGAGCATAAGGTCAGTAGAAAGGATAAAAATTATGGAAAATAGGATGATTAACTTCGACTCCTCCGATTTGGAGGGAATGCGGAAACTTATGGATGAATATGGAGACAGCGAAGTTCCTTTCGCTGGCACAAACGAAGAAATGGAACATATTTTGATTTTCATCTGCAAAGAGCGAATCGATGTGGTAACCTACCAGGATAATGGTTGGATTAGAAAGAACATCTACTGGAGGGATGGAACCTGCGAAGAACTGTATGAAGGGAAATGGAACAAGCAAAATTGAATGACCCGCCTGACGATGGCCCGATGGGTACGGGCCGAAACCACCCGGCAGCCAGCCGGGGAGGTCGCGGGAACCCGCCGGCACAGAGGGAGTCAATCGCCGCCTCTTTTACATAGGCACCTTGGAAACAGAACAGGAAACGGCCGCACCGCCCCTTGGCGCTGGCCACAGCGGACCTCTGCGTAAACCCCTGCTCGCACGGAGAACGCACTGCAGGGGGCCGCAAACGGCAAACAGGGCCTCTCGGCCCTGCCTTGGATAATGGCCTCCTCAGTTAGCCATAGCCCAAGCAATGGCGTGGCCATTATCTTCGAAGGTATCCTCCGAGATGCTTCTCAGTTCTATCTGGCCTTCGCAGGTGTGGTCGGCGGTGGTGGTGAAGCGGTAAGTGGCCCCGTAGTAGCTGCGTCCGTTGGGGTTGTAGAAGTATCCCGCCACCAGGATGCGGTCGCCAAAGGTGAGGACGGTGCCGCCATCGTTCATCAAACGGGTCTCAAGAGCCTCCGGGGTGGTGATTTTCTGGAGCCGGTAGGTAGTAGCCTTCGCCGCAGTTTTGCCGTTCATTTTCATGTTGTTTTCCTCCGTTTCGTTTTTGTTTTTGTACACACATATTCGCTCTAAATCCAGAAAATAGCAAGTGGATTTTGGGGAGTAATCTCCACAAATATTAACGGCAAAAATGGTGTATTTTATTTTCAGAAATGGCTTGCTATTATTTCAATTTAGAGTGATTAATATAGTACCGAAAGGAAAAACACACTTTGAAAGCGGAGGAAAATACCATGAAAAACAACACCTACTTCCAGGCCATGAACCAGACCGCCACCGATGGACAGGGTAAGGCCTTTAGGGCCTGGCTCCGCAGCGTCCAATCGGAGAGCGGTATCTTCGAGGTGGAGGATCTTCCCTGGGCGAAGGACACCCACGATTTTGTGGAAACTCTCCGGGCCGCCGGGAGCACCGAGTTTGCGGTTACCGACAGGAGCACAGACCTGATGGAGCTTCTCCACCGGCTGGCGGATGAGGGCTGCACCATGCAGGGGCTTTGCAAGGTAACCCGGAAAGAAATCAGCTGGAGCGCCCAGGGCTTTGTCAATGTCGAGCGTGAGGGGATCCTTTTCCGCACCTAAACCCTATCAAAATCCCAGACATTTGGGATTTTGGCGCAAAAAAATAAGCCCCCTGCAGTCTCCTGCAAGGGGCCTTGTTTATTGCCCGCCCTAACCTATCAGCCAGCGGCGGTGTCCGGAATTTCCTTTACACCCTCGATGGCCTTCAGCGGCACACCAAACATAAGCGGATTTTCCTTCTTTTGGCGACGCACCTCGGCCTCAATTCGGGTGGTGAGATACTCGGTGATGTCGCCGTACACGCTCTCAATAAAAAACTGTGCAGCGGGGCTGATGTTTGCAATGCAGGCGGCCAGGGCCTTCTCAGCGGCTTCCCGCTGGGCCTCCGGGGTAAACTTATCATCCTGCTTAAGAGAATCCACATAAGTCTGACTGGTCGCCTCCACGGCCTCGGAAATCGCTCGCCCGATTTCCTCAAAGTAACCTTGCTTTTTGGTGCTATCCGTTTTAGCGGCAGCATTCGCCGCAACCTGTCGGATGAGCTTGACCGCATATGTCGTAAGGACCGGAACCGCCGCAATAATCACGGCTTGGAGCAGCGAGGACAGAAATTCATTCATGGTCTTTTCCTCCTTAAATTTTTACACAGAAGTCCATAGATACCCACCCAGCGCCGGACTTCAACCTTCCCCAACTGGACGCGCCAGGGCCATCGGAAACCTCGGTGATGGTGTACACCCCTGGCTTGTCCACCACCCCAGTGACAGCGTAGTCAATGCCGGGGCCTTTGCGGATGTTGGGGCGTCCGGTAATCCGCACCCGGTAGGGAACTTTGGGGGCGGCAGGGATATCCGCTCCCTGTGTCGCGCCGTCCTTCCGGTATCCAGCTACCAACATCTTGAAGGCTTTCCAGTTTTTGAGGGCGGTGGCATGGACGGTGCTACCGAAGATGTAGGCAGGACACCACTTTTTGCCATAGACCAGGGTGGTACACTGTTCGTCCACATCGGTTTTCATCTTTCCGGCGGCTTTCGCCACCCAGAAAGTATGTGTGACCAACTTCTCCGGGCTGAAGCCATACAGGTCCATTAGCCCAGCGGCCAGCTGCGCCGCATTGTCCTTGGCCTTGGCATCGTTTACGGAGTTGTCGTTCATGATGACCTCGATGGCGATGCTGGTCATGTTACCACCGTCATAGACCACCCCGTCTCCGGCATGGTAGCCAACCTCCGCCCGGCCCACCGGGTCTGCCGGGCAGAGACCGGTTCCGACCCGGAGGTTCTGCCAAGCGCACACATCGTCCACATAAAAGTGGACACGGGTGGTCCCCATAGCTTGATTCGGCCAGGTGGCCCTGGTGTACTGTTCTCCATCATCGTAGACTCCGGAGAGATCGTCGGTGTTGTGGATGGTTATACTTGCCGGCCTTCCGGTCCCGCAGATAAGCCCCCCATGTTTGTAGGGAGCCCCTGCATAGGTTTTCGCTTTTACCGCAGCGGCGGCATTGGTCCATTTGGCCCCGTCCGGGATCATCTTTACCCGAACCTGGACACCATTTATGGTGTATGTATAATCAGGTGTCAACAGTGCCATCTGTCATTTCCTCCATTTCAATATTGTCGGCCTGGACATCGATGGGATTTCCATCGGCGTCCAGGCCGTGCCGATTGCGGCTGATCTTCTCGGTGGCGCTCTTGGCCGCATAGGTCACAAGATACCCTATACAGCCGGTAAAAATGGTGGTGGTGATGCCCTCCGCAGTATCCAGCCCCAGAAAGGCCAGAACATAGGAGGCCACCGCTGCCGCCGTAGCAATTATCACACACCAAGCGGCCAGACGCTTAGAAAATTCCCATGGGGGGCGCTCTTGCTTTTTCACTGTGTCTCACATCCTTTCTCAACCCTGCAAAAAATCGTGTTTCTCCAACCGCCGCTTATAGGTCTCCTGGATATTCTCAATCGCAAAAACGGCCCGGCTGTTCGGGTACTCCGGGTGTTCCCGGCAATACCCCTCGTAGGCGTCTATCTCGTCCAGGACCTCGATAAACTCCTCCTTGGTATGGGGAATGTCCCGCAATAGTTCGTTGTTGAAATGCAGGATTCGGGTTCTGCTGCTGTCCGCAGTTCTCCGATCGTCGGTGGTGATGTGCTCGTCCAGCCGCTCTTCCATTTCTCCCAGCTTTGCCAGAACCTCCCCGTTGATGGCTCGTCCGATGGCCTGGGCCAACCAAGACCATGGATCTACTTTGATGGGGGACCATTGTACAATAGCCATTACCGCCGCAAGCAAACCACCCCCAGCTGTAAAAATTGCCACAATCTCTCCCAAATTCATACTGCTTTCCCTCCCTTATACAGGTCCGGCGCCTCGTCGCGCCCAATCAGAATGGTAAGCCGCCGCTCCACCGCTGCCCGCTCATCTTCCATGCAGACTGCGCCCAACTGCTCCAGGGCGACGGCCTGGGACTGGATAATGCGGGACATATCGGCACAGACGCCGCACAGCTCCTCAATAAGCCATAGGCTTCCCATAGTGTCACTCCAAACAAAAAAGAAAGAGCATTTTTCGCCCTTCCTTAAAATCTTAATAAAAAAGAAGATGGCGGTTTTACCCGTCATCCTCTTTGATTTCGTTATCGCTGTTCCGTTTTAAGAAAAACCAGCCCTCTGTCCACTCAGTATCGCTGTACTCCCCGAAGATGGCCTTACGCAACTGGTAGCTGTCGCAGTGGGACATCAACCCCATGTATGAGTTGACCGTCTTCTGGGCGCGTTCCAGGTCGATTTTCCCCTCTGCGTACAGATTTTGGATGCGCTTTAGATTGCGTTTCATTCGCAGGGCAGTTCCTTTTTTCAAGCGCACATGGTCGGGGTATATGCGGTACTGGCAGAAATCTATCCCGTGGGAAATAGGCTGAATGAAGGATTTCTTTGGGTTTAGCTCCAGCTTCAGCCGCTCCGCCATAAAGGTTTCGATTTCTCGCCGCCATTCCCGGAGTTGCGCCTTACTGTCCGAAATCATCACGATGTCGTCCATGTATCGGACATACTGACGGATCCGGAGTTGGCGCTTTGCGAAGTGATCGACCTCGTTTTGGTTGACATTGGCTAACATCTGATTTAGCAGGCTTCCCACTGCCAGCCCTTTATCTGCTACCATTTCATCTGGTGCAATTTCTTTCACGCTTTTCCCCGGCGGGAACCCGAATTTCTCTCCTTCAGCATTGACAAACAGATCCATAATCCACATAAGCCATGGGTCATAGTTGCACTTGCGTCCCACCAGATCTAACGAAACCTGGTGGTCGATTCGGTAGAAAAATTTGGCAGTATCCAGCTTCTGAAAATAAAATCGCCGGGCAGCTCTTCCGTCTGGACCAAGGCCAGCCGCCTTTTCGACGCGCCCATCCTGCTGCATGAAGTAAAACAGGCGCTGGGCTGCTGCGTCCGATCCCCGGCCCTTGATGCAGGCGTAGGAATCTTCGATGTAGCCCTGGACAAATGCCGGGTTGATCACTCGGTAGACCGCCCACTGCACCACCCGGTGGACAAACGCCTGCCACATAATCAGCCGGTCCACCGGATCATGGATGATCTTTCGCTTATACGGCCCCGGTCTGTAGGTCATATTTCGCAGGCTATCCTGTATCTCGTGCAGGTTATCCTCCAGATCCGCCGAAAACTCCAAGACCTCGTTCCGAAAGCGCTTACTCCTCCGGGCCTTGAGGTATGCCTGATAGAGATTGTCGTACTCGGTTACTTGCTCCTTGATGTGTTTGATCGACTTCATGCTTACTCCGAGTTTCCGTGTGTCACGGCTGTCACCCAAAGGGCTACTGGCGGCTTCCACGGGGGTTTGGTTTTCGCCCTCACGGGCCGGAGACAAGTCCCTTTATCCCCATGCTCTGACCCAAGGCCCGTGGGCCTTGGGCATCCGGCGATTGGGGGTAGAGCGGTGCGGCAACCAACATTGTGGTTGGATAAGGCACGGGCCTCCCAAAAATTGAGGGCGAACACGCCAGACCCAGCAGAATCCCACCAA
>CAJUFK010000076.1 GCA_910585535.1 uncultured Angelakisella sp. | reverse complement strand
TCATCCAGGAGTATGTGGACGATCAGACCAAGGGCAAGGCCCTCAGCGTGAAGTTCTACGAGGGCACCAGCGACCACCTCTACACCGTGGCCAAGCCCTGGGAGAACTTCATGGAGATGCGGGCGGACATCATTGCCATGTGCCGGATGCTGTCCTACCGGGGCCTGCCTGTGGCTGACCTGCTGCTGGGCACCCAGACGGCGGACGCCATCCTGCAGTTCGACGACCTTCAGAGGCTGCTGGACAAGAACAGCGGCATCGCCATCGGCGCCATCAACGAGCAGCTCTCCGGCTACACCGGCGTCGTGCTGCTGGGGACCCTCAACTTCGGCGGGTTCCGGCTGAACCTCATCTCTGTGGATGAGAGCTACGAGGCGGACGACGGGAAGACGGAGCCCTACTTCCCCGTAGACGCCGCCATGGTTACTGCCCCCAACTGCGGCCACCTGATGTATGGCCAGATTACCCAGATTGACTATGGCAGCACCGAGTATACCTCCCACGCTGGCATCCGGGTGCCGAAGTTCACTCTGGACCAGGAGAATGACACGCGGAAGCTCCGGCTGGCCTCTCGGCCCCTGGCCGCGCCTCGGAACTACTGCCCCTATATCCTGGCGAAGAAAGTGGTGCAGTGATGAAAGCAGTTAAGATTAAAGCCGGCGTCTATGGCTACAGGACGGAGAGCGGACGGGTCATCCCCATCGCCAAAGGAGAGCGGGTGGCGCTCCCGGACGAAGAGGCGGCCCGACTGGTAGCCCTGGATGTCGCCGTTTACGCAGATACCGCACAAGCCCCTGCCACCCCCGCCACGCGCCCCGCTGACGGCGGGGGGCTGCCCAACCAGTCCACGGATACTCCCGGCGGGGAATGCCCATTAGAGGCCGCCCCAAGGGGCGGAGAAGCGGTCTCCGCCGATATGGAGGTGACCCGGCTGGAACGGATGCCGAAAGCTGACCTGGAGCAGATGGCCGCCGACATGGGGCTGGATGTTTCCAGTGCAAGGAACAAACACGATTTGGCCGTGCTGATCATGGCGGCCAGTGCCACCGCCGATGACGGTGAAGCTCCTCCCGACCTTGGAGGGGAGGACATCGTGACATGAGTAAGTTCAAAGACATGGTCAGCCGGGACATCCGCAAGGTCTTTTTGAACACCAGCGAGTTTGCCGAGGACCGCACTATCCGCTATGACGGAGTGGAGTATCCGGACATCCCCGTGGTGTTGGAGGGTCCTGTGCAGGAGAAGCGTGACCGCTTGACCGATGACCATGTTCGGGGCCTCCACATGGTGACCGCCACCCTCTACTGCGCCCAGGAGGACCTGGGCGGCAAGGTGCCGAAGCAGGGGACCAGCCTGGAGATCACCACCCGCGAGGGGGGAAGATTCTTTCAGAAATACTATGTGGTGGCGTCCACCAGTCACATGGGGATGCTGCACATGGAACTGGAGGCGATGGCACAATGAGCGAAAGCGGTGTCAGCCGGGAGGCGCGGGTACACACCGGCGGCGGTGAATATTCGGGCCCCACCGACAGCAACGGCTTTGCTGGCATCCAACTTTCTGTGGCCGGGCAGGAGGCAGTGGACCGCGCCGCAAGGCTTCTGACTGGTGTGGAGGGCGGTGTGGAAAAGGCGGTACGCAGTGCCATAAGCAAGGCTGTGGCCCGTCTGCGCCGCTCCAATGTGAGCGCCGTCCGGGAGCGGTACGCCATCTCCGCCGCCAACATTCGGGAGAGCGAAAATGTCCAGGTGTCCTATTCCTACGACAGCGGGGTGCAGGCTTTTGTCCGCTTCAGCGGGGCCCGCATTCCGCTGTTCCGTTTTGACGGAGCCTCGCCCCACCAGCCCACCAAAGACACCAGTGGGAGGCTGCCCGTCATGTCCGGGGAGGAGCACTGGCGGCTGATGTACCCCGGCGTGGCCGCCTCCGGCCATGTCCTCAAAAGCACCTCCCCCTACAGCTTCGAGCGGGCCTTTGTGGCTCGGATGCCCACCGGGCATACCGGCATCTATGAGCGGACGGGAGGCATAACCTCTAACGGCAAGGATGAGATCGAGGAGCTGTTCGGGCCGTCCGTTCCCCAGATGCTGGGCAGCGAGGAAGTAGAGAAAAGGCTGACGGAGGACGCCATGAAGTCATTCGAGAAGGACCTCAACCACGATGTCCTCGCTATTTTGAGCGGCTACACGAGGTGACACCATGACAAGGACTACATTACTGGAGCAACTGGAGATATTCAGCAAGGAGCACACCGGGGATCTGCTCCTCCCGGTTCAGCCCCAGGAGGAGGACGAGTCCCCGCCCCCCAACCGGGCGGCCACAGTGTACACCCCCTGTCTGCCGGAGCTGCGCTCCTATGCCCGAAAGGCACCCTTCATCACCCATGAGTTCGTTACCGGCAAGGACGCGGCGGTCCAGCGGCCCGGCGGCGGGAAGTTCATGCAGTCCACCGCAGTGGTCCGCACCTGCTTCTGTGTCTATCATCAGAACGAACAGGAGGGCAGGCTGGCGCTTCTGACCCTGATGGAGCGGATGCGGATCGCCCTCCTGGAAGAAGTGGTCATCGGGAATCAGTTCAAGCTTGACCTGGACGCCGGGGTGGAAACCCTGGTGTATCCTGGAAACCCAAATCAGACCGCAGTTTCACCGTTTTATCTGGGGGAGATGATCACCACATGGCATATCCCCCCTGTTGAAAGGAAGGTACCCCATGGAAAAGAAAACCCTGACTACCGGGGCGGCGGATACCCGGGAACCCCGGCCGGACGCCCCTAAACCCACTGCCGCCAGCGCAGAAAAGGCTGCCGGTACCGCCGCAGGCTTTTTCTGCTACATCGGCCCCGGCATTACCGGCCTCATCCAGCACGGCGCGATCTACCGGGGAACGCGGGAAAACGCCCTGGCCGCCGCTGCGGCGGCTATCGAGAAGTACCCCCTGATCAAGACCCTCATCGTCCCTGGGGACAAGCTCTCGGAGGCCCGGCTGAAGGTGAAGAAACCCGGCAATGCGCTGTACCAGAACTACCAGCGCATTCTGGGGAAAGGGTAAGGAGGAATCATTATGGCATTAAACCTGGGCGTTCATGTCCACGAAAAAGCCACAGCGGTCAGCACACCCGCCGTGGCCGATGTAAGTATCCCCTTCGTGGTTGGCGCGGCTCCTGTCCACGCCGCCAGCGATCCGGCGAAGTCCAATGTGCCGGTACTGGCCACCAGCTGGGACGAGGCGGTGGCCCGGCTGGGCTTTTCCTATGACTGGAAGAAGTACCCCCTGTGCGAGTTTATGTACTCCCACTTTCAGCTGTTCGGCTGCCAGCCGGTGGTCTTCTGCAATGTGCTGGACACCGGCAAAGCCGGCATGACGGACGGCGCAGCCGGGGATGGGCAGACGGCCATTCCCGTGGTAGAGCGCCAGGCGGCTCTCCCCTTTGACGCCATCGCCGCCACCATCCAGGTCAGCACGGAGGCCGCCTTCGGAACCGTACTGGAGCTGGATACGGACTATAGTGTCCTCTACGATGAAAACGCCGGCGCCTGTCTGGTGGAGCTGCTGGACGGTAGTGAGCACTATGACGCTACCGAGCTGTATATCAAATATGGCGCGGTCAAGCCTTCGGCGGTGGAGCAGGCCGACATCGTGGAGGGCCTTGGCGTTATTGACTCCTGTATGAGCAAGGTGGGGCTGGTGCCCGACCTGATTTGCGCCCCCGGCTGGTCCCACGACCCGGTGGTGGCCGCCGTCATGGCCACCAAGGCGGAGAACATCAACGGGCTGTTCCGGGCCAAGGCGCTGATCGATGCCGACTGCGGCGAGGACGGTGTCCGCAAGTATTCCGACCTGCTGCCTTGGAAGAACGGGAACAATGTGGTGGACGAGAACCAGATCCTCTGCTGGCCTATGGTGAAGCTGGGCGATTATAAATTCCATATGTCCACCCAGCTGGCGGGGCTGATGGCCCAGGTGGATGCCGCCAACGGCGGCGTTCCCTATGAATCCCCGTCCAACAAGAACTTCAAGATGGACGGCTGCTGCCTGGAGGACAGGACAGAGGTCGATCTGACCTTTGAGCAGAGCAACATCATCGCCGGTTACGGCATTGTGACAGCTCTGAACTTCATGTCGCTGGGCTGGACGGCGCGGAACAACTACACCGCCTGCTATCCCGGCAACACCGATGTAAAGGACCAGTTCATCCCGGTTTCCCGGATGTTCGACTTCGTGGCCAACACCCTGATCCGAACTTTCTGGAGCAAGCTGGACAAACCCATGAACCTGCGGCTGCTGGACAACATCCAGGATACCTGCAATATCTGGCTCAACGGCTTGGTGAGTCAGGAGTACCTGCTGGGAGCCAGGGTGGAACTGAGGGCTTCGGAAAACCCGTTGACCGGCCTTCTGGCTGGCATAATCTCGTTCCACATCTTCCTGACTCCGCCTGTCCCGATGCAGGAGTGCCACTTCACGCTGGAGTACGATGTGGACTACCTGACCAGTGCCCTCAGCCTGTCCGCATAAAACCCCCGGCCCGCCCCCGGCAAAATCCCAAACATCTGGGATTTTGTCAGGGCAAAGCTAATGACACTGAAGGAGGAAAACTATGACTACACAACAGCCTGCGGCCTACATCAACCTGGAGATCTATGAGGACAGCCTCAACCTCCTGGGGGTAGCCAAAGTGCAGCTTCCTGCAATCACCTTCCCCTGCGTCAACATTTCCGGCGCCGGGATGATGGGCAACATGGAGGTGCCGCTGTATGGCATGGTCGATAACATGACTACAACCATCACCTGGCTCACTCCCCATGGGGATGCAGTAAAGCTGATGTCCCCGAAGAAGCACCAGCTGGATATGCGGGTGGCAGAGGAATACTGGGGCATCGAGGACGCCGAGGTAGGTCTTTGGGCGGACAAGTATGTGATGATCGTCCGTCCAAAGACTACTACCCCCGGCACAGTAGCCCCGATGGCTGCTGCCGATGCCTCCGGCGAGTATGTGGTGTATTACTTCGCAGCCTATAAGGGCAGTGAACAGCTCTGGGAGATCGACAAGCGCAACATGAAATGCGTTATTGGCGGTGTGGATTACATGGCCGAGGTACGCAAGGCGCTGGGTAAGTAATAGAGGGCAGGCTCCGGATGGCATAGCTGTCCGGAGCCTGAGTGGTTCAGATAAGGAGTACCCATTATGAATATCGAGGAAAAGGTTGACTTTTCTGCCGATGCAGAGGCCGCCGTTCAACTGGAGGCCGAGGCAAAGGCCGAGCTGGATACCATGATCTACACGCACACTTTCAAGGAACCCTTCGAGTTCCAGGGCCATACCGTTACAAAGTTGACTTTCGATTGGGGCGGTCTGACCGGCGAGGATCACCAGGCCATTGAGGACGATATGCTTCGCCACGGACAGACGCTGACAATCCCGTCCTTCAGCGGGCCGTTCCTGGCTGGCATGGCCGTCCGCGCCTGCTTAGACCGCGACGACAACGGAATCCGCATCGTGAATGCCGATTTCCTCAAGGCGTTGCCCCTGCGGGACTACCAGAAGATCTACTTCAGCGCCCGGCGTTTTTTACTGCGTTCGGAGTCGTAACTGGCGACGGCGGGTTATGGCTCCAGAAGCAATGCATGGTTCTGGCTCGGAATAACAGCACCCCTGTCCCGTTCTGGCTATCTCTTCCTTTATGGAAGCTGGGCCAGTGGATCAAGGCCAACAATGTCATCGTAGCTGAGGAGAAGAAGGAGATGTCCCATGGCAAGCAAACGCGAATTTGAGATGCTCTTTGCGCTGAACGCCCGGATGAACGGCGGATTCAGCAGCACCTTCTCCAAGGCGCAAGCGGAGTTTACCCGGTTGGGGAAGGAAGTCCAAAGCCTCCACCGGGTACAGGGGGACATTGCTTCCTACCAAAAACAGCAGCAGGCCATTGAAAACACCAAAAACAAGCTGCAGAGTCTCCAAAAGCAACATGATCTGCTCCAGAAGGAAATCAACGAAACTACCGGTTCTACCACCAGCCTGGAACGGGAAAAAGCCAAGCTGGAGGAGCGAATCAGAAATGCCGGGGCTGCCCTGGAACGGCAGAACCAAAAACTGGAAAGTACCGGAGCGCGACTCCGGGAGGCCGGGGTGGATACGGGCAATCTGGCCCAGAAGGACCAGGAACTGACCGCCAAGATCAAGGAATTAGAGGCTGCCCAGGAAGATGCCGCCAACAGCGCCGTTGGCTTTGGAGAGAAGTCCGCCCAGGCGTTCGGCATAATCCAGAACGCCATTGCCGCTGCTGGTGTTGCCGTGGCGCTAAAAGAGATTACAGACGCCTACATAGAATGTGTTGGAGTGGCCGGCGACTTCGAGGCGACCATGTCCAATGTGGAGGCGCTCTCCCAGGCCAACGCCCAGGAGATGGCCGCCTTGTCTGCCCAGGCCAAAGAGCTGGGGGCCACCACCAAGTTCACCGCCCAGCAGGCGGGGGACGCTATGGGCTACATGGCTATGGCGGGCTGGGACGCCAATGACATGCTCCAGGGTATGGACGGTGTCCTACAGCTGGCGGCGGCCTCTGGAGAGGACCTGGCCATGGTGTCGGACATTGTGACCGACAGCCTCAGCGCCTTTGGTCTTACGGCGGCAGACACCGCTCACTTTTCGGATGTTCTGGCCGCTGCGGCCACTAACTCCAACACCAATGTGGCCATCATGGGCGAGACCTTCAAAATGTCCGCTTCTGTGGCCGGGGCCTTGGGGTACAGTATCGAGGATGTGGCCGTGGCTATGGGGCTTATGGCCAACAGCGGCGTCAAAGGCAGCATCGCCGGGACTGCCCTGCGGAACACCTTTGATGGGCTTCTGGAGGGCGTCACCCTCACTGGCGCCGCCTTCGGGGAGTATGAGTACAGCGCAGTTCGGGCAGACGGCACCATGAAGGGCTTCGGGGCTACCATCGACGAACTGCGGGGATACTTCGAGCAGATGACCGAGGCCGAACGGGTCAACAACGCTCAGGCCATCGCCGGCCAGCGCGGTTATAATGGCCTGCTGGCCATCCTCAATGCCACCGACTCCGACTATACTTCTCTCACCGGCAACATCAACAACTGCACCGGGGCGGCCCAGCGGATGGCCAGTGTAAAACTGGACAATCTCAACGGCCAGTTGACATTGATGGACAGCGCATGGGAGGCCCTGCGGGTCACCATCGGAGAGCAGTTCAACCCGGAGCTGCGGGGTCTGGCTGAAATTGCCACCGATGTGCTTACCGGCGCAAATGAGTTTATCCAGGAAAACCCTGCACTGGTCAAGGGCCTTATGGCGTCCGCCGGCGCCGTGGGGGCGGGGGTCGTAGCCCTTACTGGGGTCGCTGTTGTCACCAAGGGACTGATCCCCCTGATGGCGGCGCTCACGGCGGCTACCCCCGGCGTCAACATCATCGTGGGCGTGACTGCCGCCGTGGCAGGCGTCGTAGGGGTAGTGACCGCCCTGACCGCCGCCGCCAATGAAGGAGTCCCCTCGGTGAAGGAATTGACCGAGGCGGCGCGGGATATGCGGGAGGCCATGGACGAGGCAGGGACCTCTTTTGAGGAGACCGCCAGCCAGACCCTTGCCACGGCGGAAGTGGCCGGAATGTACATTGACAAGCTGGAGGAGATCGAGGCTGCTACCGGCGGGAATGTTGCGGAAAACCAAGAGTACCACAACATCCTGGCCCTGCTCATTCGGGCAGTCCCTGAACTGGCAGACAACATCGACCTCACGACCAACGCCATCGAGGGCGGCACCGCAGCCCTGCGGCAGCATACCGACGCATGGAAAAAGGACGCAGAGGCCCAAGCCTACCAGGAGTACCTGAACTCCCTGTACGACAACTATAATGCGGTCATGCTGGAGTCCGTGGAGAACAGCATCAAGCTGACCCAGGCTCAAACTACCCTGGAGGCGGCGGAGAAGAAGCGGAACGCCGCCCTCCAGCGGATGGAGGAGCTGAACCAGAAGGCGCTGGCCGATGGAACCGCCCTCTCCGGTGAGTATTATGAACTGCAAAATGCAGTCTACCAATACAATGACGAGATCCGCAAGGCCGGTATCTCGATAGACAACCTCAACAAAGCCATCGCCACGGACGCTGAAGCGGTAGCTGCCGCAGAAGCCGAGTTTGAAAGCGCCAGGGACGCCGTGGACCAGCTGACCGGGGCGGTGCAGGGGCAGAGCGAAGCCGATGCCCTCGCCGCCGCCCAAAGCCGGGAGTTGGGGGACGCCATCGAGGATACTGCCGGACAGGTCGCGGCGCTTGCGGAGGCTTACAACGAGGCCTACACCGCGGCGTTGGACTCCATCTCCGGGCAGTACGCCTTGTGGGATAAGGCTGCCGCTGTGGTGGAGACCAGCGTGGGCAGTATCAATTCTGCCCTGGAGAGCCAAATCACCTACTGGCAGGACTATAACGCCAACCTGGAATCCCTCTCCGCCAGGACGGGCGATATTGAGGGCCTGGGGGATGTCATCGCCTCCTTTGCCGATGGCAGCAAGGACAGCGTGAACGCCGTCGCCGGGCTGGCCAGCGCAAGCGATGAGGACCTTCGGGCCATGGTGGAAAATTGGCAGAAGTTGCAGAAGGAGCAGGAGGCCGCCGCCGGGAGTGTGGCGGACCTAAAAACCGGCTTCACGACCGCCATGGATGAATTACAGGAAGCTCTCTCGGAGGATATTGAGGCGATGGATCTGGGGGACCAGGCCAAAGCCAGTGGCCAGGCCACTATCCAGGGCTATATTGCCGCAGCCAATGAGATGATGCCTTTGGTGCGAAGTGCCTACGAAGAGCTGGGGCGGGCGGCGGTCAACGCCATGGGGCCTATGTCGTACAGCGACAGCGCCTACGCCGTAAACCGCACCCGCGGCTACGCCGGCGGCACCGATAACGCACAGCCTGGCTGGGCCTATGTGGGAGAGAACGGCCCGGAGCTGATGTTCTTTGGCGGAGGGGAAAAGGTTTTGAATGCGGCGAAGACCGCCGCCCTCCGGGCGGAAACCGCACCTGCTGTTTCCGCCATGCTCTCGCCGGCGGCCGCCTCTTCTTCCCCTGTAAATGTGAGTTTCCAAATTCAGGGCAATGCTACTCCGGAAACGGTTCAAGATCTGCGGGAGTTCGCAGATGAAATCGTCGAGCGAGTTATGGATGCCATAGAAGAGGCTGACGCTGACGCAAAAAGGAGGGCTTACTGATGGCGAAAACCTACACTACTGTCCAAGGGGATATGTGGGATCACATCGCCTACACCCAACTGGGGAGTGTCAGCCATACTGATAAGCTGATCAACGCAAACCTCCAGTATCGGGAGTATTACATTTTTCCGGCGGGGATTGTCTTGACTCTGCCGGAAATCAGCCCGGAGGCTGACAAGTCGCTGCCTCCCTGGAAGAAGGTGAGCCATGAGTAGCCCCAATGATGCCCGCCGCACAGATGTTGAGGTTATTTTTGACGGGGCCGACATCACCGGTTCCATCCGGCCTTACCTCAAATCCCTAATCTATGTGGATAACGAGGAGGATGAAACGGATGAAATCCAAATCCAAGTGCATGACAGGGATGGGATCTGGATGGAGGAGTGGCTGAACGAGGCCATCGATGCGGCCTCCTCCACATCCGCTGGGGGCGGGGGTGATCTTGCGGTGGGCGACCTGGTGCAGTTTACCGGGTCATGGCATTATATCGGGTCCACCAGTAATGCGGGATACGCGGCGCGGCCAGGCCCGGTAAAGATCACCCTGCATAACCCTGGGAGCCTCCACCCGTGGCATGTGATCCACACAGACGGCACCTCCAATGTGTACGGCTGGGTGAACGAGAGCGACATCCAAAAGCTGGGGGGAACCGCTAAAGGAAATGATGTGGCCTGCGGGTTTAAGATCAACGCGGTGATCATCCCGGAAAACTGGACGGGAAGGGGCAAGGATAAGGTCCTGCCCTGCGGCGAGTTTGAGCTGGACAGCGTAACGGCCTCCGGGCCACCGGCCACCATCACCATCAAGGGGACCTCCCTCCCTTACAGCTCCCAGGTGCGCCAGACCAAGAAGTCCAAGGCGTGGGAGAACTACCCCCTGTCCGGGATCGCCAAGGAGATTGCCACGGCAAACGGCATGGAATGTATGTACGAGTCGGAGGATGACCCATTCTATTCCCGTGTGGAGCAGGTCAAGACCAGCGACATCCGATTTTTGGAGACCCTTTGCCACAAGGCGGGGATCTCGCTGAAGGCCACTGACCGCCGCCTGGTGCTGTTCGACCAGGCGGCCTATGAGGCCAAAGCGCCGGCGTTTACCATTCGCCACGGCGGGGGCGCCTACACCAAATACAAGCTGAGTGTGGGAATGGCGGGCACGCAATATTCCTCCTGCCGTGTCAGCTGTGTCGGCCCGGACGGAAAGTGCATCGAGGGGGTCGCCAAAGTGGAGGATTATAAGGCAAACGCACAAAACAACCAGCAGCTGGAGATCACCGCTAAAGTGGCCACCAAGGATGAGGCAAAGGCCCTGGCGGCAAAGCTCCTGCGCCGGCATAACCGCTACGCCAAGACTGCCAGTTTCACCATGCCGGGAAACCCCAGGTTGGTTGCAGGGATCACCGTGAAACTGAAGGGGTGGGGCGGCTGGAACGGCAAGTATATCATCACCCAGGCGACCCACACGGTGGGAAGCTCCGGGTACACGACCCAGATCAAAATTCGGAGAGTATTGGAGGGGTATTGATGGATCGGGAAATGGAGACCTCGTTGGAAAACCTGGTGCGTGTCGGCACCGTCACCTGGGTCGATCCGGCAAAACGGGTGGCCCGTGTCAAATTTCAGGACATGGATTTTCCCTCGGCGCTCCTGCCCGTACTGGTCAACCGTCCCCATCTTTGGATGCCTGAAATCAACGCCACCGTCCTGTGTCTGTATCTCCCCGGTTTTGGCATGGACGGTTACATCCTCGGGGAGATCTGGCCATAAGGGAGAGGAGGGATTTTGTATGGTCATCGGCTGCTTGGGGAGCATCGTCTTTCAGGTTTCGGAGAGCACGGTGCGGACGCTGAACAACCTGGCGTGGTCCGGCTCCGCCCGATATGCCGTTCACGAGCGGCATCTGGCGGACGCCCTTACAGAGTTTACCGGCCCGGACCCGGAAAAAATCAGCTTTGACATCACCCTGTGCTCCGACCTGGGGACAAACCCCATCGCCGAGGTGATGAAGATCCGGAATATTGAGCGCGGGGGGAAGGCGGTGCCGCTGACCATTGGCTCCAGAAGCTACGGGAAGCACCGCTGGAACATCATAAAGCACGAGATGAAGGCGAAGGCCCACTACCGGAACGGCAATGTGCATACGGCAGAGGTTTCGATCACCTTGCAGGAATATCTGGGAGGGTAGGCGATGAGTTACACCGTTTCCGCAACGGACCTGAAGGCGATCCACCTGAACGAAAAGAATACAGTCGATTCGGTCCTCCAGAACATCGCGGTGATCCTTTCCACGCCCCTGGGGACGGTTCCCCTTTACCGGGATTTCGGGCTGGACTGGTCTTTTCTGGACAAGCCTATGCCCGTGGCAAAGGTGCTGATGGTGGCGCCGGTGCGGGAGGCGATAGAGCGATGGGAACCAAGGGCCACCGTGCTGGATGTCTCCTTTTCGGAGGACCCGTCCCGTCCCGGCGTCTTGATCCCCACAGTGGAGGTGGACATCAACATTGAGTAGGAATGCAGAATACCAGTTTATCCCAACCGATACCCGGGAGATCGAAACACAGCTTGTGGCGATGTACGAGACCATCACCAAGACCACGGTACACCCGTCCAGCCCGGAACGGCTGTTTATCCAGTGGATGGCGAATATCCTCATCCAGGAGCGGGTGCTGACCAACTACGCGGCGAATCAGAACATCCCCAGCCGCGCGGAGGGAGACAATTTGGACGCCCTGGCGGAGATGTTCTACGAGCAGGACCGGCCCGAGGCAAAAGCCGCCGTCTGCACCATGCGCTTTCAGATCTCCGAAGCTCAGGAAACAGCGATCCTCATCCGGTCCGGTACCCGTATCCAGGGCGGGGAGCTGACCTGGGAAACAACGGAGGATCACTACATCCCCATAGGGGAGACCAGCATCGATGTCCCGGTACGCTGCCAGACGACGGGAGTGATTGGGAACGGCTATGCCGCCGGGCAGATCAAGCAGCTGGTGGACATCTACGACTACTATTCGGAGTGCGCCAACATCACCGTCTCCGGCGGCGGGGCGGACCGAGCCACTGACGAGGAATTCTACGAGCTGATGCGTCTGAGCATGGACGGATACAGCAGTGCGGGAGCAAGGGGCAGCTACGCCTACTTTGCAAAAAAGGACAACACCGAGATCGGCGATGTGGCGGTGGTCTCCCCTGTTCCGGGGGAGATCAAACTTTATGTACTGATGAAGGACGGGACGCTTGCCGGTGAAGAGGTCAAGCGGGAGGTGCTGGAGCGGTGCAGCGCCGATGAGGTGCGGCCCCTGGCGGACTTTGTGAGCGTGGAGGATGCGGAGCCGGTAAATTACGACATTGACTTTACCTACTACATCCAGACCGGGACCGCCAAGAGCGCGGAAGCGGTGGCGGCGGATGTCCAGGCGGCGGTGACGGAGTATATTTCGTGGCAATGCGCCAAGCTGGGGCGGGACATCAACCCTTCAGAGCTGTACCGGCGGCTGATGGCCACCGGAATCAAGCGGGTGGAACTGGCCTCCCCGGCGTTCACCGTCCTCCGGGATGGCAGGGAGCGGACCGCGCCCCAGGTGGCGGTGATAGGTACAGTCACGGTGACAAACGGGGGTTATGAGGATGAGTAATCACGGGCTGACAAAGGAAAATTTCATGAGGACGATCCCCCCGGCCCTGCGGGAGGACGCGGCTGTGGTCGCGCTGGCGGAGACCGTCTCCGAGGTTCTGGCCCGCCGGCTGGAGGAGATCGACCGGGCTCGTATCCTCCCCAACATCGACCGGCTGGAGGAACCGCTGCTGGACATCCTCGCCAGAGATCTGAAGGTAGACTGGTACGACTATGACTATCCCATCGCCGCAAAACGGGCGGTCATCAAGAGCAGCGTGATGGTCCACAAGCGGCTGGGGACTGTTTACGCGGTCAAGGCGGCCCTGGGGAGCGTTTTTCCCGGCTCCGAGGTAGAGGAGTGGTTCAACTACGGGGGAGAGCCGTACCGGTTCCAGGTGACGCTGAACACGGCACAGTCCCGGGCGCCGGCGGAATGCTTTTCCATCCGGCGGACGGTGGACTATTACAAGCGGTTCAGTGCCCATATAGACGGTTTGGTGTTCCAGTGCAGTGTTGGGCTCTGCATCGGAAGCCGAGGCCGTGGGTATCAATATCGCAGTGCTTGGACCGGGCGGCCCCGTGCCGGTACCGTCCCATGGCGGAACACGAAGGGCGGAGTGGGAACTCTTAGTCTGAACGCAGCGGTCACAGCCGCAAGCCATGCTTATAAATCGCCGTTGGCGGGGACCCGGCCCCAGCGGAACACCCCCGGCGGCGTGGAGCATGGCGAGTTGGAGCTGATAGCAACCGCCCACGGATGGTTGCACAGTGCGAACCCCACTGGCAGGGCAGAGACCGGAACAACCCCCTGGAGGGGAACAGGCGGAGGAGCCACCCATGAGGAAATGGAGATTAAATCCATCGCCAGGGGCTATCCCTATGTGGTGCCTCAGACCGGGACACAGCCGTACCGCGCCACCCTCCCCGGACTGAATGAAGACAGGCTCGAAGTGGAGGCAAGGGCACGGGGATTCCCCTATGCTGCTACTCCGGCCGGACGAACGGAAAGCGGCACGGCCCCGCAGCGATCCACCAGGGCGGGGGCGGATGACCGAGGGCTCCAGATTGATGAGGCGGCCAATGGGTTCCTGTACCGTGTCCCCGGCTCCGGCAAGCAGGAAACAGGAACATATCCAAATCGGGAGACCGGGGGCGCGGCGCTGGCCGGGTCCTTTTTTACTAAGGCGGAAGCGGAGGGCTTCCACTATCGGGTACCGATGTGTGGGACCTCCTACTGCAAATCATAACGGGAGGCGATGAAATGCTTACAGAAAGCGCAATCGAAGGGTACAGACTCCATACAGAGCGGACCATCTCTCACGCCAGGTACCGGATTGGGGAAGACTGGTACGAGGTTCCCATCAGCCGGCGGGAACGGATGGCGGACGGGCGGGTGGCGATCTACTTCCCTATCATCCCCCAGGCCCAGGAGGAGGTCGCTATCACCGGCGTCCAGCTTTACAGCAAGGACGGGAAGCTCTGGGCAGACAAGGAGGAGGACATCCGGCTGGAAAGTGTGCAGGAGGGGGTCCTCTATCGTTTTACCTTCGACCTGCACGAGCACGAGGTGGAGGAGGAAGAGGCCGATGTATAAACAGACCGAATGGCAGGACCGGGTAACGCAGTACGAGGACCGTTACCGTGTGACCGCAAACATGGATGGGACTTACACCCATGAGGAAGTAACAGGGGAAGTTCTCCAGGTCGGGACCCCGCAGAACCAAACAAACTTCAACAATGCAGAAAACGGGATCCAGGATGTGACCATGGCGATGCAGATCCTGGCGTGGGCGAATTTCCACAAGCGGCGCCACGATGCGGAGCATGAGGCCATGGTAGACGCCGAACTTCTGGGGGAACTGCACGAGGTCGTCTTGACCAACAGTCAGCGGTATCCCTTCAATTCCAGCCTGGACGCTCCCCATACGATAGCCCTGACCCAGACCCGCCGGAACTTGTTTTACAGTGTGGAGGTGGAGGTTCTGGAAAGCGATGGGCAGGTAGGGGAGATTATCATCAGCGGTAAGGCCCTCAATGGCCTCAAAATCGCATACACAGGAAGTGGTTCCAGCGTAAAGCTGGCTGTGAGGATCAAAGGAGGAATGACCTAATGGCAACCGGAAAGAAGAATGTGCAGGTGGTGGAGAAAAACCCCGGCGTCAAGATCACCTGGAGTCAGAGCGGAAACAAGCTCATCTTCGGGGATGATGACCTCTCCATTCGGTGCGACACTCGGCAGCGGGACTGGCCGGTGCAGGTGGACATCTGTGCTGATGGGGACGGGAACCTTGTGATCGGTGTGGGCAAGGGCCGGTACTATGTGGCCCAGGTGGAGATCCCGCCCACCGCTTATAAGGAGATTGAGATTGAGGTCACCAAAGAAGAGGACGCTGGCGGCGGGACCATGGGCGGGGAAGGCCGTACCCGCATCAAGCGGGAAGCCCAGCCGCTGAATATGGACGAGGTTATCCTGACGCTCTGGAGCGTGGACGGGATGCTGCTGGCAAAACCGTAAATGACAGGGAGGAAAAACATCATGGCAAATTTTGATTTGACCGGCCTGGCCCTTTCCATGGTCTGTCCCACCAACAAACTGATTACCGACGACAAGGGGCTGCCCGGTGTGTATGTGGAGCGCGCGGCCCAGCCGCTGAGCGCCCTCCTGACCGGCGGCGACAGCAGCATTCACCCTGCCTTCTTGGTGAACGGCGTCCAGAAGGATCGAATCGCCATCGGGAAGTTCCAGGCGGTGACCCATGGCGGTCGCGCTTACAGCCTCCCTGGAGAGGATCCTCGCACTTATATTACCTTTGATGAGGCGGTGGAAGTCTGCAGGCTCAAAGGGGACGGCCACCACCTCGTCACGGCGGCGGAATGGGCACTCCTTGCGCTGCTGGCCAAGAAGCGCGGGACGATGCCCAAGGGCAACAACAACTACGGGAAGGACATCAGCGAGACGCTGCCGGTGGCTATCCCCACTGCGAAGGATAACAACGGCGCGATCCTCCGGGTAGCCACTGGCACCGGACCAGCTACATGGAGCGATACAGGGGATGTTACCGGCATCTATGACCTGAACGGCAATGTGTGGGAGTGGGTCATTGGGATGCGGTTGGTCAAGGGCGAGCTGCAGGTGATCCCCTATAATAACGCCGCCTCGCCGGAGTGTGATGTCGGTCCGGAATCCACTCAGTGGATGGCCGTCAACGCCAACGCCGCTGGTTATAACGACCTTTTCATCCATCCCAATGGCAAGGGGACTACTGCGGGAAGCGTCAAGCTGGACTTTATTACCGATCACTGGCAGTGGGCGGTGACTATTACCAGCCAGAGTGACAGCAGTCGCTACGCTGTCTTTTCTGCTACCACCGCTGCGGGGCTTTCGGCGTTTACACAGTTGTATCTCCGTGCCATGGCTTTGCTTCCGGAGGCAGGTGCGACTGATGCCGATTACAACGGGGATGGCTTTTGGGCAAATAATGGGGCCGATGAACGGCTTCCTTTGCGCGGCGGGCTTGGTGGGATTCTGCTGGGTCTGGCGTGTTCGCCCTCAAT
>CAJUFK010000075.1 GCA_910585535.1 uncultured Angelakisella sp. | reverse complement strand
GAGCAGATCGCCGCCGAGCTGGAGATGCCGGTGGAGAAGGTGCGGGAGATTATGCGGGTAGCCCAGGAGCCGGTCTCCCTGGAGACCCCCATTGGCGAGGAGGAGGACAGCCACCTGGGGGACTTCATCCCCGATACCGACGCCCCCGCCCCCACCGACGTGGCCAGCCACACCCTTCTCAAGGAGCAGCTGGACGAGGTGCTGGGCACCCTCACCAGCCGGGAAGAGAAGGTGCTGAAGCTTCGCTTCGGCCTGGAGGACGGCCGCAGCCGCACCCTGGAAGAGGTTGGCAAGGAGTTTAACGTCACCCGGGAGCGGATCCGCCAGATTGAGGCCAAGGCCCTGCGGAAGCTGCGCCACCCCAGCCGGAGCAAGCGGTTGAAGGATTTCCTGGAGTAAACAAGAGGGAAGCCCCCCGGCAGATGCCGGGGGGCTTGTTTCTTTGTTACGGTTTTGTCTGCTCCGCTCGAATGTTCTCTAAGGCACTCCTAAATTCTGGGGAATCCATCACTTTTTGAAGCTTGCCCCCTGCCTCTTCTACCATAAAAACCAACTGACTTTTTCCAGATAAAGCGAATCTTGCTTCATAGTATTCTTCCTGGTTTATACCATAGATGAGCCAGTGGCCGGACAAGCCGTTCAAGGATACAGGTATGATTTCTGTAAGTGGCTGGAACTCACAAACTGCCTTCTCAAGACTTTCCCTTGTCCCACCTTGTTCCTTATATACAGTCCATCTATATAGAACAGACTGTGTTGGATTCCAAGCAGTAATTCCTTTTTTGTAGGTAACAACCGGGTCTGTTTCCAGGAAAAATCCATCTGGTACTGCAAAAGATGCTCCCTCGGTCCAGAACCTGCCCTGATGATACATCAGCATTTTCGTCTCTCCCATCTTTTGTAAAAATTGAACTGGTCTTGTTTGCGATGATTTTCCACATATAATTATACACTGTAAGCCTAATTATGTCTATAGGATTGTGGACTTGTTACGCCTAATTCGGCCATAATACGGATGAGAATTTTGATTGGGATGGTAGGCCGATGAATTTTAAGCAGGGCGGACAAGCGATACAGCGCATACGGAAAGAGCGCGGAATGACCCAGGAACAGCTTGCGGAGTTGACAGGTATTTCGTCCAACTCGATTTCCCGTATCGAGCGGGGCGCGTTGATCCCTGCCTTGCCGACCCTGGTGGATCTTTGCAACGCTCTTGAAGTTGGGGTCGATGCAGTCTTGGCCGCATATCTCGTGACCGATACGCCCATTCGATGGACACCCTTGGCCAGGAAGCTGGAGGGAGCCGACTTGGAAAAGCAGCGTAAAATCGAAGCCATTCTTGATTGTTTGATCGAAACGATCTAGGGTGGTTTTGAGGGGCGATAGACTGTGACAAATGACGAACTGCTTTCCTCCGAAAATCCCATTGCAGAGGTCCTTGCCTCTTTGAAGCCGGAGCAACGGGAGGACGCTGTGAGGATATTGGAGTTGTACGCAAAAGCGGCCTCAAAATAGGGCCCCCCGGCATCTGCCGGGGGGCCTTTCCTGTAAGAATCAATCCGATGAGGCACTCAGTGCGTCCAGAAAATTTCCCAGCGCCTTCCGCTGTTTTGGGGTCAGCTGGTAGATCTTTTCTATAATGGGATCAGAGGGCTGGTCATCAAAAAATTCCTTTAGGGTAATGCCTAGGGAGTCGCAAAGAAGGGACAAAAACTCCACTGTGGGGTTGCGCTTTCCCAACTCGATCTCCCGCAGGTAGCTTTGGGAGACCCCGGAAAGATTTGCCAGCTTATTGACGCTGTAACCCTTGTTCTGCCGGAAAAGTGTGACCCGTTCGCCTACCTTCATAAAAGCACCTCGCTATCGTTATAAAGATAGGATAACAAAGAAAATAAAAGATAATTACAGATATAGCGTTGACTTATATTTTTATATCATATATAATGAGATTATCCTTTTTACAGGAGGGAATGGGAATATGGAATTGTTTGATAAGTTCAAAAAAGGAAATCCAGGTGCAAAGGCGGAAAACCGTACCCCTGCGGCCCCCAAGAAACAGCCGGACCAGGATGGGGAAGGTCCTGCCCTTTACGAGGAATCCGGCGGGGTGACAAGGACCCAGGCTGTCGAAATTATTCGGGGTCTCTCCTTCGCGCCGGATCAGTCGCCCATGGGGGTTGCCGGCGGAGCGCAGGATTACGGGCTCATCGCCTATCCAGACTTTATTTTGATCTTCTTTAACCAGGACAAGGACCATCTGATGAAGATCGAAAAACGGGAATTTATGCCCCTGGAATGTATGATGGCCCATGTAGACTTTTACGCTTCCCGGGGGGATTTTGTGGCGGCGGCGAACTGCGTTATGCAGGCCATCGAGGGAAATCATCGGGAACTGAAAAACTGGAACATCTATTGCGTGGCCGGAGAGATCTTTTGGAGGCTCCGGGAGATCGAAATGGCGCGGAATATGTTTTTGACCGCCTACAAATGTGAGGACTGCGACCAAAAGGCCCACGTCCTCTGCCAGGCGGCGGCCACCAGCTGCATCCTGCGGGACCTAAACACAGGCTACGGATTGTACCACAAGGCCCTGGAGGAGGAGCCGGACAGCCTGGAAGCCCTCCACGACCTGGGGGGATTCCACTGGGACGTGGGGGAATTGGACAAGGCGGCTGAGTATTACTTCTCCGTTTTGAAAAAGGACCCGACCTATTACGCCAGCTATGAGGAACTGTCCAATCTGTTCCGCCAGCTGGGCGACACGGTTTGGCCCGGCCCCTTTATGACCAGCTTTACCCAAAAGCGTCCCCTTCCCCCGGACCAGCTTGCGGCGGCAGAGCAAGGGATGCTCTCCCTGCTGGCCCGGCAGAAAAAACAGTAATACAAAAACCGGCCATATGCACGCTGTCTGTGCGTATGGCCGGTTCTTTGTCCACAATCTGCGTTACTTCCCCATCTCTGCTTTCCACTCCAGGTACTCGTCGAAGGTGCAGGTGCGGTCGATGCACCCGTCCTCGGTAAACTCAATGATCCGGTTGGCCACCGTCTGGATGAACTGGTGGTCCTGGCTGGTGAACAGGACGTTTCCGGGGAAATCCATGAGGCCGTTGTTTACGGCGGTGATGGACTCCAGGTCCAGGTGGTTGGTGGGCTGGTCCAGCAGCAGGACGTTGGCCCCGGAGAGCATCATCCGGGAGAGCATACACCGCACCTTCTCACCGCCGGAAAGGACCTTGACCGGCTTATAGACATCATCCCCGGAGAAAAGCATCCGCCCCAAAAAGCCCCGCATATAGCTTTCGGTTTCGTCGGGGGAAAACTGGGCGAACCACTGGATCATGGTGAGGTCACAGCCCTCGAAGAAGGGGCCGTTGTCCTTGGGGAAGTAGCTTTGGCTGGTGGTGGTGCCCCAGCGGAAGGTGCCGGCGTCCGGCTCCAATTCCTCCATAAGGATCCGGAAGAAGGCGGTCATGGCGGCCTCATTCTCCCCAATGAAGGCGATCTTGTCCCCCCGGTTTACCCGGAAGGTGACGTTGTTCAGCAGACGGACCCCGTCAATGGTCTTGGTAAGCCCCTCCACCCCCAGAATGTCCTTGCCCACCTCCCGGTCCGGCTTGAAGCTGACCCAGGGGTAACGGCGGGAGGAGGCGGGCATCTCCTCCACGGTGAGCTTGTCCAACAGCTTCCGGCGGCTGGTGGCCTGTTTGGACTTGGACTTATTGGCGGAAAACCGCTGGATGAAGTTCTGCAGCTCCTTGATCTTCTCCTCCCGCTTTTTCTTCTGGTCCCCCAGCACCCGCTGCATCAGCTTGCTGGATTCGTACCAGAAGTCGTAGTTGCCCACGTACATCCGCACCTGGTTGAAGTCGATGTCCACGATATGGGTGCAGATGGTATTGAGGAAGTGGCGGTCGTGGGAGACGACAATAAGGGTGCCGGGGAACTCCAGGAGAAAGTCCTCCAGCCAGTTGATGGAACGGATGTCCAGGTTGTTGGTGGGCTCGTCCAGAAGAACGATGTCCGGATTGCCAAAGAGGGCCTGGGCCAGAAGGACCTTCACCTTTTCCCCGCCGGTGAGTTCCGCCATGGGGAGGTAATGGCTCTCCTCCGGGATGCCTAAGCCCTGGAGGAGCTTGGCGGCGTCGCTTTCCGCGTCCCACCCCCCCAGCTCGGCAAACTCGGCTTCCAGTTCGCTGGCCCGGATGCCGTCCTCGTCGGAGAAATCCTCCTTGGCGTAAAGGGCGTCCTTTTCCACCGAGATCTCGTGGAGGCGGGGGTTGCCCAGGATCACCGTCTCCAGCACCTGCTTATCATCGTACTGGAACTGGTTCTGCTTCAGGACCGACATCCGCAGGTCCTTGGGAATGGCGATCTCCCCGGTGGTGGGCTCCAGCTCCCCGGAGAGGATCTTGAGGAAGGTGGACTTCCCCGCCCCGTTGGCGCCGATGATGCCGTAGCAGTTGCCCGGGGTAAACTTGAGGCTGGCCCCTGCAAAAAGCTTCTGCCCCCCAAAGGTGAGGCTGACGTCAGAAACTGTTATCAATTTTTTGTCCTCCATTATCCTATCGCTTTTCAGTTTGTCCATAATACCATAAATCCGGGGCGAGGGCAAGTCTTTTCCGCCTCTCTCCGTCCTCTGCTGTAAAGCCGTCTCAACTGCTGGTTGAACCCCCAAAAAACCGCTGTTGAAAAATTTTCCCCAGGGATCCTCCGCATCCCAAAAGGGTCTGTCCCCTGTTTTCACCGTTTTCCCCAGGGGCTGTTGAAAACTCGGTGGAAAATGTTGAATACTTTCCGTATAGCCCGCCGGGAAGGAAAAATTTGCTTCCTTTCCAAAGCTGTGGTATACTTGGTTCCGTTCTTGTCAATAGAAACCGGGAGGAAACAAAATGGATCTTACAAAATTTCAGTGGACCAGGGAGCCGGCTGGCTTCTCCATCGACGGGGACACCATTGCCATTATCACCAAACCCCATACCGATCTGTGGCAGAGAACCTACTACCACTTCCAAAACGATAACGCCCCCGTCTTTCAGATGGAAACGGAGGAACGGTTCTTCAGCTTTACAGTGAAGACGGATTTTTCTGAAAGCTGCCGCCGCTTTGACCAGTGCGGTGTTGTGATGTATCTGGACAGCGAAAACTGGCTCAAGGCCTCGGTGGAATATGAGAACGAGGCCTATCAGCACCTGGGGAGCGTGGTCACTAACGGCGGCTACTCCGACTGGGCCACAACGGTCATTGACGCTTCGGTCAAAACCATGTGGTACCGCCTGAGCCGTCGGGAAGACGACTACCGGGTGGAGTGTTCCCGGGACGGGCTCCGCTTCGATCAGATGCGGATCTGCCATATCCCCCGAGGAGACGGAAGGATCCGCTTTGGGCTCTATGCCTGCTCCCCGGAGGACTCCTCCTTCCGGGCCGTTTTTTCCCAGCTGGAGCTTACCGAATGCCGGTGGCCCTCCCACGATGGCCAGCCGCCAGATAAAGCTGCCTTCACGGAAAATTAAAGGTCAGGATATAGCTTTTTCCCAGAATCTTTGTTATAATATCTTGGAAAACCATAGCAAGCTTCCATCCAAGGAAAGGTGAATCCATGAAGAAACAAAGAAACCCGGCCTATCAGCCCAAACGGCGGAGGAACAGCGGGCTGAGGTCCTTTTTCGTCACCCTGCTGGGGTCGGCGGCCATCGCTGTGCTGGGGGCCGGGGTTTGGCAGCTGCTGGATCCGGTGGAGTACCAGCCGCCTTTGGCCCCTCTCACCTCCTCCACCGTGGCGGCCACATCCCAGAGCGAAAAAACCCCGGACGCTCCGCCGGAAGAGGCAAGCTCCGGAGAAGGCTCATCCCAGGAGGATCCCCCGGAGAGCAAAGGCGATGCCGGCGACCCGGAGGTTGGGGAGGGGGAATGGCTCTCCTCCAGCTACTTTGACGACGCCCTCTTTGTGGGGGATTCCATCACCGAAGGAATCAAGCTGTACGACGTGATGAACAACGCCACCGTTCTGGCCAGCACCGGGGTGAACCTGGACAGCCTTTACACCAAAAACGCCATCACTCTGGCCGACGGCAGCAAGGTCCCCATACTGGAGGCCAGCAAAAACTACTCCCCGGGAAAGATCTACCTGATGATGGGGGTAAACAGTCTTCTCTCCGACGAGGAGAGCTTCCGGGCGTCTTACGCCCGGGTGGTGGATACCTTGGTCTCCCAGCACCCTGACGCGCTGCTTTACATCCAATCCATTCTGCCGGTGACGGCGGACTATGAGAAGCGGGCAAACGCTGTGGCGGACAACGCCAAAATCGACCGGTATAACGGGATCCTCAAGGAGCTGGCGGCGGAGAAGGGGGTTCTTTACCTCAATGTTGCGGAGGAGTTCAAGGACGCCGACGGCTGTCTGCCCAACAGCGCCAGCCCCAAGGACGGCATCCACTTTGGGTCCTCCTGGTACCGCAAATGGTTTGATTATCTACGCACCCATGGTGCGTCGCCGACACAATAATGACAAAGCGAGGTTTTACTGATGAAAAAACGTATTGCTGCTCTTCTTTTGTCCGCTGTTCTGGTTCTGTCCCTAACTGCCTGCGGGGGAAAAGACAGTACCAAGACTGCTGATCCCAAGGCTTTGGCGGATGATATGCTAAAGGCTCTGGCTCCTCAGGGGGAGACCATCGAAGTTACCGGGGATGTTGCGGCCAACTACTATGAGATCGGGGATGCAGTGAAGGAGTACCGGATCTACCTTAGCACCATGTATTTGGCGGAAGAGGTTGCGGTATTCCAGGCGGCGGATGCCAAGGATCTTGATGCCATCAAGGCGATGTGTGACAAGCGCATTACCGATTTGAAGGACAGTTTCGACGGATATTTGCCGGAAGAGTATGCTGTGGTAGAGGACAATGCTCAGGTACTGGCTGGGGGGGACATTGTTGCGTTAGTGATTGGCGGCAAAGAGAGTGTTGAGGCAGCGAAAGCGGTTTTTGACAAAGCGCTGGGCTAGCGGCCAAGCGGCCGCTAGCAGACCCTCCCCGGCGCTCCGCGCCTAAAGGCTGTGCTGGAATGTAGGTTGTGCCTGGAGTCGGAAGCTGCAAAAGGCGAGAGGTGGTAACACCCCTTGCCATACTGCAATCGAGTCCTGATTGCCGACGTTGTGCCTTTCGTTAGCCTGTGTCCTTTTGAGCGTCCCATCTCTGGGTTTTCATTCTGGGGCTTGGCAGCGGTTGATGGCTCAACGGCGTTTGCCCTTCCGGCGGACCTCCTTTCTGCCGCGCCAGAAAGGAGGCAAAGAGCGCCCAGGGGCAAGCCCCTGGACCCCAGAGAACGGCCAAAGGACTCCGGCCTGTGGTTGATGATCCAGCCCGCCGCCCCGTTTGTCTTGGGCAGTGCGGTCCACTATCGTTTGTGCTGAACGGTTTCTGGTCCGTCCCCTACAAATAGGTCCCGGCGGCGGTGGTAACGAAGGCAATTTGGCTTTCTGTTCCCACCTAACTCCGTCCGGGCGTTTCCGGCCGACCCTCAGTTGGCCGTATTCGGTGTTCCCCACTGCGGTGGGGAACGAGCCCTTCGGGCAATGGCCTGCGGGCCAGGGAGAGATAGAAACGAGGCTTTGCTCTAATCCCCCGCCGCTGGGCGGCGGCCCCGTAGGCGTAGCCGGAGGGGGTATTCCCCCCGCAGGGGATCTTCCAATAGCCCCGCAGGGATAAGAGGGTATGGGGCGTTTGCCCCATCCTTGGGGAGGTCCAGGGGGAACCCCCTGGTAGGATTCCCAAGGGCAAAGCCCTTGGGGCGCTCTTTGGTTCCTTTCTGTCGCGACAGAAAGGAACCCCCCGCCGGGTAGGCGAAACGGCATGCGGAGCGCCGGGGAGGGTCTGCCTGCGGGTGCTAGCCCGCCGCCGGGGAGGTGTGCCGGTTTGTTGCTTTGCTATGGCGGCTGTTACAGCTTCCATAAAAAGGAGGTACCTTTTTATGTTTACTGAAAGTTTGATCCTCTCCGTTTTAGTCCTTACTATGTGCTACTTTACTCTACGCAGCGGCGGGCGGGGGACGGTGGTGGCACTTTTGCCTCTGCTTATTGTCCCAGGAAGCAACATTCTGGCTCACGGGCTGGCTCCCCAGCTGGATAAGCTCTCCCAGGCCCTTAGCGCCAACCACTGGCGGATCCTCTTTGTGCTGGGCGCTTTGGTGGTCACAATGGGCTTGGTGGGCGGGATCTCCCGAAACATCAAGCGCAAGGGGCCCCGCCGGGCCTACCTTTTCGTCTTCGGAGGATTCAGCTTCCTCTTCTCTTTCCTTATCCTGGCGTCGGCTTTGCCACATCTGTAAGATATGCCGGAGGCGGTCCCTCCGGCTTTTTTCATGGTAAAAACTGTAAGTTCCTTTTATGTTGATATTTTTCCCCCGTTCGGTCCATCTTTTTCTCACAGGCTCCACTCTTCTTGAAGTCAAAGGGCGCCGTTCCTCGTTATGGTAAATGCAGGACAGTTCCGGAGCCGCCAGTCCCCTCCCGGGACAGGACGGACGGCTCCCGGTAAGGTGGTGATGGACAGCGGAATGACAAAGGAACAGTTTGGCGTGGTGGTGGAACAGTACCAAAAGCTGGTCTATACCATCTGCTATCAAATGGTCCGCGACCATTTCGAGGCCCAGAACCTGGCCCAGGAAACCTTCCTGGCTGCCTTCACCCACATCGACCGGTGCCGGGAGGAGGAGATGAAGCCCTGGCTCTGCCGCATCGCCGCCAACAAAGCCAAGGATCACCTGAAAAGCGCCTATGTCCGCCGGGTCCAGCTGGTCCGGGAGGATGAGGACGGACAGGAGACCGGCCCCGGCCTTGCCTCCCTCCCCGACCCCGAGGGTACTCCAGACGAACGCTACCTGGAGCGGGAAGGGGCCGAGGCTATCCAGGAGATGATCCGGTCCCTCCACGAGCCCTACCTAAAGGTTTCGGTCCTCTATTTCCTGGAGGAAAAACCGGTGGAGGAGATTGCCCAGCTTTTGGGCAGGCCGCGGAAAACGGTGCAGACCCAGCTTTACCGGGCAAAACTGACCCTGCAAAAAATGATTCGGGAGGGAGTACAGGCATGAGTATGGCGGAAGAAAAATTGCTGTTTGACGACGACACCGGGTGTCTTACCGGTTACGCTCTTCAAAGCCTTGTGAACGGCTCCCTGGGGGAACTGGGACGGCTGGAGGTCACCGAACACCTTTCCTACTGCGATCTCTGCGTAGAACGGTATACCGCCATGCTGGCGGAGGACACCCTGCTGGAAGCCCCGGAGCTGCTGAAGCCCGGGATCCTAAAGGAGCTGAAACGGCGGACGGCCCGGGTATTCGTAAACCGCTACTTCCATATGGGGGTGGCCGCCTGCCTGACCCTGGTATTGTGGAGTACCGGCGTCTTTGCCACCTTTGGGGAACTGGCCCTGAACCCGCCCAGGCTGGAGCGGCCTGTCCCGGAGGAGCGCCTCTCCATCGGCCGCAGGCTGGAGGACTTTTCCGCCGGCATTGGGGACGGACTATATAACTTTATGGATCAACTGAACACCATCGATCTGAGAGGAGCCTTACGCCATGAAAAAGAGTAGACTTTTCAGCCTTCTGTGCGCTTGCTGGCCCGGCGCCGGGGAGATGTATCTGGGCCTTATGAATCGGGGGCTGGCCATTATGCTCCTCTTTTGGGGGATCATCGCCGTTGGGGCCTTTGGGTTTGTCATCCCCATGTTTCTCCTGCCGGTGATCTGGTTCTATTCCTTCTTCGACACCCTTACGCTGCGGAACCTGGATTACTACGCCCTTACCGAGCTTCAGGAGCGGGACGAATATTTCTTCCGGGACCTGATGGGGGACAAGTACGACCTGCCGGGGGTGGCAAAAAAATACCATCTGTTCCTGGGGATTGCCCTTATTGTCTGCGGGGGATTTTTCCTCTATGACCGGCTGATCCGGTGGATCTGGCACGTCCAGATTGTGCCGTCCTGGCTGCTGGGCTTCTTGGATGACCTCCCCAGTATGCTGGTTTCCTTTGGCATCATCGCCTTGGGCGTCTGGCTGGTGCGGGGAAAGCGGATGCCCGCCGATGAGGTAGAGGACTTCCCCCAGTACAGAAAAGAGAGCGAAGGGGAAAAGGAGGAACACGGTCATGGCAAACGAACTGCTTGAACAGGAGTCCGGGATGGATCCCGATAAGATCATTGGGGAGGCCCCCACGGCGCCTGAGGCCACCGGCTTTTCCGGGGATGACTCCCAGCCCATGGCCCCCGCCGGGGAGATTCCGGAGCCTGTAGCCTCCGCCGGGGAGACCGCCCCGGCGGAGGGCCAGGAACCGTCGGTGTTCGCCCCCTCGATCTGGAGCCGGAAGCAGGACCGGACCGCCAGCGCCAATGCCAGAAAGGCGGAGGACCAGGCCCGCCGGGCCCGGCGGGAAGCGGACCGCCAAAGCCAGGAGACAGACCGGGAGACCAAAAAGCTGGAACTCCAGCTGGCCCGGGAGGAGCGGAAAGCCCGGGAGGAGGAGCGCCGCCGGGAACAGAAGCGGCTGGACGAGGAACGGCGCCAGGAGCGGAGGGCTCGGGAGGAGGCGGACCGGCAGTTTCGTCGGGAGGAAAGGGCAAACCAAAAGACGGTGCGCCGGGTCGGGACCATGACCCTGGGTCTCTCCCTCATCGCCATTGGCGTGGCGGTGCTGCTGTACATGATAAGGCCCAACTTCGACCTCCGCATCGTGGCCTATCTGGCCCCCATTATCCTCATCGGCCTGGGGCTGGAGACACTGATCCGGTACTTTTTCAGCAAGGACCGCACCTACCGCTTCGACTTTGCCAGCGGGGTCATCTGCATCCTGCTGGTTATTGGCAGCTGCTTTATCGCCCTCATCCCGGAGCTGATGTACTACGTCAGCCCCCAGCGGTTCGTCGCCGAGGACCAGCTGCTCCAGGCCGAAAAGAACAAGATCTACCAGGCCTTCCAGGGGGAGCAGCGGGTGGCCGACTACTACGTCAACGGCGGGGTGGAAATGGCCCTGCCCTCGGCCAGGAAGGACGAAGCGGGCAACTGGGTCTACCAGCTGCAATACACCCAAACCTATATCCAGCTGCTGGACGGGTACGAGAGCGAGGAAGCCTTCGCCAAGACCTGCCGGGAGCTGCTGGATAAGCTGCTCCGGGAGGACCTGTTCCAAAACAGCTTCACCCTCCGCTTCCGCTGTCCGGAAAACCAGGAGGGGGTCTATTATGAGCTGAACCTGGACAACCGCCTCCAGCTGGAGATGAACGCCGAGTCCCTGGTGAAGCTGGTGGATCCCATCTACAGCGTACCCACTGCGGAAAACGGCTGGTATCCCAACGGCTACGAGGACATCGCCAATGCCTATGGTCTGGAATATGCCAACTACTTTTCCCATTTGACGGAAAACTACAGCATCGAATCGGCCAGCATCTTCTACAATCTTTTAATGAACAACAACCGGCCCGACTGGGCGGAAAACTACTTCGATATGGTCACCGGCCAGGCGGAGCAGCCCCCTGTGTCCTCCGGCGAGGATGAGGGCGGCGATGAATCCCTGCCGGAGGCGGAAAGTAACCTGCCCCCGGAATCCGACGAAACCGGCGCCCCCACCGAACCCACCGATACATCCCCGGCCCACGTAGCAGGGTGATACAGACCGAAAAGGAGCCCTTCCCCGGGAGACGGGGAGGGGCTCAGAAACAGCAGTTATTTTATTGACTAAACAGCAGCTGTTCTGATATACTAAAATAAAGAAAGGTGGGGATAACCAATGCAGATCTCTTTGTCTGACCTTAAAGTCAATGTCGGCCGGTATGTGGAGCTGGCGGAAACCGAGGACGTCATTATCACAAAGTACGGGCGGCCTGCGGCAAAGATCATCCGCTTTGACCGGGAGCCCTGGTACCGCAAAGCCGTCCCGGAAAAGGTCACCTCGGTGGAACAGCTGTTTGGGACCCTCCCCGGGGATGTTGACCTGGACGACATTAGAACGGAGCGGCTGTTATGACCACGGTTCTGTTGGATACCAACATCCTTGAGGTCAAAGTCATTACGCCAGCGGAACTGTTTACGATCTTCCATTGAAACAGGGACCCTTCCCCTTGGGGAAAGGTCCCTGTTTTTTTGCACTACTGCCCCAGTGCCCGGACGACCTCCTGGATGACCTCCACCGGCTTCTGGCCCTTTTTAGGCCGGACGGTGAAGTAAGGCTTTGCCCCTCCGCTGACCATCACCCGGCCCTTCATGGCCTGGGTCAGGGCAACAATCCGCTCCATCTCCGGGGGGCCCTGGGTGAAGAAGAGCAGGTTTATCCCCCGCTGGCTGATCTCCTTGATGCCCAGCTGGGCCGCCCCGTTTCGCAGCAGGGCGATCTCCAAAAGGCCAACCACCGCCGCCGGAGGCTCCCCGAAGCGGTCGATGAGTTCGTCCATGGTGTCCAGGTAATCCTCCTGGGTGTAGACAGAGGCGATCTTCTTGTAGATGTCGATGCGCTGGCTGCGGTCGGCGATGTAGTTTTCCGGGATGTGGGCCTCGATTTGAACGTCCACCAGGCACTCGGCGGTCTTTTTTACCGGCTCCCCCTTCTCCTCGCTGATGGCCTCTCCCAGGAGTTTCAGGTAGAGGTCGTACCCCACCGCTTCCATGTGGCCGTGCTGCTGGCTTCCCAGGATGTCCCCGGCCCCCCGGATCTCCAGGTCCCGCATGGCGATCCGGAAGCCGGAGCCGAAGGCGGTAAACTCCCGGATGGCCTCCAGGCGCTTCTCCCCCACCTCGGTGAGGATCCGCCCCCGGCGGAAGGTGAAGTAGGCGTAGGCCCGGCGGCTACTCCGGCCCACCCGGCCCCGAAGCTGGTACAGCTGGGAAAGCCCCATGCAGTCGGCGTCTTCGATAATAAGGGTATTGCAGTTGGGGACGTCGATGCCCGCTTCGATGATGGTGGTACAGACCAGAACGTCAATCTCCCGCTCCAAAAGCTGCCGCCAGATTTCGGAAAGCTCGTCCTCCCCCATCTTGCCGTGGGCGGTGCGGATGACGGCCCCGGGCAGCTTCTCCCCCAGGCGGGCGGCGCAGCCCTGGATGGAATCCACCCGGTTGTGAAGGTAGAACACCTGCCCCCCCCGGCGCAGCTCCTTCCGAATGGCCTCGATGATAATGGGTTCACTGTATTCCAGGACATAGGTCTGGACCGGGTGGCGGTCCTGGGGAGCCTCCTCGATGACGCTCATGTCCCGGATGCCGCTCATGGCCATGTTCAGCGTCCGGGGGATGGGGGTGGCGGAGAGGGTGAGCATATCCACGCTGGTGCGAAGCTCCTTGAACCGCTCCTTGTGGGCCACCCCGAACCGCTGTTCCTCGTCGATGATGCAGAGGCCCAGGTCCTTGAACTTCACGTCCTTCTGGACCAGCTTGTGGGTGCCCACCACCACGTCGACGGAGCCATCCTCCAGCTTTTTCAGGATCTCCCGCTGCTGCTTTGGGGTGCGGAACCGGCTGAGAAGCTCCACCGTAATGGGGTAGCCCTCCAGCCGCCGGAGGAAGGTCTGGTAGTGCTGCCAGGCCAGGATGGTGGTGGGGACCATAACGGCGCACTGCTTGCCGTCCAGGACGCACTTAAAGACACCCCGAAGGGCCACCTCGGTCTTGCCGAAGCCCACGTCCCCGCAGAGGAGGCGGTCCATGGGGCTGGGGCGCTCCATATCCGCCTTGATCTCGGCGATGCACCGCAGCTGGTCGTCGGTCTCGTCGTACTCAAACCGCTCTTCAAACTCCCGCTGCCAGTCGCTGTCCGGGGAGAAGGCGTAGCCCTTGGTGGAAAGGCGCTTGGCGTAAAGCTGGATCAGCTCCTTGGCCATGTCCGAAACGGCCTTCTTCACCCGCTGGCGGGTCTTGTTCCACACGTCGGAATGGAGCTTATTCAGGCGGAGATTGGCCCCCTCCCGGCCGCCGATGTACTTGGTCACCTGGTCCAGCTGGGTGACGGGGACAAAGAGGGTGTCGGTCCCGGCGTAACGGATTTTGATATAGTCCTTGGTCACCCCCTGGACCTCTTTCTTAAAGATCCCCTCAAAGATGCCGATGCCGTGGGCTGCGTGGACTACGTAGTCCCCCGGGGCCAGGTCGGCGATGTCCAGGATGGCCCTTCCCTTCCCCTTGGCGGGGCGGGCCCGCTTTTTCCGCCCCAGGGACTGGGAGGCCCTGCCGTATGTGATCCCCGCCAGCCGGTGGCCGGGGTACTCAAAGCCGGAGGAAAAGCCCCCCTGGCAGACAAAGACCTCTCCGGGGGAAAACTGCCCGGGCTCGGCCAGGTACCGGGCTGGAACGCCGTGGCTGCAAAGGTCGGTTACCAGGGCCAGGGCCCCCCGGCGGGTACCGTTAAAGATATACAGACAGTAGCCCTCCCCCAGGTAGTGTCGAAGGTCCTCCAAAAGGGTGTCCAGCTGGCCCCCCCACACCGAAAGGGTGTTGGCCTCCAGGCTGGCCAGTTCCCCCAGCCGCTGGCCGGGGTAGCTTCGGGGAAAGCTGTCCATAAGGACCGTCGGGACCTTCTCGTAAAGGGCGGAAAGGTCCCCGTAGGTCCGGGAGAACCGCCCTGCCATCCGGGAGAGGCCCCCCCGTTCCAGCAGAGCCTTGATGTCCTCGTCCTCCATCCACTGGCTGTGGGCCAGGGTCTCCTTGACGGGGATCCCCTCGCTCACCGCCAGAAGGCGGTCCCCCAGGTAGTCCAAAAGGCTGGCCCCCTGGGGGTAGATAAGGGGCAGGTACCGGTCGGCGCAGGCCAGATCCCGGCACTCCTCCAGGCGGGCGATGTCCCGTTCCAGCATGGGGCCGGCGGTCTCCCGCTGCCTTGGGGTCAGGCTGTCCAGATGCTCCTGAAGCAGTCCCGCCAGCTCCTCGGTGGTGTAAAGGAGTTCCCGGGCCGGGGTGACCGTGACCCCGGGAAGGGCCTCCTCCCGGCGCTGGGTCTCGGGGGAGAAGGCAGAGATGGTGTCGATCTCGTCCCCCCAGAACTCGATCCGCACAGGCTGGGCGCAGTCCGGGGGCCAAAGGTCCAGGATGCCCCCCCGGACGGCGAACTGGCACATCCCCTCCACCTGGCTGCTTCGGGCGTACCCCGCCCACAGGAGGGTTCGGACCAGCCGGTCCTGCTCCAGTTCCTGTCCCGGCAGAAGGGGGACGGTGCTTTTCCGAAGGACCTCCCGGGGGATGGTGGGCTGCACCGCCGCTGACGCCGAAGCCACGGCGATGGTCTGGGGGGCGGCGGCCAGGCGGCTGAGAACCGAAAGGCGCAGCTGCTCGTACTCCCGGCTGACCCCCTCCACCTCCCCCAGGGTCAGCTCCCGCTCCGGGTAGTGCCAGGCCAGGGGCTCCCCCAGAAAGAGGTTCAGTTCTTCACAGAGGCGGACGGCGGTCTGTTCATCCTGGGTGATAACCAGGGCTCCCCGCCCGGTCTCCCGGCAGAGGGCTGCCAGGACCTGGGCCTTGTGGATCTGGGAGACCCCGGTAAGCAGCACCGGCCACCGGCCGCCCCGGAGGGCGGCGCTGACCTTTTTATATTCCTCCCAGGAGGAGATAAGCTGTTCCATCATCCTTCGTGACCTCCGGCGGAGGGCCCGGCCGCTTTTGCCTTTGGCGGGCCGCTCCGGTTGTATTTACTCATAGCCTCGTCCAGCTTCCCCTGGACGAACAGTTCACAGATGGCGGGGACATCCCCAAAGAGGGCCAGAAGGGTCTTTGCGTCCTCCGGGGAAAACTTTCCCAGCACCCAGTCGGCCAGGTCGTAGTCGGGATGGGGCTTTTCCCCCACCCCGATCTTCACCCGGGGGAAGTCGTCCCGGCCGGTGAGATAGATGATATTCTTGAGGCCGTTGTGTCCCCCGGCGCTCCCCTTTTTACGGATCCGCAGGGCCCCAACCGGCAGGCTGACGTCGTCCATCAGCACCAGCACCCGGTCCATGGGGACCTTATGGAAGGCGGCGGCCTCCTGGACCGCCTGGCCGCTGAGGTTCATAAAGGTGCCAGGTTTAAGGAGCAGCACCCGCTTCCCGCCGATCACCGCGTCCCCGGTAAGGGCCTTGAACTGGAGCTTTTCCACCCGGGTCCCCAGCTTTTCCGCCAAGGCATCCAGAGCCATAAAGCCGGCGTTGTGCCGGGTGCCGTTGTACTTGGGGCCGGGGTTTCCCAGCCCTACAATAAGATATTCCACCGGTCCGGCGGGGGCGGGTTTCCGTCCGGCGGCGATTTTGGCGAAAAGTTCATTCAGGGTGGCCATGATGTCTCTCCTTTTTTATGGTCCATCAGCCGGGGCAGGCGATGGGCCAGGTTCAAAACGGCGGCTTTGGGAGCAACCGGTATTGGGCAGGATGGGGAAGCCCCCGCCCTGCCCTGGGATCGCAAACCTGCGCGGTTTGTTTCAATGCCATTTTACGGTATTTTGCCGGTTCTGTCAACTGGTGGGCGGGGATGAAAAATGGGGGTTTTGGGGGAATGTCTGCGAGTGGGGGGTGGTTAAGAGGCTGTTGGCTGCCAGGGCCGCCTGCGGCGGCCTTTAGATGTCACGGACCTTGGGGCCTTTGGCCCCAAGGTCCTGTTA
>CAJUFK010000074.1 GCA_910585535.1 uncultured Angelakisella sp. | reverse complement strand
CCAGGCACAACTCAAGTCCCGGCACAACCCTTAGGCGCGGAGCGCCGGGGAGGGTGTGCGTGCGGGCGCTAGCCCGCCGCAGGGCCCAATTCGCCCGCTTTTGAGGGGTGTTCGGTGTTTAGGTAGGTGTCCATCGAGTAGGCAAAAAGGATCTGCGTATAGTCATCCGGATCAAAAGCCCCAATCTCACTGGCAGTGAGAAGGGAAAGATCCAGAAACGTAATCTTTTGATAGTGCCCCGCCAAAAAAGGCAGGTAGGAAAGCGCCGTCCGATCCCCCAATACCAGCAGGGAACTGCTCCGCCCCCCCTCGGTAAAAATCTCAATGCGGGGAGCGTGCCCGCCTAGAATCACATCCAAACCGTCGCCAGAGACCGCCGCCTCCCGAGGGTAAAGGGTGTGATAGGTCTTTGGGCCGTACCGCTCCCAGTTGAGAACCCGGCTGGTCGTGCCGCCCTGTGTGTCCCGGCAGGTTGCGATGACATCCCCCCGAACCCCGCCGTAGCCCCATCTCTGGTAAAGGTTTCCATAGTAGTCGTGGACCTGGTAATCGATCTCAAACTGACTCAGGGGCCGGGGAACAAACCCCAGCCGCGCCCCCAAAACCTGGTAAAGGGCATACCCCCCCAGCGTGGTGAGGCTGCCCTCGGTGCGGTAATAGAGGTAATCGCTGTCCGAGTAAAGGAGGGCGTTGTAGGCATCCACCGTGGAGGCGGTCCCGTAGAACTGCTTATAGGTGTTGTCGATGTACCCCCGCTGGTTGTACAGGGGGGCATACTCCGGCAGGCGGTCCTGGTAAATGGCACAGGCAGTGGGGATGAGCATAAAGTGGGCCGGCGAGGAGGACCGCTCCATAACCGCCAGGATCTGGCGGGTGTTGTTTCGGTGCAGCGTAGTGTCCCCGGTTACGGTCAGGTTCTCCACCAGCCCGTCCTCCACCAGAAAGACGCCGTTCTGCTCCGAGGAGCCCCCCAGCATCCGCAGGCGCAGGACACCGCCCCGAAGCTCCTCCCGGAAGGGAAGATTCTCCTGGAGAAACTCCTCCAGGGCTTCCGCCAGAATGGCAGGATGATCCCACCCCCGGCGGAGAACGCCGGCGGCTCCGTCGGGATCCCGGAGGACGGCGGAAAGGGTGATCCCGCACAGGATCACCATAAAGCCCAGGGGGAGAAGGCGTTTTTTCCCGGTCACAGGCGGGACCTCCTTTCAAGGGATTATCCGGCCATAAAGGCCAGGACCCCGGTAAAAAGCATGGTGTTGGTGAGGAACGTAACCCCCTCCATCAGCCGGGGGAAGCGGTGGTGCAGGCGCTGGGCGTTGCGGTGGATAAAGCTGGTGCAGACCAGAAGGCAGACCACCAAAAGGAGCCAGTTTTCCAAAAGGATGTAAAGGGTCTCCCCGCTCCAGGGCAGGGCGTAGGCGCCTCCCACAAGGCCCCGGAGAAAATCCCAGGTCCGCAGGCCGAACATGGTTTGGAGGTAAAAAGCCCCCTGGGAAAAGGAATAGCTGGAGTACCAGGCGAAGGATACGATGATGACCACCAGGGTGTAGAGCCGCCTTACCAGCGTGGGCAGGCGGTCAAACAGCGCCTCCCCCCAGATGGTCTCCAGGACGATGAACAGCCCCAAAGAGGCCCCCCAGATCAGATAGTTCAGGCGGATGCCGTACCACAGGCCCATAAGCATGGTGATGAGCATAATGTTGAGGGTGGTGGCCAGTCTGCCGTTGTCCTCCGCCCCCAAGGCACCGTAGACATACTTGCGGACAAAACGGTTGGCGGAGATGTTAAAACGGGAGAAGAAGTCGGTGACCGACTCGGACTGGAGGGGGTAATGGAAGTTTTCCGGCAGTTCCAGGCCAAAGATGCCCCCAATGCCCCGGGCCATATCGCTGAAACCGGAAAGGGTGTAGTAGACCTGGAAGATGGAACAGATAATAAGCATCCACACCGACAGAACGGTTTTATCCAGATAGGGGATGGCCCGGAGTTCCTCGGTGAGAAGGGCCAGGGAGTCGGCCAGAATCACCTTTTTTGCCAAACCGTGGAGGAGGAAAACCGATCCGGAGCCGATCTTGGTCAGGGAGGGGCGAAACTCCCGCAGCTGCCGGGAAAAATCGTTGTAGGAGAGGATTGGGCCTACATAGATCTTGCCAAAGAAGCAGCAGAAAAGGCCGTACTCGTAGGGATCCACCACCAGGTCGGCCTCCCCGTTGTACAGGTCCACCAGATACCCCAGGCTGGTAAACGCGTAGACCACCACCCCCAGAGGCATCTCGGTTTGGCGCAGCTGGCTGAGGGTGGAGAGGACTACAAAAAGGAAGATATTCTTCGCCGCCGCCAGGAAGAGCAGCAGCCGGGCCCGGCGGTCCCCCTTCCCCCAGAGGAACAGGGGCTTGGCCGCCAGCAGATCCAGCCCCACCGAAGCCAGCATAACAGCCAGCCCCAGGGTGGACAGGGAGGCGTAGAAGTAGAGGGAGGCCAGAAAGAGGACGAACACCCGGTAGTGGGCTGGGACGGTGTAGTACAAAAGGGCGGTGATGGGCAGAAAGACCAGGAGGAAGGACAGGGTGTAGATGTGCATGACAGGGGCTTCCTCCTTTCCGGTTTGTTTCCTACAACTGGGCGCGAAGCTGCTCCAGCATTTCAACGACACCCTTTCGGGCGCCGGGGTGATCCATATTTCCCTTTCTACCGCACCGGGAAGCGGGCGGTCATCTCCCGGAAACGCTGGATCATAATCTGAAAATCCTCGTCGCTGAGGATGGCGGAGACCCAGAACCGCTCCCAGTCGTTCTCCTCCAGACGCTCCTGGAGTTCCACAAAGGCGGGATCGTCCTCCTCCATGGTCAGGGCCACCCCCAGATTGACCAGGATTCCCCCGACGCAGCGGTGGGTGTGCAGGCGGACGTAGGGCTCAATAAACTGGGCCTCGCTTTCCACCGTCAGCCCCCGGGAGACGTTCTCCAGGCCCCGAACCAGATCGGCCAGCTCGTGGCTGGTCATACAAGGGTCGTCAAAATCATAGGTCTGGATCCCTTCTGTCAGGCGGATCCGGACCATAAGCCAGTTATTATCGTAGATGCTCCGCAGGGGGTCATAGGGAAACTGGTAGCCCACCACATTCACCTGGATGGCCCGATCCTCGCAAAACAGTTTCATCTTTTTCTCAGTCCTTACTGAATGGTGTACTCCAGATCCTCCCACAAAAGATGGACGCCCTCGGCGACGCCATCCGGGAGGAGAGCCAGCGCCACCGGAGCCTCAACGGCCTCCGGACGGTCGACGGTTCTTAGTATAGCATAGTCTCCCTCAATTTTTGTGACTAAATAATGAATCGGCTCCATATTTTTCCTCCTTTTCAAAATCCAACGCCCACACCCCTCCCCGGCATTCCGCGCCTAACGGTTGTGCCGGGATGTAGGCTGTGCCTGGAGTCGGAAGCGGGCAGCGCCCGCCGGCGGGGAGGGTCTGCCTGCGGGTGCTAGCCCGCACGGGCTGCAACCAGAATAGCCGTGCGCTCTGCACCAGCTCCCTCCAAAAGCCGTAAACAAGCCCCTGCCGTCGCCCCAGTGGTAATGAGGTCATCCACTAAAACCACACGCCGCCCCAAAATCTTCCCCTCCGCCCCGGGCAGCAGCCGAAAAGAATCCTGCTTCTGACGCTGCCGCGCCGCCGCCGGCAGCTGATGCTGTGTCAGAATCCCCTCCCGGGAAAGCAAAGGAACCACCGAACAGCCCAGTTCCTCCCCGATCCATCGGGCCAGCAGCTCCGCCTGATTCCCACCCCTCCGCCGCTCTCGATCCGGGGGCATGGGCATAAAGGTGAGGAGATCCTCCCCAAAACCAGGGAACTGCCGCCGCCATTGCCCAGCCATCAGCCGGGCGATCCGCCGCCCGTCCCGGCGGTCACGCCGGAATTTCAGCCGCCGGATCGCCACCGGGTACTGCTCCCAGTAAAGCCATGCCGACGACACTGGCCGCCCCGCCCAGTCCCCCGGCGGCGGAAGGTGGCAGTAAATCTTTTGGCAGTTCTCGCAGCAGTCCTCCCCCAGGGGCAGAACCTGGCCGCATCCCAAACACCGGGGCGGGAAAAGCAGATTGCCCAGTTCCTCAAAAACCGCCATCGACGGCCTCCTCCAGCATGGGCCGAAGATTGGTGTACCGCCTGGTTCGCTTGTCATTGCAAACCATCCGGGCCACCGTCTCCTTTTCCCCGGTGAGGATGAGTAAACGCTTGGCTCTGGTCACCCCGGTGTACAGAAGGTTTCGGTAGTGGAGGTTCCGGTGGCTCCCCATCAGGGGCATCACCACCGCTTCAAATTCGCTCCCCTGGCTCTTGTGGATGGTGATGGCGTAGGCGTGTTCCAGCTGGTCGGCAGTGTCGAAATTGTAAGGGGCCACCAGGTCGTCGAACCGCACCAGAATGGTCTTGGAGGAGGGGTCGATCATCTCGATGATGCCAATGTCCCCGTTGAAGATCCCCTCCCCCTTCTGGCCGCTGTCATTTTCCCACAGGATGTCGTAGTTGTTGCGGATCTGCATTACCTTATCCCCCTCCCGGAGGGTCCGCCCCAAGGCGGTGTATTCGCTCTTTTGGGGGTCCCTGGGATTCAGCCGCTCCTGGAGGATGCCGTTTAGCTCCCTTGTTCCCAGGGCCCCCTGGCGGGAGGGGGTAATGACCTGGATGTCCCACAGGGGCCGGTAGCCGTAGCTGGCGGGGAGCCGCCGGGCGCAAAGATCCGCCACCAGCTCCTGGACCTGGCGGGAGTCCCTTCGGGGAAGGAAGAAGAAGTCATTGTCCTTTTTGTCCAGCTGGGGAAGCTCCCCGCTGACAATGGCGTGGGCGTTGACCACGATCAGGCTCTCCGCCGCCTGGCGAAACACCTCGTCCAGGTGGACGGTGGGGATCCGCCTGCTGGCGATCAGGTCCCCCAGCACCTGCCCCGCCGCCACCGAAGGCAGCTGGTCGCTGTCCCCTACCAGGATCAGCTTGCAGCTGAGGCGCATCCCCCGGAAAAGGGATTCCAGAATGAGGGTGTCCACCATACTCATCTCGTCCACGATAATGGCGTCCGTCGGGATGGGGTTCTTCTCGTTGCGCTTAAAGGTGAGGGTCTCCCGGAAGGGCTCTACCTCCAAAAGGCGGTGGATGGTCTTGGCCTCCCGTCCGGTGACCTCGGTCATCCGTTTGGCGGCCCGCCCTGTAGGCGCGGCCAGGGCAACCTTGAGCCCTTCCGCCTCCAGCAGGGTGAGGATGCCGTTCAGGGCGGTGGTCTTCCCCGTCCCCGGTCCCCCGGTGAGGAGGAAGATGGGGTTCTCCATCGCCTCCCGGATGGCCCGCCGCTGCTGGCGGCCGTAGGTGATGCCCAGCCCGGCCTCCAGCTTGTCCATCTCCGCCTCCCAATCCTTTTTAGGCGGTGGAGCCAGCTGGAGCATCAGGGAGATCCGTCCGGCGATGGTGGTCTCGGCGGCGTACAGCTCCGGCAGGTAGAGCCAGCTTTTCCCCCCTGCCTCGTAGGGAATCAGGTCGTTGTCCCGCTCCATTTCGGCGATGGTCTCCTGGGCCAGCTCCCGGGTAATATCCAAAAATTCCCCTGCGGTCTTTTCCAGAAAATCCCGGGGCAGACAGGTATGGCCCTCCCGGCAGTTGTGGCGGAGGATGTGCCTCACCCCGGCGGAAAGCCGCTTGTGGCTCTCCGGCTGCATCCCCAGCTTTTCCTGCGCCATGGCGTCGGCCTGGGGAAAGTCCACCCCGATCTCGTCACAGCAGAGGACGTAGGGATCGTCCCGGATCAGGTCCATGGCAGGGCCTCCCCACCGCTTCCAAACCTTGATGGCCACCCCGGCGGGCAGGCCGCACCCTGTCAGAAAGAGCATCACTGTGCGGATGCCGAAGAGCCGGGCGAACTCCTCCCCGATGGCGGCGGCCTTTTCCGGGGAGATGCCTTTGACCTCGCTAAGGCGCTGGGGGGCCTTCTCCATGATCTCCAAGGTCTGGTCGCCAAAGGTGTCCACCAGCCGCCGGGCGATGGCGGGGCCCACTCCCTTGATCGCCCGGGAGGAAAGGTACTTGCGGATGGCGTTGGCGGTGGTGGGCAGGGTGCGCTGGATGGCCTCCGCCTTAAATTGGTGACCGTATTTGGGGTGGGAGCCATAGGTCCCGTGGGCGGAGATCTCTTCCCCCTCGGCCACCCCCTGGGTGATGCCGGTAACAGTGACCAGTTCGTCCTCCACGGCCAGGTCCATGACGGTAAAGCCGGTGTCCTCGTTGTAATAGATGACGGTTTCCACCGTACCCTCCAGCCGTTCCAGTTCCTTTTCCGGCCTTCCCGCCATAAGTCCCGCCCCCTTTTTTGCGTCGTTCTATTCATTATAACGCATTTCTCCCCGGATGGGTAGGGGGACAGAGAAAAAACCTCGTCCATCCGGCATCCCTCGGTTATGAATACAGATTCTGGGTCTTTTTGTTTCCATCCGTACCACGCTTTTCCCGAAATGCAAAACTCCGGCGGCAGGAACGGGCCGGCTCACTTTCCGCCGGCGGCAAGGAATCCTCCAGCCTCCTCGGCGGCCAGAAGGGGCAGGCCCTTCTCTTGGCAGAAGCAGCGGCAGATAGCCAGGGTCTCCGGGTCGGCGCCGGCATCCACCACCGCCAGGCGTACCCCGTCCAGGGCGGGAGCGCCGTGGGCCTCGGCGTAGGCCTGGCGCAGGCGCATTTCCATTCCCCGGTCCCCGGGGGTGGCGGTAACCACCAGCCAGCAGTGTTCCAGCCCCTCCTGGGCGGCAAACCACCGGCCCACCGTCACACAGATCTGGGCCAGCCCCACCAAAGCCAGGTAGGCTGTGATAATGAGAAAAACTCCCGTTGCGGCGCTGAACATAAGAAACCCCTCCTTTTTTTCCTATACTATGCGGAAAACGGGGAGGAGAGTGAAAACCAGGAGGTTTCCCCAGACCTCTCGGTTTCCGGCAGCGCCGGGAGCCGCAGCGGAAGCAGAAGCAGAAAGGCTCTGCAAAGGTATTTTATCCAGAGGAGTAACCATAGAATTTCATCTTTTGGGCGAAAGCCCCCTTGACATCTCTTTCGGCTGTGCTATACTATAGATGGTTTTGTTTCAGGGCGGGGTGAAATTCCCCACCGGCGGTGATGGGCCAGAAGCCACGAGTGCCGCAAGCGTCTTTACGCAGAACCGGTGAGAACCCGGTACCGACAGTATAGTCTGGATGGAAGAAACGGAAGCCGTGTTTTGGGGGATTCCCCCCAAGATCCAGCCGACAACGCCCTCTGTACCACCAGTACAGGGGGCCTTCTTTTTCCCCTCGACAAGCCAAAAAATCTTTTTTTTTGGAGGAGTCACCATGTCCAACACACTCAGCCGCACCAAAAGGATCACCTACAGCGCCATGTTCGCCGCCATCGCCACCGTTGTCATGTTCTTTGAGTTCCCCCTGCCCTTCTGCCCCCCCTTCCTTAAGGTGGATCTAAGCGGCGCGGTAAGCCTCCTGGCCGCCTTTATGTTCGGCCCCGCCTCCGCAGTCCTCATCACCATGGTTAAGGACATCATCCACGCCTTTTCCAGCTCCACCGGCTGCGTGGGGGAGCTGGGGGATTTCCTGATGACCTCCGCCTTCTGCGTGGTAGCTTCCCTTCTGTACCGGAAGCACCACACCAAAAAGGGCGCCGTCCTGGGGATGGCCTGGGGTACCGGAGCCATGACCTTGGTCGGCTGCTTCACCAATCGATATATGCTCATCCCCTTCTTCGCCAAGGTAATGCCCATTGAAGCCATCCTCTCCGCCTGCGCCAAGGTCAACCCCCTGATTGGCAGCGTAGATACCTATGTCCTCTTCGGGGTCATCCCCTTCAACCTGGTCAAGGGCCTCATCCTTTCCATTATCACCTTCCTGCTGTACAAACGCCTTTCCTCCTTTGTGAAAGAAAATACCATCGGAAAAAGGGTTGACAATCCCGGCGCGGCACGCTAAAATATATACCACAACAGAATATTTCTTATCAAGAGCGGTGGAGGGAACAGGCCCTGCGAAGCCCGGCAACCTGCCTATGGCAAGGTGCTAAATCCTGCGGAGAGATCCGGGAGATGAGATGACACAGCGCCCGGAGGTTTTCCGGGCGCTTTCTTGTGCTGTTGCGGGAGGGCTCCCGGGTATACATAAAGGAGGAATCATCATGCGAAGCTACTACTTTACCAGCGAATCGGTCACCGAAGGACACCCCGATAAGATCTGTGACCAGATCTCTGACGGCATTCTGGACGCCATCCTGGAAAAGGATCCCATGGGCCGGGTGGCCTGTGAAACCAGCTGCACCACCGGCCTGGTCCAGGTTATTGGAGAGGTGACCACCAGCTGCTATGTGGACGTTCAGAAGCTGGTCCGGGAGATCGTCCTGGACATCGGCTACGATAACGCCGCCTACGGCTTTGACGGAGCCACCTGCGGGGTGCTGACCTCCATCCACGAGCAGTCCCCGGACATCGCCCTGGGGGTGGACCAGTCCGCCGAAGCCAAGGCCGGGGAGGCCGAGGACCAGAACGGCGCCGGGGACCAGGGGATGATGTTCGGCTACGCCTGCGACGAGACCCCGGAGCTGATGCCCATGACCATCGCCTACGCCCACCGCCTGGCCCGGCAGCTGACCAAGGTCCGCAAGGACGGCACCCTGCCCTATCTGCGCCCCGACGGCAAGACCCAGGTGACGGTCCGTTACGAGGACGGGATTCCCAAGGAGATTACCACCATCGTCATCAGCACCCAGCACGGGGAGGAGGTCACCCAGGAGCAGATCCGGGAGGACATCAAAAAGCAGGTCATCTTCCCAGTGGTTCCGGAGGAACTGCGGAAAAACTGCCAGTATCTCATCAACCCCACCGGCCGGTTCGTGGTAGGCGGCCCCCACGGGGACAGCGGCCTCACCGGGCGGAAGATCATCGTGGATACCTACGGCGGCTGGGGGAGCCACGGCGGCGGTGCCTTCTCCGGCAAGGACCCCACCAAGGTGGACCGCAGCGCCGCCTACGCCGCCCGCTGGGTGGCCAAGAACCTGGTGGCGGCGGGGCTCTGCAAGCGGTGCCTCATCCAGCTGGCCTACGCCATCGGGGTGGCCAAGCCCGTTTCCATCTGCGTGGACAGCTACGGCACCGGGACCGTCTCCGACGAGGCTTTGGAGCAGGCGGTGGAAAAGGTTTTTGACCTGCGGCCCTCGGCCATCATCCGCACCCTGGACCTGCGCCGCCCCATCTACCGCAAGCTGGCGGCCTACGGCCATATGGGCCGCACCGATCTGGACGTGGCCTGGGAAAAGACCAACCGGGTGGAGGAGCTGAAAGCCGCTGTCAAGTGACCATCCTTTGCAGGACATAAAAGACCCGGGGCGTTCCCCTCTGTGGAAGGGAGCGCCCCGGGTCTCCTTTTGCTTTGCGGGGGGATCAGCCCTCGGCGGCCATTCCCAGGCCGATGGAGTCGGCGATCTTCTTCATCCCCTCGATGGTCTCGGCGATGACGGTATCCATCTCCATGCCCAGGCGTTCCGCCCCCTGGAGGATGACCTCCCGGTTGACCCCGGCAGCAAACCGCTTGTCCTTAAACTTCTTCTTGACGCTTTTGGGCTCCATATCCAGGACGCTGTGGGAGGGCCGCATCAGGGCGGCGGCGGTGATAAGGCCGGAAAGCTCGTCAATGGTGAACAGCACCTTCTCCATGGTGGAAACCGGCTCGATGTCACAGCAGAGGCCGTAACCGTGGCTGGCGGTCCCCCGGACAATGACCTCGTCGGCCCCCTTCTCCCGGAGGATCTCCTGGGTCTTTGTACAGTGCTGCTCCGGGTACTTCTCATAGTCCAGGTCGTGGAGCAGCCCCACGATGCCCCAAAGCTCCGGGTCCTCCCCGGGGTAGAGGCCGGCAAAATGTCGCATAACCCCCTCCACCGTCAGGGCGTGCTTGCGGAGGGAGTCGCTTTCGTTGTACTCGCAGAGCCATTCCCAGGCCTGTTCTCTGGTAGGGATCATTGGTATCCGCTCCTTTTTATGTAGTCTTTGGTTTTACCGCTTTATCAGAAATTTGGATAGAGAATTTCCTTTTTCCGAAATTTCAATCATACGGGGCGGCGCAAAGCGACGCCAGCACGCATAGCGTGCGTGTTGTCGATCTTTGATCGACAACCAGTATGACTATAGCACGATTCTGGGGGAGAATCAAGTCCTACATCCCGATGATCGTAAAGACCTCCTGCTCCCGGAAGCAGTCCTCCGCCCAGGGGGACAGCTCGTCCAGGATGGCCTTCTGCCCCGGGCTCCCCTCCTGGGCCAGCCGGTGCAGCTCCTCCCATTGGGCGGGGGTCACCAAAGTGACGCCGTAGAAGTCGAAGTCCGGCAGGACCCGCCCGAACAGCGCCGAAAGATGGTTTTTGGTCCAAAGGCTCTGGTGCAGGCAGAGGGAGTCCTCCAGCCAGCAGCCGTGAAACCGCCCCCTCTGGAACTCGATGTAGCAGGTGCTGCGGCTGGCCCGGCGCTGGGCCTCGGTCTCCAGGTACTGCATCAGCCCCACTCCTCCTTCGGCAGCAGCAGGGGGGCGCCCTGCCACATAAGCTCCGGCATCTCCGGCAGGGGGTTCCAGTAGAGGAGGACCCTCTGGTCATCCCCCCAGACCCCGGAATCCGGCTTTTTCGTCAGAACGGTGAGGTGGTAAAAGCCATCCACCAGCCGGATGACCTGCTCCGGCGGGCACTGTTTGGGGAATTGGGAGAGCCAGAACAGGTCGGTGACCCAGACCTCCCCGCCTCGGACCTCCAGGGCCAGGCGGAGGCCCACCGGGTATTCCTCCATCGCCGCCTCATCGGGGTAGCCCTCCCGGCAGTCCAGGAGGAAGTCCCCGGGGCTTCCGGTACAAAAGGCGGTGACGTCCCCCGCCCGGACATGGCGGCCGATGTCCTCCGGCTGGGAGAACTCCTTGGTCAGGAAGTCTTCCCCCTTTGGGATGTCTCCTGTCACCCCCGGGGAAAAGAGGGCGATCCCCGGGCCGTCGATGCTGAGGTTGATCCGCTGTTCCATGGTGTCGGTCTCCTTTCGTTATTTCACTGCCAGCCCATAGCTGACATCTAAAAGCCAGAACAGGTCCTCCCGGGGCACCGGTCCCTCCAGCAGGAGGCCGATCCAGCTGCTCTTGTTCATATGGTAGGCCGGCAGGTACCCCTCCTTCCCCCGAAGGGACCCCATCAGCTCCGGGCCGCATTTCAGGTTCAGCAGGTCTGTCTTTCCCTCCCCGGGGAGGCCCAGCCGCGCCTTGGGGACATCCAGGAGGGCGGCAAACCATTTCCCGGTGTCTCTCCTGCGGAGGATGGCCGTATTGGGGGAGCTAGCCCAGAGGTACTCGGGCTGGGCGCCGTAAAAGTCCAGGGCGTGGGTGAATAGCTCGTCTCTGGCGATCATCCTTTTTGGTGTCTCTCTTTCTGTGGTTTGGGGGTGATTGGGGCCGCCTGGCGGCGGCCTTTAGATGTCACGGGCCTGGGGGCTTTTCGCCCCCAAGGCCCTGTTACTGCCTTCGTCCGCGCAAAACACCCCACCGGGGTGTATTTGCGGGGAACTCGAGTGCAGGGCGTCAGCCTCTTACTTTCTTTTTCTATCGCAAAAAGAAAGTAAGCAAAGAAAAATGCTCCCTCCGGAAAGATGCGAAGGAGTTTCGCTCGTTGCGACGGGCGACCGGGGCGTTGCCCCTGGACCCTACCGCCCTTTGAAAAGGGCGGCCCTAAACTTTAGACCCTCCGTTACGCAGTCGTTTTCGTGGGTCCTGCCTGGAGTCTTAACAGCGTTTTGTCCGAAGCGCAAAATCGCTCCCACGCAACCTGGCAATGGGTGATTTCAACCTCCCGCCTTCTGCTGCATCCGACTCCAGGCACAACTTAGGTCCCGGCACAACCCTTAGCCGCGGAGCGGCGGGGAGGGTGTGCCTGCGGCCGCAGGGCCGCCGCCGGGGAGGGTCAGTAGGTGATGCGGGAGAAGTTCCTGTCCTCCTGGAAGGTGTCCAGGTTGTAGAGAATCAGCACGTCGTCAAAGGCGTTTTCCGCCACCGTTTCGCTGACCTTAAAGGTCATGTTCCGCAGGTCGGCCACCCATACCTCGTCGTAGCTGTAGGTAAGAAAGGGGGCAAAACAGTTGCCATAGCTGTCCTTGATGACCAGCACCCGGCTGGGCTCCCCATCCCCCCGGCGGGCCTTGCTGTTGCCGCTCTTGATTACCGTGAGGCCGTTGTTGCCGTAGAGAAAGGCGGCATACTTATCCCGGGTCTCCAGCTTCTCCTTCTGGTAAAGACCGATGACCTCCACCCGGGAACCGTCTGGCTGTAGGGCGGTGCGCTCCCCGTCGATGGTCACATCCTCCACCGGGATGTCGTACCAAACCAGGGTGTCCGCCTGGGCGTTAAAGTTCTTGCTTTTGTTGTAGTAGGTCCCCAAAAAACCCGGGACCTCCCGGCGGAGGGGGGCCAGCTCCTCCAGGGTGGCAAAGGGGATCCCCAGGGCCTCGCAGTAAGCCCGGTAAGCGGTCCAAGCTCCATCGGTGGTCCAGTGGTGGTCGGTTCTGTAGCACACCTGCCGGGTCTTTGCCGCCTCTTCCAGGGGGGAGAAAAGATCCAGTTTGGTAAGGTTTTCCCCATCCAGTCCGGCATAAAGGTCCTCCACCGCCTTCCGCTGGTCCACATTGGGGAGATTGGCCGGGACCTTTTCCGAAAGGACGGTGTAGGAGTTGGGGGCGATGGCCACCGTGACGTGGCCGTCATAGCCGGAAAGGAAGCGCTCCAGGAAGTCTGCGTTCCTGACCAGCTGGGCCTGGTTCAGCACCGGCAGGGCGGCGCTGCCGTCCCCGTCCCCGCCGAAGCCGGTCCCGTTGGACCGCTCCTCCCCCAGGGCGGGATCGTACATCTTGTTGAAGATGTAGCCGTCCGCTCCGTAGGCCACCCCGTTGTTCTCGGTTTTGCCCAACGCGGATTCAAACACCGACTTCAGGGTGATCCACCCGTCCCGGCAAACAAACTGGTCGTTGATGTATTCCTCGTAGTTCTTGGTGTACTGGTTGGACGCCAGGGCCTCCAGGGAAAAGGCGGGCTTCTGCTTCAGCTTGCGGTTCTCCAGCTCGCTGTAGGGGTTGGCGGTAAAGCAGAGGTCCAGAAGGAACAGCCCCCCCATGATAAAGACAAAGACCGTCAGGAGCGCATACTCCCGGAAAAGCTTTTTCATCTGTTGGCGCTCCTTTCGTTAAAATCTAAAGTAGAGGAAGGGATTGTAGGTGGCATCCTCCAGGTAGGCGATGCTGGCCACCAGGATCACCACCAGGGCCAGATTTTTTGCCCACCCGAGCCGTCCCCCCAGCCGCTTCTCCAGCCGGGCCAGGAGGGGGGTGGAAAGGAAGGCCGCCAGGAGGAACGTAACCCCGTAGTTTCGCAGGTAGTAGAGCCATTCGCTCCCTCCCCGGAAGGCGAACATAGCGGTGAGGAACCGCCCCAGGGCGGCAAAATCGGTGATGGCAAAGATGGCCCAGCTGACCACGACCAGGAAGAGGAGGTAGAGGTGGCCCAGGACCCGGCTCCCCTCCAGGACGGGGCGGAGAAAAGCCTTTTCCAGCACCAGAAAGACGAAGAAGTAAAGCCCCCACAGGACGAAGTTCCAGCTGGCCCCATGCCACAGGCCGGTGGCGGCCCACACCACAAAGAGGTTAAAGATCTGCCGGGGGAAAGAGCAGCGGTTGCCCCCCAGGGGGATGTACAGGTATTCCCGGAACCAGGAGCCCAGGGTCATGTGCCACCGCCGCCAGAACTCGGTGACGCTTTTTGCGATGTAGGGATCGTTGAAGTTCTGGGGGAACCGGAAGCCCAGCATCCGCCCCAGGCCGATGGCCATTTGGGAGTAGCCGGAAAAGTCGAAGTAGATTTGGAAGGTGTAGGCCAGGATCCCCAGCCAGGCCAGGGGGGTGGAGATCACCGAAAAGTTCATCGCCGAAACCTCGGTCCACAGGGAGCCGATGTTGTTGGCGATAAGGACCTTCCGCCCCAGCCCCCGGATGAAAATATCGATGCCCTCCTGAACGTCCCCGGGGGTGATAGTCCGGCTTTTCAGCTCCCGGTTTACGTCGGTGTACCGGACGATGGGTCCGGCGATAAGCTGGGGGAACAGCACCACAAAGGCCCCGAAGTCGACGATGTTCCGTTCCGCCGGGACCTTCCCCCGGTAGACATCGATGGTGTAGGACATCGTTTGGAAGGTATAAAAGCTGATGCCCAGGGGCAGGGTGAGGGAAAGCGCCGGCAGGGAGAGGCCGAAAAGGGCCGAAAGGTTCCCCAAAATAAAGTTGGTGTACTTAAAAAAGCCCAGCATCCCCAGGTTAAAGACCACCGAAAGGCAGAGAAACGCCCGGCAGGCTCCCTTGCTGTCCCGGTGCTTTTCGATGCCGTTGCTGGCAATGTAATCCACCAGGATGGAGGCCACCATGATCGGGAAATACCGAACCTCCCCCCAGGAGTAAAAGATCAGGCTCTCAATAAGAAGAACCAAATTTTTGTACCGCCTTGGGGCGAGGTAGTAGACCGCCATTGCGGCGGGAAAGAAGCGGAACAGAAACAGGATACTGCTGAAAACCATAGACGTCCTCCCTAACAAAAAGCGCTGTTCCTTAGTATACCAGCTTCTGGATAAAATTGCACCAATTCTTAAAAATTTTACCCTTCCTGCGCCTAATGGCAGAAGTCCCCGGCCGCCTGACGGCAGGCTTCGGAAGGCGGTTTTGTGCGAAAAAAGAGCTGCATCACGGCTCCGGGCGGTCCTTTTTTTCTTATCCTGCCGGCGGCGGATCTGTGGGCAGGCTGGCCATAAGCGCAGCCTTCTCGTTGGGGAGGCGTCCCTCCTGCACCTCCGACAGGAGCCGCTTCAGAATCCGGCCCATCTCCGGTCCGGCCGGGATCCCCGCCGCCAAAAGGTCATCCCCGTTTACCGCCAGATCCCTCATCGTAAAGCAGTCCCCTTCCGCCAGGACCATGTCCAGCAGCGCCTCCCACTGGTCCAGCAGCGCCAGCCGGGGCGGCTGACAGTCCGGGGCGTGTCCCAGGGTGTCCCCCCGTTCCAGGGCCAGCAGGTCCCGAAGCTCCTCCTCCCCCAGCTTCCCCAGCCACCGCCGGGCGGTGGGAAGGGTGGGGGGCGCCCACAGATCGTGGCGTTCCACCAGGTCGACCACCCGGCGGCGAAGGACGTTTTCGCACCGGAGGCGGCGGAGGGCGGTCTCCGCCAGCTTGGCGCTCTCCCGGGGGTGGCCGTAGTAGTGGGCGATCCCCTCCCCGTCCACCGTCCGGCACCGCAGCTTCCCCCCGTCGTGGAGAAGGGCCGCCAGGCGCAGGGGTTCCCGGGCCGGGACCGAGACCACCGCCGCGATGGTGTGTTCCATAAGGTCCAGGGTGTGGTGGGGGTTTTGCTGATCGTACCCCTTCATCTCCCAAAGGAAGTCCAGACCGGGCAGTTCCCCCAGAACATCCCAGAACTCCCGGAGGACGGCCCCCAGCTGTTCCCCCGGGGCGCAGAGGAGCCGCCGCAGCTCCGCCATACACCGCTCCGGGGCCACCCGCCGGAGAAGCCCCCGGCAGCTGTGGATGGCGGCGGCGGTCCCCGCCTCCGGGGCAAGGCCGTACCAGGCGGCGAACCGCACCCCCCGGAGGATCCGCAGGGCGTCCTCGTCAAAGCGCCGCAGGGGATCCCCCACCGCCCGAAGGATCCGTTTTTTCAGGTCGGCGGCCCCGCCAAAGGGGTCCCGAAGCCCCCGGCGGGGGTGCCAGGCCATGGCGTTGACGGTAAAATCCCGCCGGGAAAGGTCCTCCTCCACCCGGCTGACAAAGCGGACCTGATCGGGGCGGCGGTGGTCGCTGTATTCTCCGTCGGCCCGAAAGGTGGTCACCTCCCAGTTTTCCTTTTCCAGGCGGACGGTAAGGGTGCCGTGGCGCAGGCCGGTGGGGATGACAGTCCAGTCCCCAAAGGCGGCGGCCATCTCCTCCGGGGTGGCGGAGGTGCAAAGGTCCCAGTCGTGGGGGGAAAGTCCCAGCAGGCTGTCCCGGACGCAGCCGCCCACAGCCCAGGCCTCGTGTCCGGCGGCCTCCAGCCGTTCCAGAATGGCGGTGGCCGGGGCAGGGATGGAAAAAGCAGACATGGGCAGGCCTCCTTTTGGTGATGATGGCGGAAAATTCGTTTCTATCTTAGCACAGTTCCCGTTTCCTTTCAAGAAAGCCCGGATTTCTGGGAGTGGTCCGATTGCGGATATTTACCGCCACGGGGGGTCCTATGGGCTTTGCCGCGTCCGAAGGGCCGCCTGGCGGCGGCCTTTAGATGACACGGACCTTGGGGCCTTTGGCCCTAGGTCCTGTTACTGGGTACGTCCGCGCAAAACACCCCACCGGGGTGTATTTGCGGGGGAGGTTGTACAGGGCGGAAGCCTCGATCCCTTCGGGACCGTGACCTACGGTCAACTTTCTTTTTCTATCGCAAAAAGAAAGTAAGCAAAGCCTCTCCGCGCCAAGAGCCGCCTACGGCGGTTGCGCTCCGAGACGCCGCTGCGGCGGCAGAAATGCT